>JAFUVV010000016.1 GCA_017477435.1 Prevotella sp.
CCCCCTTTGGTGGATGTTAGTTGGGGGCTTTGTAGGGACGGGCTTCATGCCCGTCAGCTAATCGCGGGCAAATATAACAAGATGTGTGCTTGCTGATGGGCATAAAGCCCATCCCTACTAATTAATGGAAAATGGGAAAAAAGGATGGTTGGTCGATGGTTGGCGATGGTAGGGGTGAAGCCAGCCAATTGAATACGAATCGTTCATAAAACATTTCTGACTTATTTTTGTAGATTTTTGGGGGTAAAAAAATAGATGCGCGGGATTTGCATATCTGCTCGGAAGTGATTAATTTTGCGCTTGAATGATTTTCTTCCGTCGATCACTGTCGACGGCGTAGGCATAATTTATAAGAATGAACAAGAACGACTTTGAGATAATGGCTCCTGTGGGGTCGCGTGAGAGTTTGGCGGCTGCTATCCAGGCGGGTGCCGACAGCATATACTTTGGTGTGGAGAAGCTGAACATGCGTTCTCACTCGGCCAATCACTTCAGTATCGACGACCTGCGCGAGATTGCACAGACATGCCTTGACCATGGGATGAAGTCGTACCTGACGGTGAACACCATTATCTACGGCGAGGACATGGCCACTATGCACGAGATCATCGATGCTGCTGCCGAGGCGGGCATCAGTGCGGTGATAGCGAGTGACGTGGCGGTGATGACCTATTGCCGGCAGCGCGGGGTGGAGGTGCACCTGAGCACGCAGCTGAACATATCCAACGTGGAGGCACTGCGCTTCTACGCTCAGTTTGCCGATGTTGTCGTACTGGCGCGAGAGCTGAGGATGGAGCAGGTGGCGGAGATCTACCGCCAGATAGTGGAGCAAGGGATAAAAGGTCCTTCGGGAGAGCTGGTGAGGATAGAGATGTTCTGCCACGGCGCACTCTGTATGGCCATCTCGGGGAAATGCTACATGAGCCTGCAGAACACCGGTCGCTCAGCCAACCGCGGCGAGTGTATGCAGATATGCCGGCGGTCGTACACGGTGACCGACAACGAGACGGGCACTCAGCTGGAGATAGACAATAAATATATCATGAGCCCGAAGGATCTGAAGACCATCCGCTTTATCGACCGCATGATGGAGAGCGGCGTGAGGGTGTTCAAGATTGAAGGCCGTGCACGTGGTCCGGAGTATGTCTACACGGTGGTGAAATGCTACCGCGAGGCTATCAATGCCGTATGCGACGGAATATTCACCGAGGCGCGGAAAGACGAGTGGGACGAGCGTCTGGCACGGGTGTTCAACCGTGGGTTCTGGGATGGCTACTATCAGGGGCAGACGCTCGGCGAGTGGAACGACCACTACGGTTCGATGGCCACGGAGAGGAAGGTCTACGTGGGGCGTGGAGTGAAATATTTCTCCCGTCTCGGCGTGGCGGAGTTCACCGTGGAAGCCTCAACGTTCAAGCCCGGCGACAAGATGCTCATCACTGGCCCGACAACGGGAGTCGTCTATGTCACCCCCACCGAGGTGCACGGCGACCACGGTCCCGTGAGCGAAGCAAAGAAAGGCACTCGGGTGTCTATCGCCGTTCCAGGGAAGATACGCCCGAGCGATAAGTTGTTCAGAATAGATAAAGCCGATAGCGCAGACTGATATATTGAAACGTAGCATCATTTTTTTCCTTGCCTTTCTCTCTGTTGTACAGGTTGTTACAGCTCAGACGGAAGGTCCACTCGACGAGATGAGCAGCGCCGAGGAAGCACGCTTGAGCAAAACCTCGTTCGACCCGATGATAAAGGTTGGCAAGGCTCTTCTCGACGGCGACAGCGTGATGTACGTAGAACTTAACCGAATCTACGTCTATCCAGAGAGGAAGTTCAAGACATTCAGGCAGCAGCGGAAATACAACCGCGACGTGGCAAACGTGAAGAAGGTGCTACCCATAGCGAAGGAGGTGAGGCAAATGGTTGTAGAGACATACGAATATCTGCAGACGCTCCCCGACAAAAAAGCACGCAAGGAGCACATGAAATATGTGGAGAAGAGTCTGAAAGAGGAGTATGGTCCGAGAATGAGGAAGCTCAGTTTCAAGCAAGGAAAACTGCTTATAAAACTCGTCTACCGCGAGTGTAACTCGTCGTCCTACAATCTCATCAACGCTTTCATGGGTCCCATACGTGCTGGGTTCTGGCAGGCCTTCGCGTGGGCCTACGGTGCCAGCCTGACGAAGAAATACGACCCTGACGACGATGACAAAGAAATAGAGAAAATCGTATTGCAGGTGGAGGCTGGACAGATATAACCGCTGAATTCTTTCTCATACCACAGATTGAGTTTTTTTAAACCACAGATTTCATTTTATTTTACCACGGATTTACCTTACGTTCCGCACGGTGACCGTTGGTTCACAGATTAAACGGATTTTTTTCTAAGAGAGTGAGAATACAAAAAAGGATTTCACAGATTATATTTACTCCTACTACTGATTTTTTTTCTACCACAGATTTCATTTTTTTCTACCACAGATTTCACAGATTAAACAGATTTTTTCTTATAGAGAAAGTATATAAAAAAGGATTTCACAGATTCATACATAGAACAATCTGTGAAATCCTTTTCTATACTCCTTTTCTCTTTAAAAAATCTGTTTAATCTGCGGAATCTGTGGTTATAATTCTGGTTTCTGTGATAAATTGAAAAGCTATCTGCGGTGGAAGTGTGCTACGTGTCACTCTTTTGCGAGAACTTGCAGAACTGTCTGTCCGACGGCATTCAGCGTGTTGCGGCTAATGTTGTCCATATTGTCGGCAATGGTATGCCACGTTGCGCCGAACGAACTCTCGCGGCAGTTGGGATGATAGGGTATGATGTCGGCCGTCGGTATGCGTGCTATGGTGTTAAGAGGGATGTGGTCGTCGGTTATAGCACCACCATCCTCGTATACAAAGAACGAACTCTGCCCTACCTCACGCGATGCTGTCCATATCCTGTCGACCACGTCGCGGGCATATTTCAGCGAGAACATTTCACGGTAGAATGTGGCGCTTTCTCCCCCCACCATGTCGAGCAGTATGGCATACTGCGGTGTGATGGGCAACGGCATGTTCTGGGCAAAATACTGAGCTCCGAGTGCCCACGATTCCGAACTGCCTTGCTGGTTCTCTTCCCACTGCGGAGTACCCCAGTCCTCTGCGTCGAAGCACACGAAGTCGATGCCCACGCTGAGGGTAGTATCGTTCTGCAGAAGGCGTGCTATTTCGATCATCACTGCCACTCCCGATGCTGCGTCGTTGGCTGCCAGGATGGGCTTGTGCCAGTTGTCGGGATTGGGGTCGTTGTCTGCCCACGGCCGGCTGTCCCAGTGTGCACAGAGCATGATGCGTCTTTCCCTCTCCGGCTGATGGCGGGCTATGATGTTGGTGCTCTTCAGCGTGGTGCCATCGTAACCGCGCAGATCGGCCTGCTGGGTCATCACCTCGCAGCCGTAACCACTAAACTTTCCAATGATCCACTGCTTACACTTCTCGTGCCCTTCGCTGTTCATGCTGCGCGGACCAAACTCACACTGCGCCGCTGTGAAGGCGTAAGCCGAGTCGGCATCAAACTGCAGGGTGGTCGTAAAACCGCTTTCTCCCCCACCCTTCTTCGCCTCCACAGCCGTATTCTTCGGTTGCCACAACGACTTCGCCGGCCCAAGAGCAAGGGCGGCAATGATAATAATTGAGGTTATCAAAACGAGTATTGTTTTTTTTCTTTTCATTACATCGCTAAAAAGTTCATATTCTTCGGCAGCTGATTCATCGTCCCACTACGCGGAACCAGTTTTCTCCCCAAATCTTGCGTATATCTTCGTAGCTATAACGCTGTTCGAGCAGCTTTATTGTGAAGTTTATCATCTCCGACGCATCGGCTATTCCAGCCACGCCACCGTCGCCGTCGAAGTCGGACCCGAGGCCCACATGGTCTATTCCCATCACGTCGACAGCATGGTTGAGATGGTCTATAGCATCGCGTATCGACGCCTCGCCATCATTTTTTAGGAAGCCATGATATAGCGTCACCTGCATCACTCCGTCGTGCTGAGCCAGTGCCTTCATCTGGTCGTCGGTAAGGTTTCGGGGCACATCGCAGATGCTTCGGCAGCAGCTATGACTGCACACGATCGGACTTCGGCTTATCTCCAGCGCGTCGTAGAAACTGCTCTCGGCGCCGTGCGACAGGTCGACAGCCACACCGAGGCGGTTCATCTCTGCTATCACCTTCGCGCCGAACTCGCTCACACCGCCGTGGGTATTGCTGCCACGTGCAGAATCACATATCTGATTGTCGCCATTGTGACAGAGCGTGATATAAACTATTCCGCGCTGTGCAAAATGCTCCACGTTGCTTATATCGTCTTCTATGGCGAGGCCGTTTTCTATACCAATCATGAAAGACTTCTTTCCGGCGAGCTTGTTCTTTATCACATCTTCGCGGCAACGGGCAAATGCCACCCTGTCACCGTATCTTTCTACGATGCTCTCTATCTTGTCGAAGATCAGGTCGGCGTATGCTTTCGGACCGTCTACACTGAACGGTACCTTCTCCTGAAACGTCTCCCCCGCCTTTGGCTGCGGCAGGTAGCACACCATTGTCGTGGCATCGAGCCGACCGTCTTTCATTTTCGGGAGGTCGACCAATATACGGCTGTCGCGGCTGCCGAAATCAATATTCTGCGAGAAGAACATCGGTGTGTCGCAATGGCTGTCGAGGGTGATTATATTATCGTGCAGCCTGCTTGCCTCTGAGAAAATCTTTGCTCTCTCTACGAGCCACTCAAAGAGCCGTCTGCCTTCTTCTCCCAGCCACTCCGGATGCCACTGCACCCCAAGCACACTCTTCCACTCACAGCTCTCCACAGCCTCCACCAGCCCGTCTTCGCTCACTGCCGACACACGCAGATGCTTTCCGCAGTCGTCGACGGCCTGATGATGGAACGAGTTCACAAGAAGCTTTTCCGCGGGATAGATACTCCTCAGCACGGTGCCATCCACTATCCTCACCTCATGAGTCTTCACCTCTCGCTCCTCCTTCTGCGAGTGGACGATACCCATTGTGCTCTTCCATCCCTCCACCAGCGAGATGTCCTGCGCCACGTGTCCGCCCAGGGCTGTCACGATGGTCTGCACGCCACGGCATATCCCCATTATCGGCATCTGGCGCTGGAAGGCCATCCGCGTGATGGTGAGTTCGGGTATATCGCGCTCCTCATTTATCTCTCCGAGCAGCGGCGACGGCTCTTCTCCCGACAGCCGCGGGTCGATATCGCCGCCTCCGGTGAGCAGAAGGGCGTCGATATGGTCGAGAGTGGTGGTTATCACCTCCTCGTTCTTCAGCGGTGGAATAATCACCGGAGTGCCTCCTGCCGCCTCTACCTGCTTGTAATAGCGTTCGCGCAGCGTAGCATCACCGTCGGAATAGTTGGAGGTGATGCCCACTACGGGACGGGAGAGTGGAGAGTTAATCATAGTTTTCAGTTTTAAGTTTTGAGTTTTTAGTTTTAAGTTTTGAGTTTTCTTTTTTCAGTTTTATGTCGTTTCACTCCATGAAGTTTTCAACTTTCCCCCTACTCTTCCGCTCCTACGGGCAGTTCCCTGCGGATGCCTTGTTCAAGGGATATGAGCGTCTCCGTCGACACTATACCCTTGACAGACTGTATATGATTGTTGAGAAGGTCCATCAGATGCTCATTATCGCGGGCATACACCTTCGCCAACATTGTATAGGGCCCGGTTGTGTAATGACATTCCACTATCTCCGGAATCCTCTCAAGTTCCTTTATCACCTCCTTATACATATTTCCGCGTTCAAGGTTCAGTCCCACATAGGTACACGTTGTATAGCCTATGCTTTTTGCATTTACATAGAACCCGCTTCCTGTTATCACACCATCCTCTATCAGCCGTGCCACACGTTGATGGATTGCAGCTCGTGATACACCACATACCTCGGCAACATCCTTAAACGGAATGCGCGCGTTGCGAGATATTATGTTCAATATCTGACGGTCGAGTTTGTCTATCTTTTCCATTTTCCTTTTTGATAATAAAAATAACTAAAAACCAACAATTTGTCAGCAAAAATAGATATTTTTATCATATAAACAAATTTTTATCACCTTTTCTTTACTTTTTAACATATATATCTTGACCAGCGACAAGTTTTCTTTAGTTTGCTTGCTTTTGTTTTCTGCTACAGTACATGGTTCTTGTACTTGCAGTACATGAACGTTGTACTCACAGTACAAAGGCTTTGTACTCGCAGTACATGGCCCATGTACTCTTGCCGACTGTCGATATTGTATATCTTTATTGGCTTATTTCCTCTCCGAAGAGGGTTGCACTTGTGGAGCCGGTGATTCTTACTCTTACCGTGTCGCCGATGTGATGATTGCCTTTATCTACTATCACCATCTTGTTCTGCTCCGTTCTTCCGCACATCTGTTGGCGGCTGCGACGGCTGTAGCCTTCTATGAGGATGTCGAACTGGCGGCCTTCATCGCGACGATTGGCTACCCGTGACTGCTCTGTCTGTAGTTGTATGAGTTCGTTCAGCCTGCGCAGCTTTTCTTCTTCGGGTACGTTGTCGGGCAGATGGCGGGAGGCATAGGTGCCGGGGCGCTCGCTATATTTGAACATAAAAGCAGAGTCGTAGCCCACCTCACGCATCAGACTAAGCGATAGTTGATGGTCTTCCTCCGTCTCATCATGGTAACCTACGAAGATGTCGGTAGACAGCCCGCAGTCGGGTATTATGCGTCTTATGGCATCGACGCGGTCGAGGTACCATTCACGGGTGTACTTGCGGTTCATGAGTCGGAGTATCTTGTTGCTTCCACTCTGTACGGGGAGGTGGATGTGGCGGCATACGTTTGGCATGTCGGCTATTACGTGCAGCGTCTCGTCGCTCATGTCTTTAGGATGGGAGGTGGTGAATCGGATGCGCATCCCCGGTGCCTGCTCTGCTACCATGCGGAGGAGCTGGGGGAAGGTGGTGTTGCCGAAGTGATAGCTGTTAACGTTCTGTCCGAGCAGCGTCACTTCCTTGAAGTTTCTTTCGCGGAGATCGTCTACTTCTCTCAATATGCTCTCCACGTCGCGCGACCGTTCACGGCCACGGGTGTAGGGCACTATACAGTAGTGGCAGAAGTTGTTGCATCCGCGCATTATACTTACGTATCCGCTCACTCCTCCGGCCGATATTCGCGTGGGAAGGATATTGCTATAGGTCTCTGTTGTAGAGAGTTCGACGTCGATGGCCTTACCGCCCACTTCCACCTGAGCAATGAGTTCTGGCAGCCGCAGATAGGCATCGGGTCCGGCAACGAGGTCGGCATGATGGTTCTCTATGAGGTCGCTCTTCACGCGCTCTGCCATGCAGCCGAGGATACCTATGATAAGTTTCCGGCCCTTACGCCGTTCGGCGTTGAGGGTATCGAGACGGTTGTATATCTTATTCTCGGCATTCTCGCGCACCGAACATGTATTTATGAATATAGCATCAGCCTCGTCGATGCTGTTGCATACTTCGTAGTCGGCCATCTTCATTATCGATGCAACAACCTCGGAGTCGGCAACGTTCATCTGACAACCGTATGTCTCTATGTATAAATGTTTCATTTTGGAAAAATAAATACTGAAAACTTAAAACTTAAAACTCAAAACTTAAAACTCCGGGGAGAGTATGAAGGTACTTTTACTCCACTTCATAAATAAATAATAGAATACTATTCCTGTTATTAGTCCTGCAATGGCGTCGATCACGTAGTGGGCTTGTATATACACTGTTGCCATCGAAAGGAGTATATAGGGTATTATGAATAGTAAGAAAGATGTTTTGTTTTTCAGTCTGTATAACAGTAGCATACATATGGTTGCTATTCCTACGTGTGAGCTGGGGAAGGCGGCTGTAGGTCGTTCGCCTGCTGCCTTTGCTCCTTCTACAAGTTGATAGAACACTCCGTCGGTGTAGCCAGGTGTGGTCATACAATCGGTGTGAGTGGTGAAATAATCGCCCATGGCAGGGAATACTCCTTCGACTATGCGCTCCAAACCCACTGCTTTATAATAGAACGTGGGACCTACAACAGGGAGAAAATCGAATATCAGATAGTAAGCAAAGAACGATCCCATGATGATGAACATCACTTTCTCTATTTCTTCTTTTCTTTTTACAAAATAATAAAAGGCGGTGTAGACTATCAGGGGATAATAAACGAAGTAGCCGAAACTCATTGCCTCGCTTATGAAGGGCTGTGGATAGGAGGTACAGAATGTCAGGGCAGGCTGACAGCCAAATATCCACTGCTCGGCCGATGCAAAGATATGGTCGAGGTTGGGTATGGCCTTGTTGAGTTCGTAAGTGTCGGGATACCACCACACAAGCATATACAACTGGAATAGTATACGCAATATGCCTATCAACTTAAATTCATACTTCTTTCCTATTATTCCCAGCATTAATGTTATCACCACCGGCACAAATCTCTTTAACAGTAATGCCGACGGATCATCAAGTTTTTGCCAGGCAAAGAGTATGAATATTGAAGTGATGAAGGCATAGACTATCATCACCCACTCAAATGACAACAATCCCGTCTTCCTGCCTTTTTCTGATAAAATTCTTTTCATCTCTTCATTATGAATTATGCATTATAGATTATGCATTCCATCACAGCCATTTATTTTCCTTATACCACTCTATTGTTTCTTTCACTCCTCGCTGCAGGTTATACTCTGGACTGTATCCCAGTTCCTTCACTGCCGGAGTGATGTCACACTGCCAGTTACGCTGACTGAGTATATTGTATTTATCATTGTTAAGTGCTGTCACCTTACCAGTGATACGCCCTGTCCACTCACCTATCGTCGTTATTATCTTCAGCAGAAACAGCGGCGACTTGATGCGTATCCACCAAGGATGGCCCAGCTCCTCACGGATAAGGTTGCTGAAGGTCGTCGACTGATAGACATTGCCATCGGAAAGAAAATACTTCCGCCCACTCTCCCCTCTTTCCAAGGCAAGAAATACAGCTTTTACTACATCTTTTACATACACGAACGTAATGTCCTGACGCTTGTAGCCTACAGAGAAATCTACATGATTTTTTATAGATTTAGCCATCATTAAATAGTCTTTCTCTCGTGGGCCATACACTCCCGTGGGGCGCAATATTACTACGGGTAGTTTACCACTTATACTATCCAAATATTTCTCTGCCAGCAGTTTACTCTCTCCGTATTTTGTATTTGGCTGCGGATGGTCTTCCTCCTTTATTGGCACGTAAGGCTGCTCCTCATGAATGGCACCATACACACTCAGCGAACTGAGATAGACAAATTTCCTCACCTTCATCCCGCTACGCAGTATTCCTTCCGTAAGTTGCCGGGTTCCCTCGGTGTTTATACGGAAAAAATCATTCTCATCAGCACACTTTGTCACCCCTGCAGCATGAACAACATAGTCGAACGACAGGCTGTACAGCTTTTTATATACATCGTCGGCAGAGTTGATATTTATCTCAATGAAGTTGATACGGCTGTCCTGGAGATAACGCCGAGATGTACTTTTCCTCACCGCTACCCACACCTCCATGTCTCTCCGTAAGGCTTCATCTACTATATGACTGCCAATGAAACCACTACCACCTGTTATCAATACCTTCATTATAATTGTAAAAATATAAAATTCAACTCTTACCCCTCACTGGGGAGAGGAACTATTAAATATTACTATCAACTTTCAACTAACTAAGCTCCAACATTCTTTCTATCGATTTCACCGCCTTTTCTCTTATTTCTTCCTCAACCTCAATGGTAGGACCGCCAGTGAGAAGACAATTATACACTTTCTCGAGAGTGTTCATCTTCATATACTGGCACTCGTTGCACGAGCATCCTACCCCACCCTCGCTAACTTCGGGCGGAACGGGATAGAACCTCTTTCCGCTGCACGTGCGCTCCATCTCGTGGAGGATGCCTGCCTCAGTGGCTACTATAAACTCTTTCTTCTCGCTCTCCTGGGCATATTTAAGCATCACCGCTGTCGATCCCACCACATCGGCCAATGCCAACACAGGGGCTTTACATTCCAGATGGGCCATAACTACAGCTTCGGGATGTGCCTTCTTCAGTTTCTTTATCTCGCCAACAGAGAAACGCTCATGAACATGGCAGCCGCCATTCCATAGGAGCATATCCCTACCAGTAAAACTGTTTATGTAACTGCCGAGATTATAGTCGGGACCGAAGATAATCTTCTCATCCTTTGGGAAGCTGTCTATTATCTTCTTAGCATTGCCCGAGGTGACCACCACATCGGTGAGTGCCTTCACCGCCGCAGTGGTGTTTACATAGCTCACTACCTTATATCCAGGATGTTCATCCTTGAATTTCTTCAGATCCTCTGCACTGCACGAGTCGGCCAGCGAACATCCGGCGTTGAGGTCAGGACAAAGCACCGTCTTCTCAGGAGAAAGAATCTTGCAAGTTTCTGCCATGAAATGAACACCACACATCACTATCACCTCAGCATCGGTAGCAGCAGCCTTACGGGCAAGGGCAAGAGAGTCACCAACAAAGTCGGCTATGTTCTGTATGTCACCAATAGTATAATAATGCGCAAGCAATACTCCCCTCTTTGCCTCCAACATACGGCGTATCTCTCTCTTCAATTCTTCACTATCTAACCGAATATCCTCTTTTTTCACCATTTTCAACCAACTTTTTTATTTTTACCTTTCTTTTTTAAAATGAAAAATATCAACAAAAACAAAGGATGTTTATAGTGTTGATAAATATAATTAAATTTTATAATTCACTTATATTCAATATATTGTAAATAAAAAAAATATATATTATATGTTGATAACCTCATAAATAAATAAAGCCAAAAACTCAAAACCTAAAAGTTAAAACCTAAAACTTAAAACTATTAACAATTTTATCCACAATGATATTATCATCAATATTAAGACACTCATAGTCGCCTCTCATGCACTTTTTATTACCATACACCGAGCAAGGCCGGCACGGCAGACAGCGCTGAATGATATCATCCTCGCTGATGTTCCACGACCTGAAGCCGGCAAAAGGATGAGTAGCACCCCAGAGGCTGACAACCCTCGTGCCAACAAGCGATGCAATATGGGCATTAGCACTGTCCATAGAGAGCATAACGTCGAGCTTGCTCATAAGAAGCATCTCGCCTCTCAGCCCTCCCAAGAGAGCAGAAGCATTCACAACACCGGGAATATCCCTTTGCCAAGCATTGAATACATCCATCTCGTCTTTACCACCACCGAAAAGAAAAATCTTTACACCAGGAATACCCTCCGAAAGTTTATTTACCACATTCCTCATCCTTTCCAAAGGATAAATCTTCCCCTGATGATTAGCAAAAGGAGCCACACCAATCCATCTGCCCCTCTTCTCGCCTACAATATTGTAAATATTTTCGTAGCAGAAATTTCTCCCTTCGTAGATGGAATTAAACTTCACCTCAAACTCATATCCCAGTCTGCGCAGCACATCACGATAGTTTTCGAACGACGAAGGCAACTCTCTCATCACCTTATTTTTCTTTCTCGTAAGAAGCCGTTTCTCCCTCCTGTGCTTGTCTATAACAGCCATCTTCACAGCATCAATGCCGAAGCGCAGGCGCAGAAACTTAGTGCGCAGCACATCGTGCATATCGGCCACGGCAGTGAATCCCTCCTTCCTCAGTTCAGCATACAGCCTGTTAAGACCCCGGAACCCCGCATGCCTGCCCTTAAGGTCGGCCTCGATGAAACTCACATTATCGGCAATGCCCTCGAAGAAAGCCCTCGCATACGGCCGGCTAAGTACCGATATACGCAGAGAAGGATAGCTGCGGGCCAAAGAATAAACCACCGGAACAGTCATTGCAACATCCCCGATGGCAGAAAGACGAATTATGAGAATATTCTCCCCCAAAACTGAAAAATGAAAACTGAAAAATAAAAAACTAAAAACTATTTCCCGTACAGCACCGGATTAGTTGAAGGATCATTATACATCTTCATCTGGCGGTACACCTTCATATATTTCCGTCCTGCTTCTATATCGTCGAGCAGCTGATCGATGGCAGTAGAGAGATCTTTCTGCTGTTCGAGCAGCACAGAGAGTTTGCCGCGGCATTTTTCCTTATGTTCTTCCGTTGCATCGGTGCGCAGTGTCTGCTCGCGCATGTGATATATTTTAAGTGCAAGAATAGAAAGCCGGTCGATAGCCCATGCCGGACTCTCCGTATTGATAGTAGCATCGGGGAGAACCTTCACGTCGCAATATTTTTGGCGGAAGTAAGAGTCAATCTGTTCAACCAAATCTGTACGATCTTGGTTGGATACATCTATGCGGCGCTTAATGCCCAGCGCCTCCACCGGGTCAATCTGAGGGTCGCGAATGATATCCTCAAGATGCCATTGCACAGTGTCTATCCAGCACTTCAAGTACAACCTGTTCTCTATCACCGACTCCTTGTCGTAGCGGTTGTTGATGGGAGCATCCACATTGTCTCTCACGTGATAATCCTCAATCGCCTGACTGAAGATTTTGTTTGCGTTTTCAGTAAATTTCATATTCGATATATTTTTTTACAAAGATAATGCAAATTGAGCGGAGAGCAAAATAAAAACGAAAGTTTTATATTTTGAAGTATAGCATAGTAAAGCAAAAGACCCGAAAAACTATTCGAGTCTTTTCATCCATTTGCCACCCATCATACAAGCAACGCCAATAACAATGAATGGAATAGAAAGCAACTGTCCCATATTGAATGGCATTCCTTGTTCGAAACTCACCTGAATGTCTTTAGTATATTCGATGAAGAAACGGAAGGTGAATATAAGTGTGAGCACAAGTCCGAAGTAGAAGCCACTACCTACGTGCTTCACTCTCGATGTATTAACATCGTTTGCCGGTTTCAGACTCTTCTTATATGTAAACCACATTATAGGGAAGAAAATAGCATAAGCGATGGCTTCATAAAGTTGTCCCGGATGTCGAGGCATCATATCTACACGCTCAAAGATAAATGCCCAAGGCACATCAGTCACCTTTCCTATTATTTCGGAGTTCATTAGATTACCCAAACGGATGAAGCATGCTGTAACAGGTGTAGCGATAGCTATATTATCGAGCACTGTCCAGATACTAAGTTTCGACCAACGTACATAAAGCCAAAGTGCTATCATCAATCCAAGGGTGCCACCATGACTGGCAAGTCCTTCGTAACCAGTGAATTTCCAACTACCATCTGATAGGAAACGAATAGGCAGAAACATCTCAACAATGTGCTTTCCTGACGAGAGGAAATAACCTGGTTCATAGAAGAGACAATGTCCGAGACGCGCACCAACGAGAATACCGAGGAAACAGTAAATGAACAAAGGCTCGAACACATCGATTTCCTTGTCAGGTGTTCTGCCAATGCCTTTTACCTTTCTAATGGCAATATTCTGTGAATAAAAAAGATAGCGCACAATGAAATAAGCCAGTGCCAGTCCCACAAGCCAACACATAGAGTACCACCTGAGGGCGAAATTTCCAAACCTTATAATCTCAAGATTGGGATTCCAGTTTATAAATAACAGTGCATAGTTCATAATTTATTGTTCACAGTGCAAATTAAACATTGAATCGGAAGTGCATTATGTCGCCGTCTTGCACCACATAGTCTTTACCTTCGATACCCATTTTACCAGCTTCCTTCACAGCTGCTTCTGAGCCATAGCGTATGTAGTCGTCGTATTTGATAACCTCGGCACGGATGAATCCTTTTTCGAAATCGGTGTGAATGACACCAGCACATTGCGGAGCCTTCCATCCCTTGCGGTATGTCCAAGCCTTCACTTCCATATCGCCGGCAGTGATGAAAGTCTCGAGATTAAGCAACGAATAGGCTTTCTTTATAAGACGGTTCACGCCACTCTCCTCGAGTCCGAGTTCTTCGAGGAACATCATCTTGTCTTCGTAAGTGTCGAGTGAAGCAATATCTTCCTCTGTTTTGGCGGCTATAATCATTGCCTCGGCACCTTCTTCGGCTGCTATCTGCTCAATCTTCTTTGAATAATCGTTACCATCTTTAGCCGACTGTTCATCGACGTTGCACACATAGAGCACGGGTTTTGCCGTGAGAAGGAAAAGATCGTGAGCCATCTTCTGCTCTTCCTTCGACTCGAAACTCACGCTGCGGGCATTTTGTCCCTTGTCGAGCACTTCCTTGTAAGCCTCAAGCACACCGAGCAATACCTTTGCATCCTTATTGCCGGCTGCTGCCGTCTTCTGCACCTTAGCCATCTGACCTTCAATGGTTTCGAGGTCTTTCAGTTGCAGTTCGGTATCTATTATTTCTTTGTCAGCCACAGGATCGACCACTGCCCCACCCTCGCGGACAACATTATCGTCGTCGAAGCAGCGCAACACGTGGATTATGGCATCTGTCTCGCGGATGTTTCCAAGAAATTTATTTCCCAGTCCTTCACCTTTCGAAGCACCTTTCACAAGTCCAGCAATATCGACTATTTCGCAAGTGGCAGGCACTATACGGCCGGGATGCACCAACTCAGCAAGACGAGTGAGGCGCTCATCGGGAACGGTGATAACGCCCACATTGGGTTCTATCGTGCAGAAAGGGAAATTCGCTGCCTGCGCTTTGGCGCTCGACAGACAATTGAAAAGAGTTGATTTACCAACATTGGGTAAACCTACAATACCACATTTTAATGACATAGTAAGTAGAAAAATATTTTATTTCAACCTACAAAGGTAATCATTATTTATAAAAACGGCGAAGAAAAACCGAAGAAGTTATTTTCTGTGTCGGTAAATAAAAGGATTATTTGCGTAGGAGAAATTTATCATTTATGTAATATATTGATTCACATGCATTTAATTAAGAGCCTCTTTAATGGCGTTAAAGAGGCTTTCTAATGCAAGATAAAAGGCTCTTTAATCGCATTAAAGAGCCCTTCTATTGAGAGTAAAGTATTGTATAATATAACTAACACATTTTCAGTGTGTTGTTATATTCTGCTTTTCAAGCCAAGCAATAGCATCTTCAACGTTTATTCCACAAATATCATCTGCACCATTATAGCTTCTTCATTTCTTTCAGAAACTCGCTGATTCGTTCGAGATAGGTGTAACTTCCTGTACCTGGGGAAGCTGTCCTTTGGAAGCAATGATCGCGTGTGGCAAGGATATGGAGCTCGCTCTGAATGCCCATGGCTCGCATCTTCTCCCAAGTCTTGACGGAATTCATAGCCGCCCAACCGTCTTTATCGCCATGAACAAAGAGCATCGGGGCGGTCTTGAGGTCGAAATTAAACTCAGGAACAAGAACGGCATTGTCGTCAGTTCCGCTTGTTGTATTATTCTCCTCTGCTCCGTCTGTCAAAGCATAAGCGGGATAAATGCCAATGCCCCATTGCACATTGCAAGGCAGTTTGTCGAGATCATCGACTGGAAGATAAGCCTGTTGCACAGAAGAGGTGACACCCATGAGTGTGAGATGACCGCCAGCACTACTACCCATGATGCCGATATTATCTGGATCGAGGCCATAATCAGCCGCTTTGCTTTTGACTATTCTGATGGCTCGTTGCAAGTCTTGCCAAGCAGAGATGTGCTTCTTTAACCCTGTCTCAGGAGCTGGTCGAGGGGTACGGTAGCGCATTGTCACTACTGCCATACCGAGGCTGTTCAGGTATCTGCGAGCTGGAGCCACTTCGAAACCGTCAGGACTGTTTCCCATGTAGCTGCCACCAGAATAGATGATTTGAATGGCTTTCGTCTTGAGGTTGGCGGGGATGTGCCATTCGATGTAGGGAGTGCCTTGATTCTCTTGCACATAAGGCATCTTGCCATCGGGCCAAATGTTCTCCTTGACATATTTGTCGCGGTCATTATCATTTGGGAAGCGTTTCATGAGATCTTCTTCTGGAGCAAGAGGACCGAGCAGACCAAGTTGCTGAAGGAACTCAACGCCGCGCTCCAAGCCAAAGGCTCCGTGTCCTTTGCCAGGATAGAGATGTAGTTCGGCAGGTATGTTCCTTTTGCGAAGCTGACGGAATACCATCGTTGAAGCATTTGGAGAGTAAGGGTCGTTGCCACCATGATGCAGACTCATAGGGCAAGTCTTCTCGTCGAAATGGAAGATAGTATCGAGTTTGACATCAGGGCCATAACCGAGTCGCACATTGGGAGTGCCACCTTCACTGTCTGAGAGGGCATAGGCAGGGGCATTTACAATGGCGAAGTTCACGTGACAAGGCACCTCATCGAGCGCGTCTATTGGAGAGTAAGCAGGCGTCATTGAACTTGTTGCCAGCAGTAGTGCCAGATGTGAACCTGCCGACATACTGATGGTGCCTATCTTCTCAGGGTCGAAGCCGCGCTTCTTTGCCTCACTACGAACCATGCGAACAGCTCTCTGACCATCTTCCCAAGCAGTCTTGTAGATGGGCAGACCTTCGGGTCGAGGAGTGCGATAGACGAAGTTGACGCATTGGAAACCGAGTTCAGTGAATCGGTTTGTCCAAAGAGTGATGAGGCTATTGTCGCAGGTGTTGTTGTAGCCGCCTCCAGAAATGAGAATCATACATCCGCCATTGGGTGTAGCCGGCTTCTCCATCCACTCAAGGAAAGGCATGCGAGCCTTGTCGGGGTTGAAGTCTTTCAGGCTTGTCTCGGCAGTCATTGCCGCAACCTGTTGAGGCTGTGTGTCGGGCATCTTACCTTTAGGCCAAAGCGCAATGTGCTTGCCAGCCTGCACATTAAGAAATGTGGAAAATAAGAGAATTAGAAAATAAGAAAACCTCTTCATGTTTTTATGTTTTGAAATTATTGATTCTGAAATTAGTTCATTCGTGCGATATTATTTCCGATGATTTCGAACTTGATATTATCCACCGCGTCAATATATTGTTTTTTCTGTTTTTATCAGTGTGAGATTGCCGATTCTGGGATAGGTGCAAACTCCGCTGCCGACGGTGCTTTCCATGCCCATTCAAGGTTCTGACCTTCGTAATCTTCGAGGTAAAGCAGACGGAACTGATGCATACCTTTCAGCAGTGCGATGTATCCGGTGGCGGTGTAGTTGGAGTGCGATCCGTCACCATTGACTGCCAGTTTGCCGTCGAGCAGCAGGACGGCACCGTCGTCGCTTGTGACAGCAAACTCCCACAGGCCGTCCTCTGGTATGTCGAGATATCCATCAAAGATAAATCCGAAATGATCCTCGTCGGTTGCTCCTGCGATAGATGGTGCAGGCAATACCCCACTCTTTACGATTGGCGAGCGTGCCACGTCGCGAGTCCATGTGAACATGCCACGATGATATGTAAAGCGACATCCTGGTTGGGTGTTTGTCACATTGACCGCCTGCTGATATATGATTGGGAAAGCGTGGATGCTCATCAACGGACTCGGTTCGCCATCCTTAACGAACGCCTTTGCTTTCACCTGACAGTCTTTGTCAATGGTGAAAGGAGCGGTGTAGAGTGTTGATTCTTCAGTAGGTTCGCTGCCGTCGAGGGTATAATATATCTTTGCCTCGGGAGTGCGCGAATCGAGTTCAACATTGAATGTATTTTCGAAAAATCGCGGATTTCCTTTCAGACGAGGTGTTGACGCCATCAGTCCTTGAGTGAGCGAATAAGGCACTTTTCTATCGTCTAAAGCCTTACTTGGTTTGCGTGATAAAACAAATGAGAGTTCACCCCCTTGCATCAGTTTGTCGTAGGTAATATACTGTGCGTCAACGGTTTCGCCATTAAATGTAACCTCCTTTATATATGCATAGTTTGGTTTGTCGGCAGTTATTACAAGTGTCTTTCCGTTGGGCAGTGAGATGGTAGTCTTCTTGAAGAGCGGAGCAGCAAAGACAAACTCTCCCGTTCCGGGGCATGCCGGATACAATCCGATGGCGGCAAGCACATACCATGCCGACATCTGACCGCAGTCTTCGTTACCACAGATTCCGGCACGGTCTGGGGTGTAGAGTTCTTTTAATACTTGTCTGACGCGGCGTTGAGTGCTTTCGGGATGGTTCATAAAAGAGTATAGCCATGCAAAGGTGTGACTTGGTTCGTTGCCATGTGCATACTGCCCGATGAACCCAGAGATGTTGCCGTCATTGGTTATCGTGGGATTAAGATAATCAAAAGAGAAAAGAGAATCGAGAGCAGTTATTGTGGCCTCTTTCCCACCCATCAGTTGAGCGAATCCATTCATATCATGAGGGACGAAGAAGCGATACTGCCAAGCCGTTGCTTCGGTATAGTCGCGCGACGAACCTGTAGGATCGAAAGGCTCACGCCAGTTGCCTTCAGAATCCCTGCCGCGGAAGAAGCCTGTGGTTGGATCGAATATGTTCTTGTAGCGCTTGGCGCGGAGATCATATTCTGCGGCAATATCATCGTGCCCCAGCGACTCCGCCATACGTGCAATACACCAGTCGTCATAGGCAAATTCAAGTGTTTTCGATATCGACTGTGGACTCAAGTCGCAGGGTATGTATCCATAGGTGTTGTACCATTCAGAGGCAGGGTCTTGGTTCGATGACGACACCATTGCCTTAAGTGCATGCTCTCCGTCGAAATCACGTATACCACGAAGCCATGCATCGGCAATGACAGCAACGCCGTGGTAGCCTATCATACAGTCGGTATCGGCACCGCCAAGTGGCCAAAGCGGCAGTTTCCCATCGCAGTCGTACATGTCTAACAAACTGAAAACGATGTCGTTGTCTATTTCTGGGTTGATGATTGTCTGCAGAGGATGCCAGCTGCGGAAGGTATCCCAGAGCGATAGCGTTGAGTAGTATCGACGACCTGATGGCACTGTCTTCACCTCCTGGCGATGATTACGGTAGCGGCCGTCGACATCGCTGAGGAGATGGGGCACGATGAGCGAGTGATAGAGTGCGGTGTAGAAGAGTGAACGGTCGGTTTCGCTGCCACCTTCGATGCGTATTTTTCCAAGTTCTTCAGTCCATTTATTGCTGACAGACTGGTGGATGCTGTCGAAGTTGCAAACGGGCACTTCGGCAGTGAGGTTGTTGCGTGCTCCCTTTTCATCTACTGGAGAGAGACCTACACACACCGTCAATTCTTTCATGTCGGAGGGGAATGTGAGGAGGTAGCGGTCGTGGCCGTCGTGGATACATTCGGTATATGGTGTTGAGAACTCGGCCGAGAAATACATCCATCGGTCTTTGGCCCATCCAACGACGTGCCGCCCTCCTTCTATACAGGTGTTTGTTGGTGTGGAGAAACGAATTTGGTCGGCTTTTTTATCGCAGAGAACATATGCCATGTCGACGAGCAGGTGGCGCTCCCCTACCCCGCTGAATGTGTAGCGATGGCAACCAGTCCTTTGTGTAGCAGTGAGTTCGGCCTTGATACCCAGTGTAGGAATATCAACGCTATAGTAGCCGGGATAGGCTTCCTCGTCGGATTGTTTGAAAGGAAGAGGTGATACTTCGAAGCCGTTGTCACCTTTTGTCACGTCTCCGACGACAGGTGTGAAGATGAAGTCGCCCATGTCGCCTTCTCCGGTACCGCTGAGATGTGTGTGTGAGAATCCGATGATGGTAGAGTCTTCTGCATGATATCCCGACACACCGTCCCATCCTCCGCTTCTTGTGTCGGGACTTAGCTGCACCATACCGAACGGTGATGCTGCTCCGGGATAGGTGTGACCATGAAGTCCTGTGCCTACAAACGGGTCGGCAAGGCGTAGAGGGTCGTTTGTCGATGTGCATGAAAAGGCAAGCATCAGCCCAAACAGGACTAAAGCTTTCAGTGTTAGATGTTTGTTTTTCATTTTGATAAACATAGGTTTAAGTAAAGGGTAGGAAAATATTAATATGAATTTAAAAAATGCGTGTTGGAAACTTGTCTAACGCGATGTACTCAAACGAATAACTATCGGGAAAGACTTTTATAAGGTTCATCCCGTGGAATCCTCCAAGAGGAAGGCCGACAGCGCCGCATGTGACGACATCGATATCTTCGGATTTTGATACAAACTGATTATGTTTGTGTCCACAGAAGACAGCGTTCACACCATATCTGCGGAATGTTTCCATATATTTTGTGCGCATCGGTTCGCGAATAGTGAAATAATCTTCTTTTTCTCTGTATTCGTTAATGAAAAACGGGATATGAGCAAAGATGAACTTAAAACGACATTTTCTCGCCGCCTCAAGCTGTTCTATAAGCCAGTCGTATTGTACCCGCTCATGTTCATTACTACCCCGTTCCGGCCAGAAATACATACTATTGAGACCGATAAAGGCACAATTCTCATGATGGAAGCAAAAGCTCGACTGGCCGAGATGTTGATGGTAGTAATCAATATCTTCTTTTTCAAGCGATTGAATATCATGGTTTCCAGGAACATGATATACTTTTATGTTTTTATTTATCTTTGAGATATATTCTTTGTAAAGAAACATTTCCGGGTCGTATCGCTTGTGATGCCAGAAGTCGCCTGTGCCAATGACAAAAGGAGGTGCAAGACGGTTTATTATTTCCACCGAGCGACCCATAAGCGTTTCCTCAGCTTTAGTGTCGAAGAGTTTATTGTCTTTCATTGCTGCGGTGAAACCAAACTGTGGGTCGCTGAATTGAATGAAAAAGAAAGGTTTACGGTTTGTTTTCCGCTTATCATTTATTGATTCTGTGCTGTGGGAAATAACATTTGCAACCATCTCTGGCGCAACCATTATACCAGCCATGCCAAGCAAGCCACTTTTAATAAACAGCCTTCTGTTTTTGTCCATAGAAAAATATGATTTTTTGTCTAAAAGCCTCTGTTTTACATCACCAAAGAAAGCTGCCTTAATGGGCTTCCAGCCAGTTGCTCCCCCACCCTGCATCGGCTATGAGTGGCACTCGGAGCTGGTAGGCGTTTTCCATCTCTTCGATGACAATGCGTTCCACCTTTTCTTTTTCTTCGGGAAGGACGCTGAAATTAAGTTCGTCGTGCACTTGGAGAATCATCTTCGAACGTATGCCTTCGGCCTTGAATCGGTTGTAAATTCTTACCATTGCTACTTTTATGATATCGGCTGCCGACCCTTGGATAGGCGCATTGATGGCGTTTCGCTCTGCAAATCCACGCACGGTGTTGTTTCCTGAGTTGATGTCAGGCAGGTATCGGCGGCGATGGAACAGCGTCTCGGCATAGCCTTTTTCGCGCACCTTCTGCTTGCTTGCCTCCATGTATTCCTGCACCTGTGGGAATGTCTCGAAGAATCCGTCGATGAGTTGTTTTGCTTCTGCCCGGCTGATGTCGAGTCGCTCGGCAAGCCCGAAGACGGTGATGCCATATATGATTCCGAAGTTGGCGCGCTTTGATTTCGTTCGCTCGTCGCGCGACACTTCGTCTATACCTTTTTTATATATAGTGGCGGCGGTGGCTGCATGCAGGTCTTTGCCGTCCTGGAAGACTTTTATCATGTGTTCGTCGCCAGAGAGATGGGCCATCACTCGGAGCTCTATCTGGCTGTAGTCGGCGGAGAAGAACAGGCTGCCTTCCTCCGGAATGAAACATTTGCGTATCTCTTTTCCGTCTTCGCCACGCACAGGGATGTTTTGCAGGTTGGGGTCGCTCGAAGAGAGACGGCCAGTGGCTGTAATGGTCTGATTGAAAGAGGTATGGATATGTCCTGTGCGGGGATTGATGAGTTTTGGGAGTGCGTCTACATAAGTACCGAGAAGTTTCTTCAGACCACGATAGAGGAGGATTTTTTCTACGATCTCATGTTTACTTTTTAGTTGCAAGAGCACCTCTTCCGAAGTGACATATTGTCCGGTTTTTGTCTTCTTCGGTTTTTCTACAATTTTCATTTTGTCGAAGAGAATCTCTCCTACTTGCTTCGGTGATGATATGTTGAATGTCTCTCCGGCAAGTTCATAGATGCGTTTTTCTATCTCGTTTATCCTCGAGGTGAAGATGTCCGATGTCTCCTCGAGGGCTTTGGTGTCGATTCTTACGCCGTTCATTTCCATTTCGGCGAGCACCCTGACGAGTGGCATCTCTATTTCGTAGAACAGTCTGTCGAGCTCTCTTTCATGGAGTTTCGGCTCGAGTACGTTCTTCAGACGAAGTGTAATATCGGCATCTTCGGCAGCATATTCGTAAACATCCGACGGGGCGAGGTCTCTCATCGAACGCTGTCCCTTTCCCTTCGGGCCAATGAGTTCGTCGATGTGGATGGTCTTATATCCGAGCAGCGACTCGGCCATGTCGTCCATGTTGTGGCGTAGTTCTGGCTGGAGGAGGTAGTGGGCGATCATGGTGTCCCACAGTTCGCCGGCGAGTTCGACCCCATAGTTGCGGAGAACCTCAAGGTCGTATTTTATGTTCTGACCAACTTTCAATATTTCCGGATTTTCATAGAGTGGTTTGAAGATATTCACAAACCTGATGGCATCGTCTCTGTTTTCGGGTATCGCCACATAATAGGCTTCCTTTTCCTTCACGGCGAAGCTTAGTCCCACCAATTCTGCCTCAATAGGGTCGGTTGATGTGGTTTCGGTGTCTAAACTTAAAATTTTAAAAGTAAACAGTTTGTTACATAGCTCTCGCGCATCTTCTTCTTTTTCAATGAGATGATAGTCGATGCTTGTCGTGCGAACCGTCTCAAAACTCGAATATTTCTGACCGAGCTGGTCGTCGGGTGTAAATTCGGCGAATAAATCGAGGGGTTGATTCGGTTGTGGTTTGGGTTTGTTTTGAATATTTAACACTTTCCGGGCAAGAGAATGAAACTCCAGTTCCTCGAAAAGTTTTGTGAGCTGTTGCTCGTCGGGGGCGGTGAGTTTGAGTTTTTCGAGGTCGAGCTCCATAGGGACGTCCTTACGGATGGTGGCAAGAAACTTCGACATCTTTATATCGTCGACAGCGGCTTCTATCTTTTCGCGAAGTTTTCCTTTCACTTCGTCGGTATGACTGAGAAGGTTGTCTATATTCCCGAATTGCTTTATCAGTTTGCTCGCCGTCTTTTCTCCTACGCCGGGGCAGCCAGGGAAGTTATCCGACGAGTCGCCCATGAGTGCGAGCAGGTCGATGACCTGGAGTGGGGTAGTGATGTCGTATTTCTGACATACTTCCTCCACGCCCATCTTCTCATAGCCACCGCCGTGACGTGGACGGAATATGTAGACATTGTCGGTCACGAGCTGGCCGTAGTCCTTGTCGGGGGTCAGCATGTAGGTGTCGTTGCCCTCGGCACCGGCCTTCGTGGCGAGCGTTCCAATCACGTCGTCGGCTTCGAACCCGTCGCATTGAAGCACGGGGATGTTCCACGCCTGAAGTATCTCTTTGATGATCGGCACCGCCTTGCGGATGTCTTCGGGGGTCTCTTCGCGCTGGGCCTTATACTCGGGAAACGCCTCGTGGCGAAAGGTGAGACCATGATCGAAGGCAACGCCCAGGTGAGTGGGCTCTTCCTTGCTGATGATCTCGTGGAGAGTGTTCACAAAACCGAGAATGGCCGACGTGTTAAGCCCTTTGGAGTTTATGCGGGGGTTGTTGATGAAGGCATAATAGGAGCGATAGATTATCGCATACGCATCAAAAAAGAAGATTTTATTCATAATAATTTTTTATTTGGTGTAAAATTACAAAATTTTTGGAAGTAATCCCGATAAAATGACTAATTTTGTAACAAAAATAAGGTTAGGATGGATTATCTCTCACTCATAAAAGCCCCAATTCAGACAGAATTGTCCGATTTCATCGAGCTTTTTAATGTTTCTCTCTCTACTGGCGACGGTCTTCTCGCTCAGGCTCTCGAGCACATTAAATCGAGGTCGGGGAAACGCATGCGTCCTATTCTTATTCTTCTCATTGCAAAAAATTTCGGTCGGGTCAATGATGCTACGCTCAATGCTGCCGTGGGATTGGAACTTCTTCACACTGCATCGCTCGTTCACGACGATGTTGTCGACGAGAGCAACGAGCGTCGCGGACAGGCATCGGTTAATGCTACCTACGACAATAAGGTTGCTGTACTCGTAGGCGACTATATTCTCTCGACTGCACTGCTTCGGGTTGCATTCACTCACTCCGAAACCATCGTGCAGCATCTCGCAGAACTGGGACGCACACTGAGTAACGGAGAAATACTTCAACTCTCTAATATTCAGCGAAATACAATCTCCGAGCAAACCTATTATGAGGTGATAAACCAGAAAACTGCAGCTCTCTTCGAGGCCTGTGCAGGCATAGGAGCGTTGTCGGTGAATGCTGATGAGGAAAGGGTAGGGGCTGCAAAGAAATTCGGCCATAACCTGGGGATGATATTCCAGATAAGAGATGACATATTCGATTATTTCACCGACGATGCCATCGGAAAACCGACAGGCAACGACATGCGCGAGGGAAAGCTTACACTTCCTGCTATCTATGCACTTTCTTCTACTGGCGACATGACCATGCTAGAGATTGCTCTGAAGGTGAAAAACAATACTGCTTCTCCCGATGAAATCGGCAATTTAGTGGAGTTTACCAAAGCAAATGGTGGAATAGAATATGCAGAGAAGAAGATGCTCGAGCTGCGCGATGAGGCTCTTGCATTCGTTGAGAATTATTCAAAAGACGATTCCATACGCAAAGCTCTCGTTTCATACATCGATTTTGTCATACAGAGAAACGTCTGAAATCCCTTTTTTCTTCCATTTCATCGGCAGTATCAAGCTTTGATACTGCCAGTATCTGGGCTTGATACTGCTGGTATCTGGCTTTGATACTGTCGCTATCTGGGCTTGATACTGAATCTATATGCGTTAGATAGTTTTACTATCTGTGCTTGATAGTAGCAACACCTTTATCCGTTGTTTACGTTGGTTGAACGTGGTGGATATGCAGAAAGGAGGTTTAGATGGAACTGAAATTCTGGCTTTTGGGTGGTATTGCCCCCTATGAGTTGAGACAATAAAAGAAAAAGCCTGAAGAAAACATCTTTTGCTTTCATGGCTATTTGTCAGATTAGCAATGCGTTATGACATTTGTATTGCTCTCTGCAAATATTTTAAGCTGGTTGTTTTCTTCAGGCTTTCGTCTGCAGATGATAGTATCTGCAGGGTAGGGGATTTGTGTTAGAAGAATTTTGTCTCTTCGCCTACGATCTCGCTCAGCAGGAGATTTGCCAGTCTACTGGTACCGAGGCGTAACCACTTGTTTGTCAGCCATTTTTCGCCGAGCACTTCCTTCACGATAGTGTAATAGGTAATGGCATCCATCACGCTGTTGATTCCTCCGGCAGGCTTGAAGCCAATCTGAATACCGGTTTCGTTGTAGTATTCCTTAATGGCCTGGCACATCACGTAGGCTGCTTCGGGCGTGGCTGATATCTTCTCTTTTCCCGTTGAAGTCTTGATATAATCAGCTCCGGCATACATCGATAAAATCGATGCTTTTTTAATATTTTCGGCTGTTTTCAGGCATCCCGTTTCGAGTATTACTTTCATTGGTACCTCTCCGCAGACGTTCTTCAGTTCGGTTATGTCGTCGGCCACTCCTTCGTAGTCGCCGCTGAGGAACTTGCCCACCGGCATCACGATGTCGATCTCCGTTGCGCCGTCTTTTATTGCCAGGGCGGTCTCTGCTATCTTCACCTCCATAAGCGCTTGCGACGAAGGGAAACTTCCACTCACGCATGTGACGTTAACATCCTCTACCTCAAGCGTTTGGCTTACGATTTTGGCAAAGCATGGATACACGCAGATGCATGCCACATTCTTCAGGTCGGGATATGTGTCGGCAAACTGATTCACGCGCTCCGTGAATGCCAGGACCGACTCGTCGCTGTCGGTGGTCTTAAGGGTGGTGAGCTCGATGCTGCCCATAAGGAATTTCTTCACTTCGAGGGTGTCGTTCTCGTGTACTTTCTCACTGATGATTTTCTTCACTGCAGCAGCTACCTGTTCGTCGCTGATGTTGAGGTCATACTTTGCGAAGGCCTGGTCGATGTTGCTTTGTCCGGTAGGGGAGGTGATGATTTTCAGCTTCCCGGCGGCGGTGTTTTCTACTTTTTCCATAGTTCTGTTTTTATTTGTTTATGCTTTTAATTTCTCGTTTGCAATATGTCGTAGTGAGTCGCGGTTTGTCTTCTTTTCTATAGATTTCTTCAGTTCTTCCGTCAGGTCGACCCCTGTTTGGTTTGCCAGGCAAATCAGTACCCAGAGCACGTCGGCCATCTCTTCGCCGAGATTATCTTTTTCTCCCGCTTTGAAGCTCTGATCTCCGTATTTCCGGGCAATTATGCGTGCCAGCTCGCCAACCTCTTCTGTGAGGCAGGCCATATTGGTTAGCTCAGAGAAATACCTCACTCCAAACTTCTTAATCCATTGGTCTACAAGAGTTTGTGCTTCTTTTATAGTCATTGTTCCTATTTGTCGTCAACTATTGTTATGGGTTCTTTTCCTGGGATTTTTATTGTCTGTCCAGTGAAGAAAATGCAACCTACGACGACGCATAAAGCGATTGCTATTATGTCGACGACTTGCCGTGGACGACGTTTGTTCTTCATTTGGAAGATCCAGTTGGGTAGCATCAATAGCAGTCCGAACCAGAAGAGTAGGTCGGACGTGTGCTTGTTGTAGCCAAGAAAGGCTAATGCACTGAATGTCATTAAGAAACCGATACCATTTAGTGCCCAGAGTACTTTTGTCATTTTATTCTTTGTTTTTAGTATCCATGCATATTGTCACGGGACCGTCGTTCAACAGTTCTACCTGCATGTTTGCACCAAATTCCCCAGTCTTAACTTCTTTTCCGATAGCTTCTGTCATCTGTTGGCAGAATTGTTCATAGAGAGGAATCGAAATATCGTGGTTAGCTGCACGAAACCACGATGGGCGATTGCCTTTCTTGTAAGAAGCGAATAGAGTGAATTGACTGATAACCAATATGTTACCATCCGTTTCTTTGATGTCTTTGTTCATTACGCCGTTCTCATCATCGAAGATTCTTAGCTGTGAAATCTTCTTTACCAGCCATGTGACATCGTCGGTGCCGTCGTCTTGGCAGATGCCCAAAAGAACGAGCAGACCGTTCTCTATTTCCGACCTTACACTTCCACCAATGCTTACACTGGCATGCTTAACTCGTTGAATTACAGCTCTCATGTTGCAAAATTACGAATATATCTTATTAAATCTGCTCTTTTTCTGTGTAAAAATCTTTAATTATCTTTGCTTTCGATGGTCCGATAATCTCAGTAAGTGTTTCTGTATCAGCCTCTTTAATTCTTTTTACACTCTTCAGTCTTTTCAGTAGAAGATCCTTTGTCTTCGGACCGATGCCCGGAATGGAGTCAAGTTCAGAATGAAGCATGCTCTTGTTACGTTTCTGACGATGGAATGTGATCGCAAATCTGTGTACTTCATCCTGTAGATGGGTAAGCACGTGAAAAAGCTCTGTATCTGTCTTGATACCAACGACTTGTGGTGGATTTCCAAAAAGGAGTTCGTTGGTGCGGTGGCGGTCGTCTTTAGCGAGTCCGGCGATAGGAATGTTGAGATGAAGTTCGTCTTCCACCACCTCGCGCACAACCGACATCTGGCCTTTTCCGCCATCGGTTATTATCAGGTCGGGTAGGGGAGTTTGCTCTTCTATCATGCGGCTATATCTGCGCCTGACAACCTCTTGCATCGATGCATAGTCGTCGGGGCCAACAACGGTCTTGATGTTATATTTCCTATAATCTTTTCTTGACGGTTTCATCGCCTTAAACACCACGCACGCTGCAACAGCGTTAGTGCCGGAGATATTCGAATTGTCGAAGCATTCTATCTGGTATGGCATTTTTTCGAGTTTCAGCTTGTCTTGAAGTTCTTTCATCAGCCGTGTTTGCTTCTGCTCGGGGTTTAGTTTCTCCGATTGTTTTAGTCTGTCGAACTTATACTGTTTTCCGTTCATTTCCGACAGGTCGAGCAGGTGTTTCTTGTCACCCCGCTGTGGTACGAAGAACGAAGCGTCGTTCAGCGTCCAGTCTATTTCGAAGGGGACGACAATCTCCTTGGCAGTTGACCCAAATCGGTTTCGTATCTCAATGATCGCGTTTAGAAGAAGTTCTTGTTCGGTTTCATCGAGTTTTCTCTTATATTCAAATGTAAAGCTCTGATTGATGGCTCCGTTCTTCACATGGATATAGTTGATGAACGCGGTGCGGTTGTGCTCGTCTTCTGTAATGGTGAATACGTCGATGTTAGAGATTGTGTGTGATACGACTTCACTCTTTGCCCTGAATCCATCGAGCATAAGGTATTGTTGCTTGAGTTCCTCAGCTTCTTCAAATTCAAGCTTTTTAGCCTTTTCTAGCATTCTGTTGTAGATGAGGGTGCTCAGTTCTCTTGTGTTTCCTTTCAGGATTTCCCTTGCTTTTGCAATGTTCTCCTGATAGTTTTCGTAAGATTGTTTGTCGATGCAAGGTCCATAGCAATTCTTCAGATGGTATTTTAGACACGCTTTGAATTTTCCCTCTCTAATACCCTCTTTTGTAAGATTTAGCCGGCAGGACCGTGGTTTGTATAGCTTGTAGATTATTTCCAGGAGCTGGTACATCGTGGTTATATGGCTGTATGGTCCATAATAAGTGCCGAACTTTTTGTTGATTGTTCTTGTTTTGAATATGCGAGGAAACAGTTCGTTTGTGATACAAATGCTTGGGTATGTCTTGCCGTCTTTCAGCAGCACATTGTACTTAGGGTTGTACTTCTTTATTAAGTTGTTTTCGAGTAGTAGAGCGTCTTCTTCGCTATTAACGACTGTGTAGCTGATGTCGTGTATCTTTGAGACCAGAACTTTTGTTTTATATCTGTCGACCTCTGTGTGGAAATACGACGACACCCTCTTCTTTAAGTTTTTGGCTTTACCTACATATATTATTGTATGTTTATCGTCATAATACTGGTAGCTGCCAGGTTTTTCCGGCATATTTGCGACGATAAGTTTTAGTTTTTCGAGTCTTTTGGCGTTCTCTTCTTTTGTCATGACGGCGTTATGTAGGTCTGTATTGTTCCACGTGAAACATTTATGGGCAATCCAAGAGGTTTCCCCTTTTCAGATTGCCCATAGTATGTCGATTAAATCTGTATTAATGAAGTTACTTCAACATCGTCGTCGAATACGTCTCTACCGTTCAGGTTTTCGTTTACAAGTTCGATAATGAAGTTGCAATATATTTTTTTCGGATTGAATTTCTTCACCAGGTTGCATGCTGCCTTCATTGTTCCTCCTGTTGCGAGTAGGTCGTCGTGTAGTAGAACGACATCGTTTTCATCGATGGCATCCTTATGAATTTCGATGGTGTCGATGCCATATTCCTTTGCATAACTTTCTTGTATTGTCTCGCATGGCAGTTTTCCGGGTTTTCTGCAGAGGACGATACCTGCGCCTAGTCTGAGTGCGAGAGCCGACGACATGACGAATCCGCGGCTTTCGATACCTACTATTTTCGTAATTCCCTTGTCTTTGTAGAGATCGAACATCTCGTCGTTAATCAACTTGACACATTCTGCACTTTTAAACAGAGTAGTCACATCTCTGAAGTTTACGCCTTTGATTGGCCAGTCGGGTATGCACCTCAGGTTTTTTAAAAGAATCTCGTTGTTCATTTTGTTTATATTTGTTTTTAGATTATTTTTTTGTTCCACGTGAAACATTTTACTCGTATCTCCTTGTTTTATCTTCCCATTAGTACGAGCAGAACGTTTATGTCGCTTGGTGAGACTCCTGGTATTCGGCTTGCCTGTGCGAGGGTTTCGGGGTTTATCTTGATGAGTTTCTGTCGTCCCTCTGTAGAGATTTCGTGGAGTGAGGCGTAGTCGAAGTGTCCTTTTATTTTGATGTTTTCGAGTCGTTGCATTTTCTCAGCCACCTCTTTCTCGCGTTCTATGTAGCCCTTATACTTCATTCTTATCTCTGCTGCCTCTGTGATTTCGTCTTTGCGGTTGGCAGGAGATTCGATCACGCTTTTGAGTTTCGGCAGGCAGTCGGCAAGTGCGTCGATGGTTACGAATGGTCTTGCCACGAGGTCGGCAATTTTACATCCCGAGGAGAGTGGGGTAGAGCCGAGCTTTTCGAGCGTGGAATTGACGGTTGTGGGTTTCACTGGAGTCGTATTGCAGAAGTTGATAATCCGGTTGATGGCCTCTTTTTTCTCCAGCCACCAGTCGTATCTTCCTCGTGAAGCCAGTCCTAGGCGGTAGGCTTTCTCCGTGAGTCTTTCGTCGGCATTATCCTGTCGGAGGAGTATTCTGTACTCAGCTCTTGATGTGAACATTCTGTACGGCTCGTCGACCCCTTTTGTTGTGAGGTCGTCGATGAGTACTCCGATATAGCTTTCGTCGCGTCCCATTACGAACGGCTCCCCTCCGGAGCATTTTATTGCAGCGTTTATGCCGGCGACGGTACCCTGTCCTCCAGCCTCCTCATAGCCTGTTGTGCCGTTCACCTGACCAGCGAAGAACAGTCCGTCTATCACTTTCGATTCGAGCGAATGCTGCAGTTGTGTAGGGTCGAAGAAATCGTATTCTATGGCATATCCAGGTCTATACACCTTCACGTCGCGCAGTGCTGGTATGTGGCGTATTGCCTCCAGCTGGCAGTCGATAGGCATACTCGACGAGAATCCGTTCAGATACATCTCGTTGGTGTCGGTGCCTTCCGGTTCGAGGAACAGTGGATGTCGGTCTTTATCGGGGAAGGTGACGAGCTTTGTTTCTATCGAGGGGCAATATCTCGGTCCGATGCTTTGTATCTGTCCGTTGTAGAGTGGAGAGTCGTCGATGCGGTTTCTCAGTGTGTTGTGCACCTCTTCGTTTGTATAGCAGATCCAGCATGGCAATTGTGGTAGGTTCTTCCCTTCGCCCATATAGCTGAACTTATAGTTGTTACGGTCGCCGTCTTGACGTTCCATGTCCTCGAAATGCACACTTCTGCGGTCGATTCTAACAGGTGTTCCTGTCTTCATTCTGTATGACCTAATCCCTTGACGTTCAATGCTTTCCGTTAGTTTGTGCGCTGCGGGTTCTGCACATCGTCCACCTTCTACTTGTTTGCGTCCGACATGCATCATGCCATTAAGGAATGTACCAGCGGTGATGATGACACATCGGGCTTTGATATCAACACCCCAGATGGTTTTCACACCAGTTATCTTGCCATTTTCCACACATATTTCCTCAACCTGATCTTGCCAGATGTCGAGGTTGTCTGTGTGGTCGAGCGTTTCTCTCCATGTTGTAATGAATTTCGCCCTGTCGCATTGTGCTCTCGGACTCCACACCGCAGGTCCCTTTCCCATGTTAAGCATGCGGAACTGTATTGTTGTTGCATCGGTGACGAGTCCCATTTGTCCGCCCAATGCATCAATCTCGCGTACAATCTGTCCTTTCGCTATTCCTCCCACAGCAGGGTTGCAACTCATCTGTGCGATTTTATTCATATCCATCGTCACGAGACAAGTCCTTGCCCCGAGGTTGGCTGCAGCAGTAGCTGCTTCACATCCAGCATGACCACCGCCAACTACCACGATGTCGTATTTCATTTCCATAGTAGCTATATCTCCGACAAAGTTACATAAAATCGAGTGCAGTACAAAAAGAAATTGTTCTTTTTTAATGCCGAGATATGGTAACTTCTTCATTCATAAGGATGGAAATGTTACATAAAATCAAGTGCAGTACAAAAAGACGAGTTGTTGAGTAAAGCGAAAAAATTATTCTTTTTTATGCCGAGATAATGTTAAAAAAGAGATTTGATTTTGTATTATAACGGAATATTGTTAATTTTGCAGATAGAAAGCTGTTTAACACTAATCTTTTACATTATGAAAAATTTTAAGCTATCATTTATTTTTCTCACCCTTGTATTTCTCGGGTCAAGTATAACAGTCTGTCAAGCCAAGCGCCACCAACCCAAGGCAAAAGCCAAGCATGTAGTCCTTATCGGTATTGACGGTTGGGCCGCCAAAAGTATTGCAGATGCCGACATGCCATGCGTGAAAGGCACCCTCATGGCGAACGGTAGCTATACACTGAAAAAACGTTCTGTATTACCTTCAGCATCGGCTATCAACTGGGCATCGGTGTTTATGGGTGTTGGCACAGAAAGCCATGGCTACACAAAGTGGTTCTCGAAGGTGCCGGAGATTCCTTCATCGGTTACCAACGAACGCGGCATCTTCCCCACCATTTATTCTATTCTTAAAGAACAACGACCAGAAGCGCGTTCTGGACTGCTCTGCGACTGGGACGTCATCAAGCATCTTGTCGACTCTGCGTGTGTTGATGATGTGATGTTTATCCCCGGCGGTAGCTCTGGCGACGAGTATGTGGAGAAAAATGGAGGCACCAAGTTCGACTATACTATGGTCGCTGCCAATTATATTAAGGAAAAGAAACCGACGTTTTTAACCGTCTATTTCTCAGGTCTCGATCACGCCGGACATACTTTTGGATGGTACACCGACGAATACTATGCCTTTGAGAAATTCGTCGATCAGTGCGTTCAACTCATTGTCGATGCAACTAAAGAAGCCGGCATTTACGACGACACTATTTTCGTTCTTACATCCGATCATGGCGGCATAGATAAAGGACACGGGGGCATGACGCTCGACGAGATGCTTTCACCTTTTGTCGTCTGTGGAAAAGGCATCAAAGAAGGGTTTGTGATAACAGATGCCATGATGCAATACGATGTACCTGCCACTGTAGCCTACATGCTCGGGGTTAACCCTCCGCAAGCCTGGGTTGGGCGTCCAATGACTTCCATCTTCAAGAAATAAAGAAAAGCAATGATATAGTTAGCGTCTGTAACATAGTAACTATATCACTACCTTTATAATACCTCTTCTCCTCAACACGTTTTATCCGTGTGGGAGAAGAGTTTTTCATTATTAAAAAGTCTTTTCTCAGATACTTAGAAGCAGAAGAAAGACAACTTGTTAATGAGCAAGAAACCAAAGAGTCGGCCCTTACCCAGTAGCTTATTAATCATCTCAAGTATATGGGCATAAATGTCCATAATAGAGAAGAGATGATTCAATATCTCAATGAACATGGGTACGGAAGTATTCAGGAAGCTGTTAAAAGGGTTATGTATAACTTTGATTTTTTAGTTCGATACTCCCCCCTTGCAAAACCCTTTGTGGATAAAGGCTTTCGCGATATGTGAAAATTTTGCTAGCAAAATTTTCAATAAAGAGCCCCTTTAATGGCAATAAAGAGCCTTTTATGTCGAAATTTTGCTAGCAAAATTATTAATAGATGGTTTTGTTGTGCAGAAAGAAGTACGTATTTTGAAGTGGAAAGCAGGCAAGTCTTCGTTGGAGGCAAAGTGTGGGGAATGAAAATGTAGCATGGAAAATTCTTTTTATAGGTGTAATTTTTGTATATTTGCAGAATGAAAGGATTTGGGCGAATGTGTTTTTCTTAAATATAAATACTATGAGGAAACTGTGTGTCTTTTTGTTTTCGTGGTTGATGCTCCTACAGGGCACCTCGGCAGACATGAAGGAAAAAGGAGTCGACGTGTGCATCTATGGCGCCACTTCTGCCGGTGTGATAGCTGCCTACACGGCAAAGATTCAGGGTAAATCGGTTTTGCTGATAGAGCCTACAGCCCGTATCGGAGGCTTATCGGCAGGTGGTTTGGGAGATACAGATATTGGTAAAGTGGATATCATCCAAGGTTTTTCGCTTGGTTTCTACCAGAGAGTGGGCAGGAAATACGGAAAGGATGAGCCAGCCTTCAAGTTTGAACCCAGTGTGGCGCTTGCGGTGTATAACGATTTCCTGAGTGAGGCTGGCGTGGAACCACTGATGCCATATCGCTTGCGTTCGGTTAAGAAGAAGGGAAACGTGATAAACAGTATCGTCGTTGAGAAGTCTGCTGACACCAAGGAGCGTGTGCGTATTTCGGCAAAAGTGTTTATCGACTGCTCCTATGAGGGCGATCTGATGGCGAAGTCGGGCGTCAGTTATACCGTAGGACGCGAATCGAATGCGCAGTATGGTGAGATTTATGATGGAGTGCAGATGCTCGACAAGCACCAGTTCCCCGATGGCATTGATCCCTATAAGGTAAAAGGCGATCCCAAGAGCGGTTTGCTTTATGGTATCCTGAAGAGGAATATGGGAAAACGTGGCGATGCTGACAAGTGCGTTCAGGCTTACAATTACCGCATCACACTGACCAACGATCCTTCTAATATGTTGCCCATCACAAAGCCCGAGAACTACGACCCCACGCGCTATGAGCTTCTGCTTCGGTGGAAAGAGTTGGCTCCTTGGAATTCTATCCGCGACTGTTTCGGTTGGAACCTGATGCCCAACAATAAGACAGACATCAACAATCGCGGAGCCTTCTCTACCGACATGATAGGTGAGAATTGGGATTATCCCGAGGCAAGTTATAAAAAGAGAGACAAGATACGCAAGGCTCACCTCGATTACACCTTGGGCCTGCTCTATTTTGTAGGTCACGACGAGCGTGTTCCCGACAGCATCCGTAACAGCATGTTGGAGTGGGGGCTTCCCAAAGATGAATATCAAGAAACCGCTCACTTCACCTCGCAGATGTACATCCGCGAAGCCCGACGTATGATAGGGCGCTATGTGATGACTGAAAACAACTGTCTGGGGCGCACCGATGTTGACGACTATGTGGGGTGGGCTGCCTACAACATGGACTCCCACAACTGCGGTCGCTACGTGGTGGATGGCATGGTAAAGAACGAGGGCGACGTGCAGATTGGTTGTCCCAAGCCCTACAATGTGAGTTACCGATCGATAACCCCTGTCGAGGCTGAGGCGAGCAATCTTCTTGTTCCGGTATGCCTGAGTGCCAGTCACATAGCTTATGGAAGCATTCGCATGGAGCCAGTCTTCATGGTTTTGGGCGAGAGTGCGGCCATAGCAGCTTGTCTGGCTATCGACAACCATCAGAATTGTGTCCAAAAGGTAAGTTCGACAGACGTGATGCAAAAGTTCTATGCGCTGAAGCCATAACCGTCGCTTTAGCGCTGCTTTATGCAAAAGACGCTTTATTTTTGCGTCAAATAAGGCGAAAACCTTTGCGGAATCACAAAAAAGTATTATTTTTGCACACAAATGATAGGTGTCAATACCTAAATATAATTATTTTGGGCCGCTGCCGTGCTTTTGGAAAGTGAGTGGTGGCACAGAATTTTTGCGCTGAAAAAGAATACTACTATAGACTATAATTTAATTAAATAATTTAAAAATCAATCATTTATGTGGTTAATCAATTCATCAATCGGTAGAAAAGTAGTAATGTCGGTCACCGGCGTTGCGCTTATTCTATTCCTGACATTCCACATGTGCATGAACGTTGTGGCTTTGTTCTCGGGCGAGGCATACAACACTATCTGCGCTTTGCTGGGTGCTAACTGGTATGCAGTAGTAGCTACACTGGGCTTGGCCTTCCTGGCTGTTGTCCACATTGTGTATGCCTTCCTGCTCACCATGCAGAACCGCAAGGCCCGCGGTGTACAACGCTATGCAGTGACGGCAAAGCCGGCAAAGGTGGAATGGGCGTCTCAGAACATGCTCGTGCTGGGTATCATCATCCTGCTCGGCTTGCTTCTCCATCTCTTTAACTTCTGGTACAACATGATGTTTGCCGAACTATTCCATATCGCAACTCCACTGGAGCCCACCGATGGATTCGGACTCATCCAGCAGACATTCTCGTGCCCACTCTATGTTGTGCTCTATGTCATCTGGATCGTTGCCATCTGGTTCCACTTGAGTCACGGCTTCTGGAGCGCCATGCAGACACTTGGCATCAGCGGCAAGGTATGGTTCAACCGTTGGAAGTGCATCGGACTCATCTACGTAACCCTTCTCATGTTGGGCTTCCTCGCAGTGGTTCTCGCCTTCGCATTCGGTGTGGCACCAAGCCTATGTGGCGGTGCTGCCTGCTGCGCGGCTTGATTTTCGGTTATCAGTTTTCAATGATTACTATTTGAGAAAAGATTATGACAAAGCAATTAAATTCAAGAATACCAGAGGGACCAGTTGCTGAGAAATGGACCAACTACAAGGCTCACCAGCGCTTGGTAAACCCAAAGAACAAGCTTAAGCTCGACGTTATCGTTGTTGGTACCGGTCTTGCAGGTGCTTCTGCAGCCTCTACACTCGCCGAGATGGGCTTCAATGTGTTTAATTTCTGTATTCAGGACTCACCGCGCCGCGCTCACTCTATCGCAGCACAGGGAGGTATCAATGCTGCCAAGTGCTATCAAAACGACGGCGACTCTGTCTATCGTCTGTTCTACGACACAGTGAAAGGCGGCGACTATCGTGCCCGTGAGGCCAACGTCTACCGTCTGGCTGAGGTGTCGAACAATATCATTGACCAGTGTGTGGCACAGGGAGTGCCCTTCGCACGCGAGTATGGCGGCATGCTTGCCAACCGCTCCTTCGGCGGCGCACAGGTGTCGCGCACATTCTATGCAAAAGGTCAGACCGGCCAGCAGCTGCTCCTCGGCGCATACTCATCATTGATGTGCCAGGTGAATGCCGGCAAGGTGAAGCTCTATACACGCTACGAGATGGAAGATGTGGTCATCGTTGATGGTCGCGCACGTGGTATCATTGCCAAGAATCTCGTAACGGGTAAGCTTGAGCGCTTCTCTGCAAATGCAGTGGTAATCGGCACTGGTGGCTACGGAAACACATACTTCCTCTCCACCAACGCCATGGGATGTAACTGCACGGCAGCCGTACAGTGCTACCGCAAGGGTGCTATGTTTGCAAACCCATCGTATGTGCAGATCCACCCAACATGTATTCCCGTCCACGGCGACAAGCAGTCGAAGCTTACCCTTATGTCGGAGTCGCTCCGCAACGACGGCCGCATCTGGGTGCCTAAGAAGCTCGAGGACGCCAAGAAGCTGCAGCGTGGAGAGATAAAGGGCAGCGATATTCCCGAAGAAGACCGCGACTACTATCTCGAGCGCCGTTATCCTGCATTCGGTAACCTCGTGCCACGCGACGTTGCCAGCCGTGCAGCTAAGGAGCGTTGCGACAAGGGCTATGGCGTAAACAACACAGGTCTTGCCGTGTTCCTCGACTTCTCCGAGTCGATAGAGCGCCTTGGTATCGACCAGGTGCTGCAGCGCTATGGCAACCTCTTCGACATGTATGAAGAGATTACCGACGTTAACCCTGGCGAACTGGCAAACGAGATCAATGGCGTGAAGTACTACAACCCGATGATGATCTTCCCTGCTGTTCACTACACAATGGGCGGCATCTGGGTAGACTACGAACTGCAGACCACCATCAAGGGCCTCTTCGCAATCGGCGAGTGCAACTTCTCCGACCACGGTGCAAACCGTCTTGGTGCTTCCGCCCTTATGCAGGGACTGGCCGATGGATACTTCGTACTGCCTTACACAATACAGAACTACCTCGCCGACCAGGAAGTATGGCCGAAGGTGTCTGTTGATCGTCCCGAGTTCGACGAAGCTGAAAAGGGCGTGGAGAAAGAAATCGACCGACTGATGAACATCCACGGCAAGCGCTCTGTCGACTCCATCCACAAGGAGCTCGGCCACATCATGTGGGAGCATGTCGGCATGGGTCGCACGGCAGAAGGACTGAAGGAAGGCCTCGAGCTCATCAAGAAACTCAAGAAGGAGTTCGACACCAACCTCTTCATTCCCGGCAAGAAAGAAGGACTCAACACCGAGCTCGACAAGGCTATCCACCTGCGCGACTTCATTCTCATGGGTCAGCTCGTGGCCTTCGACGCTCTCTCTCGCAACGAGTCGTGCGGCGGACACTTCCGTGAGGAATACCAGACCGAGGAAGGCGAAGCCAAGCGTGATGATGAAAACTACTTCTACGTGGGATGCTGGGAGTATCAGGGCGACGACACTATCGCCCCAGAGCTCGTAAAAGAACCACTGGAGTATGAGGCAATCAAAGTACAAACACGTAACTATAAGAATTAGTAGAATATGGCTAAGACAATATCATTCACATTGAAATATTGGAAACAGAACGGTCCACGTGAGAAGGGTCACTTCGATACACGCGAGATGAAGGACATCCCCGACGACACCTCGTTCCTCGAGATGCTCGACATTCTCAACGAAGAACTCATCAACGAAGGCAAGGAGCCGTTCGTGTTCGATCATGATTGCCGCGAGGGAATCTGCGGTATGTGCTCACTCTATATCAACGGTCACCCCCACGGGCCTGCAACAGGTGCCACGACCTGCCAACTCTACATGCGCCGCTTCCACGACGGCGACGTCATCACAGTAGAGCCATGGCGTTCGGCTGCCTTCCCCGTGATAAAAGACTGTATGGTCGACCGCGGTGCTTTCGACAAGATTATCGCCGCTGGTGGCTACAACACCATCCGCACCGGACAGGCACAGGATGCCAACGCAATCCTCATTCCTAAGGAGAATGCCGACGAAGCCATGGACGCCGCCACCTGCATAGGCTGCGGCTGCTGCGTGGCTGCATGTAAGAACGGCTCTGCTATGCTGTTCGTATCGTCGAAGGTATCCCAGCTCGCACTGCTGCCTCAGGGTCGTCCCGAGGCTGCTAAGCGTGCAAAGGCAATGGTCATGAAGATGGAAGAGCTCGGCTTCGGCAACTGCACTAATACACGTGCCTGCGAAGCTGAATGCCCGAAGAACGAATCAATAGCCAACATCGCCCGCCTGAACCGCGAGTTCATAAAGGCAAAGCTGGCCGACTGATAACTCATCCGGCAGCCGCCCTGCTATTTTTCCTATAGCGGGGTGGCTGTTTTGTTTATTTTATTATGAAAAGCAGAAAAGTTCTGCTCAAAAGTATATAGGTTTTCTAAGAACGGATAAATGAGAAAGCTTGTTTTTTCTTTAGTTGCTATATTCTTTTCCTTTCATAGCAACGCACAGACCACGACATTTGCAACAGAAACGACCGATTCGTTGATAAACGTGATTGCATACTTCTGCAAGAACGACAGTCTTGAATATGTAATGAACGAGGGCGAAGTGAATATTGAGGCTGGTGATACAACGATCTCCGACAGGACAGAACAGCGGTTCCGCATCGTTGTGTTGGATTCCACAAGCAACGGGTATAAAATGGAACTTATCCCACTCAGCTATGAGTACGAAGAAAGCGGCGACAAGACAGAAGTTGCTATCAACAAAATAGCAGCAGCGACATATAAAGATTTTCACACCATTTTCACTACTGACGAGTATGGCAGAATCGAGCACATAGAAAACTGGAAGGAAATACGCGACATTTCCAATTCTGCTACAAAGAGGGTATGCGACAGTCTCTATGCGATGGAGCCCGACATGGAGACATATTTACCCCGAAAGCGTTTCGAAAGCTTAATGAAATCCATGTTATCTACGGAAGACAAAATACTCAATTCCTACTCCGAGCTGACGATGCTTTTCTCGTGTCATGGTAAAGCTTTTCCTATAGGTAAGAAGGTTGCCGACGACACCAGCGAAAGTGGATATCCTCAGCACACGGAGGTTGTGGCAAGCTATGGAAGCTATGAAGAAGAATACGGCTTCGAAGACGACTTTTATGTGAGCTTTGCCGCAGAAGAGAGCATTCCGGCGAAAGATGCTGTAGACATCGTTTCTAATTTCGTAGGAATAATAATTGACAAAGATTTAGACGCAGAAGCAAAAGACAAGTTGGTCGATGAAGCCAAGTCCGACATGAAGAGAATCTCCGTTGAAGACAATTATTTCTTCTTCAACGGCTGGCCGTGCAAGGTACTGAAGAACGACACCACCGAATGGGAAGGTGTGAAAAAGATTAAATACTCAACCATCCAATGGGCAAAACGTTCGTGGGGTAACTTTGAGCAACCGTCGAACACCAGTCCCAACAAAGAGCTTTAAGCAGAGAAGCATTTTTTACATTCACCCGCAGACGCATCCCGTCAGGCTGTAACCCCACGTTACAGTCAGCCGTAAGATGTCTTTTCTGCGACAGTACATGGTTCATGTACTTGGAGTACAAAGGCCATGTACTGCGAGTACAACGTTCTTGTACTTCGAGTACAAAGGCCATGTACTGTTGTCAGTGTTTGCGATTGAATCTCTGTGAAATCTTTGAAATCTGTGGTTAAAAAACTCTTTGTTTGAAATCTTTTTCGTAATTTCGCCGCAGATAGAGAAGAGATGGAGAAGAGAAAGTTGTGGATTGATCAGATGCGGGGGCTCTGTATGATTGCCATTCTGTGGTTTCATACGGAGATGTACTTCGTTGGCAGCGAGGTGACTCCCTACGCTTTGTACGTGCAAGATGCGCTGGCAGGATTCTTCTTTCTTTCCGGTTATCTTTTCTGGCGCGACGAGCCGGAGAGTCTGAGGCATCGTCTCATCAGCATCTTCCGGTGGCTCGTGGTGCCTTATTTCTTTTTCACGACGCTGATAGCTATTCCTAAGGTATTTGTCTACGGCCGTTACGACGGTCTTCTTCCGATTGCCGGGAAGATTCTCTGCGGTCATGCTTCGTGGTTTGTTGCTGCGCTTATAGTGGCCGAGGTGTTGTTTGCCTTGTCGCAGCGCCTGTTTCGTGGCCGGTTGCTGCCGATGGGTCTGCTGGCTGTGGCGGCGATGGTAGCGGCGCATTTCGTGGGCAACGAATACGCTCCGACGCCGTTATATAACAAGACAAACTTCTGGTCGGTGAACGAGGCCCTGCTGGCTTTCTTCTTCCTCTTTGCCGGCTATGCGTACCACTGTTATGAAAAGGCCGTGGAACGACAGCCGTGGCGGTGGCTCGCCGTGGCGTTGCTGTTGATGCTCGTAGTGCTGAAAGCGTTGATTCTGCGTGGCGATGAAAAGATGATCTTCGGCACTATCTGCACGAGCTGTTATCCGCTTTTCATCCTCGACATGATAGTCTCCGTGCTTTTCATGGTGACGATAATGAAACGCCTCCCTCGCGTGGCGTTCCTCGAGTGGACGGGCAGCCACTCCCTCGTGTATTATTTCTTCTGCGGCGGAGTGCCCTTGGTCGTGTCGATGATGCTTGAGAGGGTAGGCTTTGCCTACAGCGGACTGCCGTCGCTCGCCGTAGCTTTCGTTCTTGTCTATCTCCTCGCCACCGCCGTGGCCTTCCTCTTCTATCGCTACACCACCATCGTCAGGCGTCCGGCGGGAGTCAGCGGCTGATGTCGACTACCACTTCGGGCGTGTTCCATGCCTTTACCCTCATTGTAAGAACTTTGTTTTCGGGCAACATCGTGTCCATTACGACTTCGCGTCTTTCGCCGGGAAGGAGGCAGAAGAAGTTGTCGGTGAAGAACGTAGGTCTGACGGGTCTGCCGTCGCACGTGAGCTGCAGTTGAGTGAAAAACGCAATGTTCCTGCCTGTGTTCCTTATCGTCAGACGTGCGTATTGTCGTCCTCCTTCTGTCCATGTCTTGCTCTTCACAGCCAGTTTGCTTTGCTTCAGCTTTGCCAGACTCTCAAATCCCGACGTTGCGGGGCCGGTGAGAGTCTTGCGACCCTCGTACTTGTCGTTCGACCGCCAGTAGAAGTTGTCCGACACCTTGTTTCCTTTGTCATCGGTCAGAGCGAGGTGTATGAAGTGCACCTGTGAGATGTTTTTCGGGAAGTCGATTGCAAAAACATCGTTCACCACGCCGTCTTCCGGTATATCCACTTTCATTGTCTTGCTCCATACCTTTCTACTGTCGATGTCGTACACGTCGGCTGCGACGCTATACGCTTTATATTCCTTGTAGTGTTCGTTGTAAACGCTTACGGTGTTTTTCAAGTAGTCGAACTGCGCGTGCAGAGGCTGCAGGCTGTTCTGAGCGTAGTAGAGAGATGCTGTAGGCTCGAGGAAATAGTCGTAGAAGCGTCCGCACACCTGCCACACCGGACAGTTGTGATACCAGAAGAGCAGTCCCGAGGCATAGCGGTCGCCGTAGTCATATTTGTTGTAGTTCCACGTTTCCCATATCGACTTCATGTTCATCGCTCCGACACACTGTCCTTTCTGCGAGAACTCCTCTATCGATGCCGACGGGCCGTACATGTTTGTCAGCTGCGTGTACATTGTCGTCATCAGATGGAATCCGCCTCCGTCGTGATAGTCCCACACCTCCTTATTCATCGGCCAGAGGTCTTCCTCGTCCATCATCTCTCTTAGCGATTCGGCGAGAGGTATAGTCGGCGCTCCGTATTCGGGGTTGAACCCGTCGATGCGACTGCCTCTGTCGGAGGCTGTGTTCTCGTAGTTCTGCATGGGGTTCACCTGTTTATACGGGCTTCCGTCGTGTATACCGTCGCACTCCGACTGCATCTGATATCCTCTTGTGCCGTCGAGGCGCATTATCGTTTCGCGTGCTCCCTGCATCTCTGTGCTCTCGTTCGACGACACATAGTATGCCAGCGCCGGATGGTTGCGCAGTCGCTTCACCGTGGCTTCTACGTTGGCAAGGTATGTCGCCCTGTCGTTGGGGTGTTTTGTGTCGCCCGTCATCCAGAACTCCGTCCATACGAGCAGCCCCATCTCGTCGCAGAGCTGATAGAAATAGTCCGATTCGGCAATGCCGCCACCCCAGAGACGTATGAGGTTTATGCCCGTCTGACGGGTGTATCGTAGTTCGGCGTACATGCGCTCATCGTTGCTTCGCAGCATGGCCTCGGGTATCCAGTTGGTGCCGCGTATAAAAATTCTCTTGCCGTTGACGTAGAACTGTCTTGAATGGTCGGGAGTGTTCTGGTCGGATGTTATCTCTCTTATACCAAACCGAGTGTCGCTCTCATCGCTCACTACTCCGTCTACCATGGTCTCCATGTGTAGGTCGTACATTTCCTGCCTTCCTTTGTTTACGGGCCACCACAGACGCGGATTGTCAATGACGAGCTGCCGATATTCGTCGGCTGTGAATACCACCTCCTGTGTCTCGCCGCGAAACAGTTTCACGTTCTTTTCAAACGTAATGCCAGTGCCTTTTATTTCTCCTTTCACCCGGCAGTCAAGCGTTCCCATTGTGGTGTTGCTCACTTCTACGCTCACCGTCGTCATTGCCTGGTCGTAGGCAGGGTGTCGCAATGCTGTCTTCACAAAAGGATGACGCATCACTGCCTTGCCGGTAGCATATATGCTTATGCTTTTCCAGATGCCAGTGTTTCTGTCGCGTATGCCGTCGCCGAAGGTGAAATCCCATCCCACGCTCATCAGCATCGTGGTGTTAAGTCCGATATTCCCGTCGCCGCCATTGTGATATTCACCGTTTGCCGCACCCCAGTCTTTATAGGCTATTGTTCCTGGTACGTCGACTGGCATCACTTTCACGGCCAGGGCATTCTCTCCGCCAATCTTGGCCACGTCGGTGATATCGATATATTCCTCTTTGAACATTCCTTTCATCGATGCCATCAGTCTGCCGTTCACCCATATCTCTGCCCTGTAGTTTATGCCGTCAACCTGCATCCATACCCTCTTGCCTTTGTAGTCCTCGGGCACGTTGAACACCGTGCGCCACCAATAGGTGTAGAAGTCACGCCCTGTGATGGCAATGTCTGGAACGACACCATTGTTTATCTCGTTGTTCATCCCGTAGTATGGTTCTGGTACGACGTTGTTTGCCACGAGCGAGTTGAGCACCGTCCCAGGTACGATGGCGGGCATCCAGTCATCGGCATTATAGCCGACAGTCGATATCTCTTCGCCGCCTGTGTTCACGTCGCCGGCCTTTTTCATTGTCCACGTTTGTCGTCCGTTGTGGCCTGTCTGAGAATCGAGATAGATACGGTCGCTTCTCCGAGCGTCGTTCTGAGGCTGTGCCATTGTGCACAGAGAAAACAGTAATACCGAAAGAAAAGAAAATGTCTTCATTGAGCAGATGGAATAGGAGTGATGGATTGCTTGTGAATATTGTTTGTATTTGATTAAAAAATTCAGCTTACAGGAAGAATGCCCCTTCTTGTCGCAGGCGTTTTCTCAAGTAGTCTACGTCGATGGAGTGCACATTGCCGTGTGTTTGGTCGATAGCATGCTTCGCTGCCATGCCTGCCGCCTCGCCAGTTACAAGGCAGCAGGGCATTATGCGTGTACTGCCATACACCTCGCCGTCGGCCGATATACAGCGTCCGGCCGTGAGCAGATTCTTCAGTCCGCGAGGCGTCAGACAGCGATACGGTATGCCATGCGATTCTCCCTTCTTATATCTCTCTGCAGGCTTCTTGCTGCCGTGGATGTCGATGTAGTAGCAGTTGCGCCCAATCTCATCGTCAAACTGTCGGCGTTCTCTCCAGTCGTCGCCGGTGAGGATATAGTCGCCGGTGATGCGTCGGCTGTCGCGTATGCCAAGCACTTCGGCCGTGCGACTGATGAATGCCTCCTGAAAGGTGTCGGGCCGATAGTCTTTCAGTGCCCTGAGATATTCGGCAGCTTTTTTCCTGCCCTCAATCATAGCATCCGACACCTGCCATGGGTCGGTAGTGTCGAGTTGTATGTGTCCGGCGTTGAAGCTCAGTTGCCCGTGGCCAGTAATACGACAGTTGGCATACGCATCCACCAAGGGATATTTTCCCGACTCGGCTGCTTCGAACAGTGGGCTGCGCCTATCGCCGTTGGTGTCGATGTGAGTGCCTTTGAAAAAAGCCTTTTCGTCGACGCCTCCCATCGAGAAACACAGCGACGACAGTTGGTTGGTGCCTTTGTCGTCGTGTCCTCTGGAGTATTTTGCCCCTGCCCACATTGCCACGTCGCCATCGCCGGTGGCATCAATGAACACCTTTGCACGGAATGCCGTAAGTCCGTTTTTATTGGCCACTATTACAGCGTCGATAGTATCATCGGCCGACATCTCCACCTGGCATATACGTGAGAAGAACAGCACCTTTGCTCCCGAGCCGATTACCATCTGGTCGTAGACGGTCGTGAGATATTCAGGATTGATAGGCACCCAGTTCACATCTTTTTCCCTGACATACGGCACGGCTTTCTTCGATTCGTTGAGTATCTTTTCTGCCAGTCCGCGATAGATTATTCTTTCCCCATCGCTAAACGGCGACCACGTCGGTACCATGCCCGATGTTCCCAGTCCGCCGAGTCTGCCGTTCGACTCTACCAACAGAGTGCGTGCACCTTCGCGTGCTGCCGATATAGCGGCAGTGCATCCTGCTGGGCCGCCGCCGATAACGATGACATCCCAATCGCCCTCTGCGGACTTTATAATGTTCTTGTTTGTCTTCCATCTCTTGGCCATGCTGGGTAACGGCATCAATGCTCCAAGGGAGAGCATACCCATTTGTTTAATAAATTTTCTTCTCGATGGCATAGTGTTTTTAATTCTTGGAGTGAGGAGTGAGGAGTGTGTAGTGAGGAGTGTGGAGTGAGATATGCATATAATACGTCTACTTGTCTACTTATTAGGGTATAGAATTAACCGACGCATACAAATTTACATGAATTAGTTGACGTATACAAATTTTCTGCTCTTTATATATTAAGTTCTTTGGCGAAAAAAGTGCCTGCCGAAGGCTTTCACCCCAGCAGACACTTTTTTACCATTCATATACTTAATAACCTTCGTTCTGATCAGTCTCTTCTGTGAGAGCGTCGTTATACTGGAATTCAGTCACAGGAATAGGCCAGTAGAAGTGCATCGCCTGGACGTCCTTGTTCTTATATTCCTTGATGCGTTCTTCAGCTATTCCGACCCTACAGAGATAGAGCCAGCGCTTAGCCTCGTTCATACATTCGTAGCCCTGTTCGTCGACAACGAGGCGCAGGAATTTGTCGAACGATGTATAGTCAGCCAGTTGGAAATCTACTGGCGATGCTGTATTCTGGTCGTATCCATAGGCACGGCGGTGTACCTTGTTCACATATTCTATAGCCTCCTGAGTGCCAGCATTTGTCTGTCGTGCCACAGCCTCGGCATAGTTGAGCAGCACGTCGGCATAGCGTATCACTGGCCAGTCGTTGCCTGCACCAACTTTATCCAATGCCTTCGGGTCGTAGTACTTGCAGAAGATGTACGTCTGGCAGCCGGCATTCAGACCAAAGTCGAGGGGCAGAATGTTGTACTCCTTGCGGAAATCGGCATCGTCCCAGTCTTGAATCATCTTATTGTTCTCCAGCGCATATATTCCATACCATCCCAGTCCGCCTGCGAGCATCGGTTGCCCATTGATCACAGCCTTGGGATGAGCGCAGCACATCACGAACTGCCACCCCATGCCCGGTGTGGTGTTGTCGTTCTTCAGATAGAAAATCTCCTCTGGCGATACGTTGATATTGGCGCCAAACACCTTTTCAAAGTCACGAGCCTTGGTCACCTTTGTCAGAGAGTATTTCCCACTATCGATCACAGCCTTTGCCGCTGCTGCAGCTTCGGGATATTGTTTACGCTGCAGGTAGACATCGGCCAGCAGAGCGTATGCAGCATATCTGCAGGGTGCTCCCGAAAGGCGAGGTGTCTCAGGGGCATTCTCCGTGGCATATTTAAGGTCGTCGATGATATAGCTATAAATTTCGTCAACAGAACTCTTGCCCAAGTTATACTCGCTCATATTCTTCTCCGTGCGCAGTGGCACTTCTTTATAGAGTCTCACGAGATAATAGTAGGAAAAAGCCCGCAGGAATCTCAGTTCTCCAATGTAGCTTGCCTTTTGAGTGTCGTTCATCATCGAAGCCTCGGGAAGACGTTCGATAGCAATGTTACAGTCGCGAATGCTCTTGTATAGAGTCGACCAGATTGTTCCAGCACGAGTGACGTTGCTAGCTGTCTTCAGTCCGTAGTATTCGCTAATCTCTGTCCACGAGCCACGACCATAGGAATAGTCGGCAGAGGCTTCTTGCATGGTGCAGAATTCCATGTTATTGAATGCGTTTCTATACTTGTCGAGTGCAGCGAGCACAGCGGCATCGGCCTCTTTTGGTGTGTTGTAGAATGTTTCGGCAGCAACCGACTTCGGATTCTCGTCGAGCAAATCGGAGCACGACACAAGAACCTGACATATTAAGAATATAAATATTATTTTTTTCATAATCTTTCTTTTTTTTAGAATTCTAATTTTGCTCCTATTGTAAATGTTCTGACGCTTGGGTAGGTCAGATAGTCGTAACCTCTCTGAGTATCGTTGTTCCACGAGCTGATGTCTGGGTCTTGACCAGAATAACCTGTAATAGTAAATACATTCTGTGCGCTTACATACACTCTTGCTCTGTGCAGCCACTTGCTGACGCCCATTTTGTTTACAGGCAGGTTATATCCGAGCGAGATAGTCTTCAGTCGCAGGTAGGATCCGTCTTCCACGAAGCGGTCGGAGACACGTATGCTTTGCTTGCTGGTCAGCTTCGGGTATTTTGCAGCTGCGTTTGCCTCGGCACTGCCCGTGGCACTCCAGTGGCTGTTGTATACGTCGACACTATAGTTCATGGGGGTTGCGTAGTCGAGATTCTGGAACTCTGTGATATTGAAGATTTCATTACCTTGACTGCCTTGGAAGAAGATGTTCAGGTCGAACCCTGCGTAGGAGAGTGATGTGGTCAGACCATATACGAAGTCGGGATTAGGATTGCCGGAGATGACTTTGTCGTCGTTGGTGTATGATCCGTTTTCGTCGCGGTCGAGATATGTGAGCATACCTTTCTCGTCATAACCTGTCTCTGTATAGGTGTAGAACACTCCGAGGGGCTCTCCTTCGCGGATGAGTGAGATGTTGTCTGAGCAATATGCCAGTCCTGGATTGCCGGTGTAGAGCTCCTGCCCGTTATAAAGTTTTTCAACTCTGTTGCGGTTGAGTGACAAGTTGGCTCCTGCTGTCCAGACGAGCTTGCCGGTGCGTATGATGTCGCCGTCTACTGCAATTTCAAATCCCTTATTGCTCATCTTTCCTATGTTGCGCAGAGTGGTGTCGTAGCCGGTAGATCCAGGCAGGCTCACCGAGTTGAGCAGGTCGCGGGTCATCTTGCTATAGTAGTCGGCTGTAATGCGCAGGCGGTTGTCGAAGAATCCAGCGTCGATACCTACGTTCCATTGCGATGTTGTCTCCCATTTGAGCGACGATGGAAGTTGTGTGCTTGCTGCGTAGTATGTCTGCACTCCGCTTGTGCCGATGGGCGATTTTCCCTGTGAGAGCATGTTAAGCGTGGCGTATGGGTCGATGGCTGTAGAGCCTGTTTCTCCATAACCGACGCGGAGTTTCAGGTTGGATATTTGCTTAATGTCTCTCATGAACGGCTCGTCGGATATTCTCCATGCGAGGGCTGCCGAGGGGAAGTATCCCCATTTGTTTCCTGCCGAATAGCGTGACGAACCGTCGGCACGTATGCTGAACGTTGCAAGGTAGCGGCCTTTGTAAGCATAGTTTATACGTCCGAGCCACGACATGAGTGTCCATTTCTGGTAGCTCGTTGATGGTGTGCCGAACGAGGCGGCTGCACTTATCTGGTCGGTGCCTGGCGCATCGCTGAGGAAGTCGCTGCCAGATGCAGATACAGTTCTGCGCTGATACTCTTGGTATGTGAAACCGCCCATCAGGTTGAGATCATGGTCTTCGCCGAGGTCGAATGTGTAGTTGGCAATATTCTCGTTGATGATTGTGCGTAGTGTAGTTGATGTGACTGAAGCATAGTTTGATCCCCATTGATATTTAGATGTGCGATACGAATCGCTTCTGTAGTCGTTGTTCTCTATTCCGAGCGATGATTTGAGTGAAAATCCGCGGAAAGGTTTCCATGTCACTGCAGCAATGATGTTTGAGAGGTGGGCGCGTGTAGCGCTTGATGTCTCGTTGATGAGGATCATCGGGTTCCACAAGTTGCTTGAGAGTATGGAGTAGGTCGTTCCCAGTGAGGTATAGCTTCCGTCGTCGTTGTAAGGGCGCAGAATTGCAGGTGTGAAATAAGCTGCGCTGAGCAGCGAGTTACCACGGTTGCCTCCTGAGAGGGCGCTATGCGATGTAGTTTTTGTGCTGGTGTATCCCATGTTGAGGTCTACGTGCAACCATTTGTTGATGTCGTGGTTGATGATACTGCGCAGGTTATACTTGTTGTATCCAGTGCCTTTTATGATACCATCGCGCAGCATTGCCGATCCGCTTATCAACACCTTTGTCCGCTCATTGCCTGTGCTGACGGTGACGTTATGGTTTTGTATTGGAGCCGAAGAGAACACTGCCTCTTGCCAGTCGAACCCTTCGCCGAAGGCAGCCACCTGCTCGTCGGTGAAGAATGGCTTGCCGGCATCGTTGCTGGTTATTTCGTTGGCCACTGCGGCAAATTGTGTACCGTTGGTCATGTCCATCTTCTTCATAATGCTCTGCCATCCGTAGTAGCCGTCGTAGCTCACGTGGGTTCCCTGTTCTCCGCTTACGGTGGTGATGAGCACTACGCCGTTTGCTCCGCGCGATCCATAGATGGCGGTTGCCGAGGCATCTTTGAGAACTTCCACCGATTTGATGTCCATCGTATTGATGGATGACACGTTCATCGGCATTCCGTCGACGATGTAGAGTGGTTCGTTGGAACCCTTGATGGAGTTGTTACCGCGTATGCGGATAGCGAAATTACCTTGTGGGTCGCCAGTGTTGTTTATCAGTACAACTCCGGGAACACGACCTTGCAGGGCTTGCAGTGCGTTTGGTACGGCTTGCTGCTGAAGGTCTTTGCCAGATACGGATGCAATGGCTCCAGTGAGGTCGCGCTTCTTCATTGTGCCATAGCCGATTACCACGAGTTCGTCGAGCGAGTTTTCAACGTCTTCGGTGAGTGTGATGTTGACATGCGACCTGCGGCCTACTGCAACCTCTTGGTTTTGGAATCCGATGTAGCTTACCACGAGTATGGGATTTGCATCGCTGACGGGTAGCTGGAACGAACCGTCGATGCCAGTCACCACACCTTGTGTGGCGCCCTTCTCCATAACACTTGCTCCCACCAGTGGCTCTCCGCTCTGATCGACTACAACACCGCTCACCTTCCTGTCGTCGGCAGGGGCGAGAGTGGTCTTCTGCGTAGGTTTTTCGACTTCTTTCAGGTAGATGTTCTTACCGGAGATGTAGTAGGTGGTGTTTGTCCCGGCAAGAATAAGGTTCAGTACATCTTCTATCTTTCCGTTGTTTACTCTTACCGACACCTTTCGGTTGACGTCGAGCGAAGCAGGATAGAAGAATACATAGCCGCTCTTTTTCTCGATGGTGGAGAAGACATCCTTCAGTGTGCGCTTCTCTACGTTGAGCGACAGCTTCTTTTCGTGTATCTGAAACACGATTTCGTTTGGTCGTGCGTTGACGTTGGGGCATGCCAGTACCAACAACATCAGCACAACAGTGACTTTAAGAATCTTACTGTTCTGTAAAAATGATTTTACCATACTGATTATTTAGATTTAATAAAGATGTATTATTTCAGTGTAGGCTTTAGGATTTTTACAGAGAACGAATTTGTGTTGGCTATATACTCACTATTGTGTGTTAAAATATTTTAATGTAATAACAATTATTGCTATAATAGTAGTCTACGTACTGCATGTGGTTCAGTGCGTTGAGTGTTTCTTCGAAGTTGTTGTTCAGATACATCTTGCCAGTATAGTAGTTTGGCTTGTTGCTTTCTATCTGTATTTTCACGTCGTAGTATTCCGCCAGTTGTCGCAGGATGTTTTCGAGCGATTCGTTGTCGTAGGTGTATACTCCTTGCGTCCAGCTTATCATGCTGTGGGCATCAACGTTTCTCACCGTGAGCTCATTGCCGCTCATCTCGAGTTTCTGGTTTGGAACGAGCACAGTTTTGTTGCCGCTCTCTTTCTCGTTGACAGCCACCGACCCCGACACGAGGATAACATTGTTGTAGTGGCTTTCGCTTTTTGCTTTTACAGAGAATTTCGTACCGAGCACCTCCACCTGTGCGTCGTTGGTGTGGACAACGAAAGGATGTCTTGCGTCGTGGAACGCTTCAACGTATATTTCGCCTTCCACCTTTATCTCTCTCTTCTTGCCTTTAAACTCGCTGGGGGCATAGAGTTTTGTATTGGCATTGAGCCACACTTTCGTGCCGTCGGAGAGTGTCAGCTGAGTGGTCTCCGCCTTGCCGGTGAAGTGGTTGTATTTCATCGTTGTGCTGGCATCAGCCAATAGTTTCTGCTGGTCTTCGCTCTTGTTTTTTAAGAAAAAGGCAGTTCCTGCAATGCCTGCCACGAGCAGCACTGCAGCGGCATATCGGAGCATCTTCTTCATGCCGATGCGCCGATGTCGCGATTCGTATTTATCTATGTCTTGCTCAATGCTCTTCCATAGCTGGTCGATGTCTTTTTCGCTGAGCAATTCTTTTCTAATCTCTTCCATATCTTGTTGCAAATGTATGGTCGCACATGTTTCTATAGTGTTTTGCGCATTTTTGTCAGTGCGCGCTGAATGATGTTCGATACCGATTGCGGCTTTATATCCAGCAGTGTGGCAATATCGCTCACCGACATGTTTTCTACAAATCTGTAGTATATCACCTTTTGTTGGTTCGACGTGAGCAGCGAGAGCTGTTCGTTTACGTCGGCCTCGTCATCGTCGTCGTCGTTGCCCGGGATTGATGTGTTGTCCCACGCGTCGTACATTTTTTCAAAGGGGGTCATGTTGTCTGTATGCATCATCCGCGACTCTTTTCTGTATTTGTCGATGATAATGTTTCTCATTCTTATTGTGAGATACGCCGCCACATTTCTCACCCCGATGAGTCGTTGCCTATTGATGTAGAGGCTGAGAAACAGGTCGTGTATGAATCCCATTATCTCCTCCTTGTCGCCGGTAAAGCGCATACCATAGTTGGCCAAGCGTCTGACGTGGCTACGGTATAGTTGTTCAAAAGCGTTGCGGTCGCCTTCTACAAACGAGCTCCACAACACCATATCCATTTCTGGATCTTGCATCATCTGAACATTCAGGTTCATGAGCTCTTCCCCATTTTGTTCATTAATAGACACTTATAGAACGAACTAGGCTGGGGTTTATACTCATGCGATTTTGTTAAGAATTATTAAGAGTGGTTTTTGTGCTATAGTCTTATCTCGGTAAACATCTGTTTTATTATTCCCATGGCTTTTTTTATGGAATGCAGTCCGAAGTCGTCGGGGTTTAGTCGGTCGATGGGTATGAACAGGCATTCTGCTGCGTCGTCGTTGGCGTGTAGCGGGCTGAAGTCGTCGACGTGGCACAGGAAGAACACGTCCATCGTCGGGATGGGCAGCCCGCTGTATTCATAGTTGTTGGGCTGGGTGAAGAGATATTGCGTCGCTGTCACCTTCAGCCCCGTCTCCTCCATCACTTCGCGGCATACGCCCTCCTCCGACGTCTCCCGTGCGTCGGAGAATCCGCCCGGCATGTCGAGGGTGCCGCGGGCAGGATCGTTCTTCCGCCTCACAGCGAGCAGTTCGCGCCGGTCGTTGAGGATGATGGCTACGGTGGCAGCACTCGGGTTCATGTAGTACACGAAGCCGCAGTCGGAGCATTTCTTGCTCTTCACGTTGTTGATTTCGAAATGACAGCTGCCGCATACGGGGCAGAACTTGAACTTGTCTAATGGATGCATAATCGTTTGAACAGATTTTATCTGCTGCAAAATTACGTTAAAAAAACATGATAACCGCTGTCGGGAGAGCGATGTTGGAGATTTTTATGTTAATTTTGCAATTACTGGAAAAAACATAAAACAAGAAGAAATGCGTTTCAAGAAGATTTTCTTTATTGCGGCCTTTTGTGTCGCGTCGCTGGCTGTTGCAGCCCAGCAGAGTTTCACGATGGATCTCTATTCCGGTCGTCCCACGGTGAAGGGCACCGACAAGAACGACACCGCACGTGTCTACGTCTACCTTCCCGATGCCTCCCGCAGCACCGGCCGCGCTGTCCTCATCCTTCCCGGAGGTGCCTATGAATGGCTGTCGATGGAGAACGAGGGGAGCGGCTTTGCCGAATATTTCAATAACCTTGGCATCGCAGCCGTGGTGCTGAAATATCGCATGCCCCACGGCAAGCCCCTTGTGCCCATCAGCGATGCAGAGGAAGCGATGAGGCTCATCCGCCGCAGTGCGCAGCAGTGGCACATCAACCCCAGCGACGTGGGCGTGCTCGGCTCGTCGGCAGGAGGACACCTGGCTGCCACTCTCTCCACACTGGCAAAAGAAGATGCGCGGCCAAACTTCCAGATTCTCTTCTATCCGCTGCTCACCATGATGCCCGAGAATACCCACAAGGGCGCCCACGACAGCTTCCTCGGCAAGAAAGCCAAGAAGAAAGATGAGCGCCTCTACAGCCCTATGCTGCAGGTGAACCGCCACACACCACGCGCCCTAATCTTCTTCGGAGAGAAGGACGACCTCGTGCCAACGTGGAACGGCACCGACTACTATCTCGAACTCTATCGCCACGATGTGCCGGCGTCGATATTCATCTATCCCGGCGTAGGCCACGGATTCGGATCGACAAAGAACGGAGCAGTCAACATGAGCAAGTTCGCCGACATGAGATCATGGCTGCAAAGCTTTTAGAAAGAGAGAATAAAAAAGAAGGAAAAAACACAGAAATATATTATGATTAAGAAAATATTCCTCATCGTGTCGTTAGTTGTGCTCTCCTCTGCAGTAGGAATTGCACAGAACAAGAAAGTCGTCGACCTCTGGCCCCAAGGGGCACCAAACGACAACGAGAACCCCGCCGACACCGCCCGCATGTATGTATTCTTCCCCCGCCACTCCGTCGGACGCGCTGTCGTCGTCTGTCCAGGCGGCGGCTACGGAGGCCTTGCCATGAACCACGAGGGCTACGACTGGGTGCCATACTTCAACAATATGGGCATCACCGTCGCCGTACTGAAATATCGCATGCCGCGAGGACACAAGGAAGTGCCCTCCACCGACGCATGCGAGGCTATCCGTCTGTTGCGCGAGAAAGCCAAGGCGTGGCGTATAAACCCCGACGACATCGGCATCATGGGCTTCTCCGCCGGCGGACACCTCGCCTCAACCGTTGCCACGCAGGCTAAGGGCGACTCGAAACCAAACTTCCAGATACTCTTCTATCCCGTCATCACGATGGACCCGGCCTACACCCACATGGGCTCCCACGACAATCTCCTCGGCAAGAAGCCCGGTGCATGGCAGGAGGGAGCATACAGCGGCGAGCAGAACGTGAAAACCGACACGCCGCGGGCATTCATCGTCCTGTCGGATGACGACGACGTGGTACCCCCCGCAAACGGAGTGAACTACTACGCCGCGCTGTATAAGAAGAACGTGCCTGCCACGCTCTACGTCTATCCCACCGGAGGCCACGGCTACGGGATGAGGAATACCTTTGCCTACCATCTCGAGATGCTCAACAACCTCACCACCTGGCTGCAGAGCTTCTGAACAGCCACATCTTTCAGGCTGGAATACAATATCGAGACACAGAATAAGACCCGTCGCTGCCAGTAACCGGGCTTGATGCCGGCGCTATCAAAGCCAGATAGCGACGCTATCTGTGCTTGATACCATCGCTATCCGGCTTTGATACCGTCACTATCCGGGCTTGATACTATCGCTATCTGGCTTTGATACTGCCGACAGTGCTTTGGCTGGATAAAGACAAAAGAAAAGCCTTCCCTGTGCTCTTGGCGGGGAAGGCTTTTTATTAGAGGTTCATTTCTATCGCGTTCTTTTCGGGGTGTATGCGGTAGGCCCACTTCCGTGTGTGCCTCATGTCCTCGAATATGCCCTTCTTCAGTGTCCTGCTATAGCCGAAATCCTTTTGTCGGGCGGTGATTTTCCGTCCTTCGATGCTCGTGAAGGGCAGTTCGGCCTGCGGCTGGACGTTTAGTTGCATGCACCATTTCAGCTTTTTGTCGCTGCATGTGGCGCGCAGCTGGTTTTCCTTGAGGGTGATGATGATATCGGCGTTGCGCCCTTTCAGCGGCCATGCAATCCTCATTCCTCCTTTCATCTGAGTGATTTTAGGTTCGCCCCCGAGGAGTTCCGTCAGGCGTCCGTCGGCGGTCTGGGCATAGAAGCGCAGGCTGGCCATGTCGTCGGCCGTGCTCCACAGACAGCCGTCGACGAGGGGTAGCGTGAGGTAGAAGCATTTGTTTGATGTGCATACGCCGCGAAGATAGTCCGACTCGAGGCGCTGGTCGAAGACGTGGATGTCGCGTATGCCCATCCTGTCGCCCTCCCACATCACGTTGGCGCGATAGTATCGGCTGTTGAACCAGACCGTGCGGCCGCGGTTGGGGGTGTAGTCTTCCATTGCCGAGCATGCCGTGGGCGGCGTGACGGGATACTTTTTCTTGAACTTGCGGGCCGTCTCTATCAGTGTCTCAACCTGCAGCTTTCCTTCCCTTTGCAGCTGTGATATTTGCGGCAGCTGTACGTCGTAGCCCGCTTTAAAGACATCCCACGTGAAGGAGTTTTCCTGTCCGGCCTGGAAATAGGTGTATCCCAGAGCGGGGTCTTCGGTATGACAGCGCAGGTACCATCTCACCCATTCCGGCTTCTGTGCGTTTTCGTAGGTGGGCTCAATAGTGCATATGCTCTGCACGGCGCCCCCTACTCCCGAGGTGTACTGATAGAGAGGGTCGCTGCCGAGCATGCGGAAGATGGGCACGTCGATCTGTCCTTCCCGCGTCTGTGCCGGCATGTATGCGTTCAGCCGCGACGGGTAGTAGGCCCCGTGCCAGTATCCTCCCCAGAGCGTATAGCCGTCGGTGCCGATCTGGTCGCGGCAGATGCAGCATGCCTCTATTCCATATTTGTCGCGCATGTAGGCGAGTGTATGTGCATCGAGGAACCACGAGCCTATGCTGTTAGGCAGTCGGCCGAACGTTTCCTTGAACTTCTGCATGTATACATCGACCAGCCGTTCGCGCTCTTCCTGCGTATATCCGACTGAAAACCCCTTGTCGGCGTGCCAGTCCCATGGGAACCGTCCGCGCCATTTATATCCTGCTGCCTCGACGTGTGGCTGGGTTATCTCCCACCATCCGCCGACTTCGCAGCCATGGGCAATCTCTTCTTTCATCATGGCGAGGTATCGGCTGTCGATCAGTGCGTCGTATTGCAGGAGCCATGTGCCACGGAAGCCGTATTTATGTATTGCATCGGCTTCGGCTTTCGTGGTCTCGTAGAGCACATCTTGCGTGATCTCTTCGTCGCGGGGCTCTATGTCACGAACGAAGTTTATGAAGTTCACTATGCGTGGGACGTCCTTTCCCCACATTGTGCCGGCGTTCAGTGTCAGGCCGACAACGATGGTCAGAAGATATTTTCTCATTTTTTGAAAAACATAGATTGAAGGTTATGGAATTCTGCTGTGGCGGCTTTCCTTTTATTTGAACAGTCGTTGTGCGAACATGGTGAGGTAGATGCGCCAGTTGCGCCACAGGTGTCCGCCGTCGTTCTCATAGTATTCATACTTGAAGTTGTTCTCGTCGAGATACTTCCTCAGCGTGACGTTGTTCTGATAGAGGAAGTCTTCGTTGCCGATGGCAATCCAATACAGTTTCGGCTTGCTGTCGAAGAGACGTTTCATTTCGGCGTTGAAGTCCTTGTCGGCGCGGGCGTTCTCGAGAGTGAATCCGAGTCGCCAGTCGGGCTTTATGCTGTTGGCAGCCGACATGAGTCCGAAGTAATTGAACGTTGTCGGAAACAGTCTTGATATCATGAGCGTGTGTCCGCCTCCCATCGATAGTCCTGTCACGGCACGTGCTTCGCGACGTCGGATGGTCTTGTAGTTCTTGTCGACGAAGTTGACCACGTCCATGAAGCTCTGCGGGAATGTAGCCTTTGCTCCGCGGTTGCGGAAGGCGTTGCCGTCGGGCGTGTACATTCCTTCGTGCCACTCGCCCGGTGCTGCGTCGCAGGTGGGATTTCCGTTGGGCATCACCACGATCATCGGCACTGCCTTGCCTTCTGCTATGAGGTTGTCCATAATCTGAATTGTTCGTCCGAGGTCGCTCCATGCGTTCTCATCGCCGCCATGTCCGTGGAGGAGATAGAGCACGGGGTAGCGCTTGCCCTTGTCGTAGCCCGCCGGTGTGTAGACGGTCATGCGGCGGTTGGTGCCGAGGGTGGGGCTGTAGTACCACACGCGGGAGACATTTCCGTGGGGCACGTTGTTCACGCTGTAGTAGTGGCCTTTGTCGGTCTTCGACGTGCTCACGATGAATATGCTCGACAGTGTCGACACGTCGCGGTTCACGTAGGAGTAGGCAGGATCGACAACTCTCACGCCATCGATGCTGATGCTGTAGCTGTAGAGTTCTGGCGAGAGTGGGGAAGGTGTGGTGTAGGTCCACACTCCGTTGTCCTGACGCGACATCTTTTTAGTCTGCCAGGAGATTTCGTTGAAGTCGGCTGTCACGCTCACCTCTTTTGCTTCAGGGGCAAAGACGTTGAAGGTCACTGTGCCGTCGGCGTTTATCACTGGCGACTTCACGTTAGGGCGTTCGCGGATGGCCTGTTGCGCAAGCGCGTCTGCACAAAAGGCAATGAGCAATAAGGAAATGAGGTTTTTTTTCATAGGAAGAATATTGTTAGTCTGTTAATATGTTATTATGTTAATTTGTCAGTCCTTCAGTCTGTCTCGGCATTGCTCGAGGATGTTGGTGAGGTCGTCGACAGTCTCTGCCCTCAGCATTGCTATGCGTGTCTGGCGGAAGTCGGGGATGCCTTTGAACACTGGCGACGCTGCGAGATGTCGTCGGGTGTGGAGGATGCCGCGATACTCGTCGATGCGCTCAACGTTTATCCGTAGCTGTTCCTCAAGGATGTCTATCTTCTCGGAGATGGTCAGTTCGGGAGCATCGACATTATCGAGCAGGTCGCGTATCTCCTTGAACACCCACGGACGCCCGAACGATGCGCGTCCCACCATGATGGCGTCTACTCCGTATCGGTCGAATGCCTGACGGGCTTGCTCTGCGGTGGTGATGTCGCCGTTGCCGATGATGGGAATCGTTATCCGCGGATTGTTCTTCACCTCGCCAATGAGAGTCCAGTCGGCAGATCCGGTGTACATCTGCGACCGTGTGCGTCCGTGGATGGTGAGGGCCTTTATTCCACAGTCCTGCAGTTGTTCTGCCAGCGTGGTTATGATGAGCTGTTCGGAGTTCCACCCCAGCCGTGTCTTCACGGTCACCGGCACGTTCACCGCCTTCACCACTTCTCGCGTGATGTCGAGCAACAGCGGAATGTTCTGCAACATCCCTGCTCCTGCTCCTTTCCCTGCAACTTTCTTCACGGGACATCCGAAGTTGAGGTCGATCACGTCGGGCCCGGCCTGCTCCACTATCTTTGCTGCCTCGACCATCTGCGGCACGTCGCGGCCGTAGATCTGAATGCCCACAGGGCGCTCCTCGTCGCTGATGGTGAGCTTCTGCACGGTGCTCTTCACTGAGCGCACAAGTGCTTCTGCCGACACAAACTCGGTGTAGACCATCGATGCACCGAACCGCTTGCACAGCTTGCGGAAGCCGATGTCGGTCACATCCTCCATGGGGGCGAGGAAAACGGGGCGATGGCCAAAGTCGATTGTTCCTATTTTCATCTCGATTGCGAAGTTACAATATTTATCCAAAAACTTCATACATTTTTATTTATTTTAAATATTTTCCCTCTCTTGTCTCGCTCTTTTTTAATAGCTTTGCAGGCTGAAACAAAAGAAAGAAGACAATGAAAGAGACACCAGTATTACTTCTGACAGGTTATCTGGGCAGCGGCAAGACCACCCTGCTCAACCGTATACTCACGAATCGCCGCAACATCAAGTTTGCCGTCATAGTGAACGACATCGGCGAGGTGAATATCGATGCGTCGCTCATCGAGAAGGGCGGCGTTGTCGGTCAGGGCGACGACAGCCTCGTGGCGCTTCAGAATGGCTGCATCTGCTGCACGCTGAAGATGGACCTCGTGGCTCAGTTGCGCGATATCATGAAGATGGATCGCTTCGATTACATCGCCATCGAGGCCAGCGGTATATGTGAGCCCGAGCCGATAGCGCAGACGATATGCTCTATGCCGCGTATGGGCAGCGAGTACACCCAGTATGGCATTCCGCGCCTCGACTGCGTGGTGACCGTGACGGATGCGCTCCGACTGCAGAGTGAGTTCGACTGCGGCGACAGCCTGACACGAAAGAATATCGACGAGGAGGACATCGAAAACCTCATCATACAGCAGATAGAGTTCTGCAACATCGTACTGCTCAATAAGGCTTCTGAGGTGGAACCCTCGGAGCTGGAGCGCATAAAGCACATCATCCGCACGCTGCAGCCGAAGGCCGAAATCCTTCCCTGCGACTATGCCGACATCGACCTCGACAAGCTCGTGGGCACGGGGATGTTCGACTTCGAGGAGGTCATGACTTCTGCCACATGGATAAAGGAGCTGGAGAAGCACGTTGACGAGGATGATGACGACGATGACGACGACCACGACCATCATCACCACGACGACCACGACGACGAGGAGCACGAGCATCATCACCACGACGACGATGATGACGACGACCACCACCACGAGCATCATCACCACCACCATCATCATGGCGAGGGCGAAGCCGAGGAATATGGCATCGGGACGTTCGTCTACTACCGCCGCCGGCCGTTCGACATCCACAAGTTCGACCGCTTCGTCTCCACTGAGTGGCCGCGCAACATCATCCGCGCCAAGGGAGTGTGCTACTTCTCCCACAATACCGACATGTCGTTCCTCTTCGAGCAGGCCGGAGTACAGAAGACGCTGCGCGAGGCAGGATTGTGGTACGCTACGATGAAGGAGGAAGAGCTCATCGAACTGATGAAACGCGAGCCCGGGCTGCTACGCGACTGGGATGATACTTGGGGCGACCGCATGCAGAAGATTGTGTTCATCGGACAGAAGCTCGACAAGGATTTCATCCGACGAAAACTCGACGAGTGCCTGCTCGGATAGACTTTCGACTGTCGATCACTTAGGTTTTTCTACCACAGATTTCACAGATTTCTCTGATTATTCCTGATAGAGAATATAAAACAAAAACGATTCCACAGATTTTTAGATATAAGAGTCTGTGGAGTCGTTTTTTATGTCTTAACGACAACTGGAAAAGAGGGTGTCGGGGCCTTCTGAGGATGGCTGTTGATAGTACAGGCGGCAGTACATGGCTTTTGTACTCGCTGTACAAAGCCCATGTACTCCCAGTACAACGTTCATGTACTCGGAATACAAAGCCCATGTACTGCTGTCTGGCGATGCTGAAGGCAAAAAAAAGAGGTTCAGATGGTGAGCAAATGGTAGGTTCCTCCCGCCATTGGGCGCACCACTCCTTTCATCTCGAGCGAAAAGAGGATAGCGGCGAGTGAGGATATCGTGATGCCTGTCTGCACGGCGAGGATGTTTATCTGCTGGTCGTTGTTTTTCGTGAGTGCTTCGACGACGGTCTGTTCCTCGTCGGTGAGGTCGGGAAACATCTGTCGCTCTATTCCCTCCTTGCGTGCTTTCTGCTCCTTTGCTGCTGGCTGCCATCCCATGGTGTTGAGCAGGTCGAGGGCCGAGGTGATGAGTGTGGCTCCGTTGTTGCGGATGAGCTGGTTGCATCCCTCGCTGTATTTGGCTCCGACGGCTCCCGGGAATGCCATGACATCGCGGTTGTAGCTGCCTGCTATGGCTGCGGTGATGAGTCCGCCGCCATGTGCGGCACTCTCCACAAGGATGGTGGCATCGGCGATACCGGCCACTATCCTGTTGCGACGGACGAAGTTCACCTTGTCGGCTTTTGTGCTCGTCGGGAACTCCGTGAGGAGTCCTCCTTGGCGGAGCATCTGCTCGGCTGTCGACCGATGGAGGGTGGGGTAGATGGTGTCGAGCCCGTGGGCAAGCACGCCGACGGTCTCCATACCCTGTTCGAGGGCGGTGCGGTGGGCGCAGATGTCGATGCCGTAGGCCAGTCCGCTGACGATTACCACGTCGGGTGCGAGCTGTCGCAGGTCGGCCACGAGACGGCGTGTGAGCTCCTGTCCGTAGGATGTCGCCTGCCGAGTTCCGACGATGTTGATCACCCGCGGTGCATTCAGGTCGGCCGTGCCGCGATAGTAGAGCACGAGCGGGGCGTCGTCGCAGTGGCGGAGGCGCTCAGGATAGTCGGGCGAGGAGAGAAGGAGCGGGGTGATATGGTGTCGCTCGTCGAACTCAAGTTCGGCTTCGGCGCGACGGAGAGGTTCGTCGATATCCTTCAGCGAGGCCACGAGGCGGTCGGATGCCGTGGGCAGGATGTCGCGGATGTTGCTGCGGTGATTCACGATCTCTGTGGCCGAACCGACGGCGCGGTATAGCTGGAGGATATTGGCAAGGGAGAAATATCCTATTCGTGTCAGTGCGATGGCGTTGATTATTTCCTGTTGGTTCATTATGGAATACGGGTGAAGGAATATGGGTGATGGGGTAGGGGTGACGGAATTGTGAAAAGGTGAGGGTTTTGTTATATCTTTCCCAGGCGGGAGTGGATGCCGTTGCTGTAGGCGCGGAAGATGTCGGCCACGTCGCTCCAGCTATATCCCCACCGGAGGATGGCCATCAGGATGGCACCCCAGAGATAGCCTTGCAGGTCGATGAATGGACGGAGGTATCTCACGCCGGCGTTACTACCGTAGTGGTGATTGAAATAGGCAGAGTTGCGCACCTGATAGAGGTGCTTTTTCTTCTTCTTCTGGAATTTCGCTGTCCATGTGTCGTCGGAGAAGAACAGTTTTTTCTGTATTATGGCTTCGGGGATATACCTGACGCGCAATCCCGCCTGCACCGTGCGCAGACTGTAGTCGGTGTCGTCGTAGAAGAGGAACAGGTCTTTGTTCGGAAGTCCTATTCTCTCCACCACCCTCCGGCTGATTAGCGGTCCTTCGAACACCATCCCTTCGATGTCGGTGGCTGTGGTGACGTCGGGTGTGAGGCGTCCACGGTGCATCGGGCGGAACGGGTTGGCGAGGTTTATCTGCCGGCATTCGTTCACAAAAACCTTGCCCTCCCTGATCCTCCTCGGGCAGAGGATGCCGATGTCGTCGGCGTCGGCATGCTTCAGTAGCTCGTTCAGACATGTCGGCTCGGGATAGACGTCGTCGTCCATGCACCATATCCAGTCGGCTCCGAGGTCGTAGGCCCGTTTCATTCCGACGTAGAACCCGCCCGAACCGCCAACGTTGTCCTGACTGATGACGTCGAGTCCCGTCTGCTCCTGCAGCCACTCCGCAGTGCCGTCGGTAGAGCCGTTGTTGACGACGACGATAGCCGACAGCCGACCGATGGCCTTCAGGTGGGCAATGGTGACTTTGAGAAGCTCGAAGCGGTTGTAGGTGACGACGACAGAGATAATCTTCATTCTTTTCCGGTATTATATTCTAAAAAAGCGAATAGCACTGTGCTATTCCTTGTCGATGTAGCTTTTGAAAGCCGTGTCGAGCTCTTCGCTGACGGCCAGCTTTCCGTTTATGAGGCACACGATTTCCACCTCTGAGCGGAAACAGAGCTTTTCGTCGCTCTCTCTGAAGAGGTCGTGCGAGAACACATATCTGACGCCCTCCTTACGAAGAGCCATTCTTGAGATGGCAACGTCTTCGCTGCGCAGGGGAACCTTGTATTGAAGGTTCATCCTCGCCACCACGGCGTCGGTGTCTTTCGCGTGCAGCTCTGCGAAACTGAGCCCCAGATGGCGGAGGAAGAGATGGCGGGTGTGCTCGGTGTAGTGGAGATAGTTGGCATTGTTCACAATGCCCTGGATGTCGCATTCATAGTCGCGAACCTCTATCCTTGTCTCGAAAATGTATTCCATAATATAAAGGTGTATATTATGAATTGCTGCTCATGTATTCGTATCCGAAGCGGCAACGCAGGCATTCCTTGCGGTCGCAGTATTCTTTCTTCAGCTGTATGAGCGCCTGAGAGTCGGCAGCCGTCTTTGCCTCCAGGCCACACTCTTTCCACGTGGTCACGATGCTATTCTTCTCGGCAGCAAGTTCTTCGAGAAGCGAGAACGCCCTGTCGCAGAGATATTCTTTTGAGAAAGTTCGTCCGTAGGCAAATAGCATCGGCACCACGGTGTTGATGATGATGAGGTCTTTTGATGCAGTGGAGAGCACTTTGTAGCTTTTCCGGCATTCAGCTCCGAAGAGGAAGTGCGTCTGCCAGTATTCGGTCACCGAGGTGGCGAGGGCCCTGTGCAGCTCTTTCATGTTGCGGCATTCGAGAATCTGGCTCAGGTTGGCCGTGCCGCTGTTGTAGAGCTGCGCCAGCTGAGAGACGCGTATGTGGGGGAAGTTCTGCGGGCGGAGACGCATGAATCGCCACATCGAGGGGTCCATCGGGGTGAGGTTGAACTTCAGGGACAGATATTTATATTCGCTCAGCAGGCGGCGATAGTAGTCGTCGTCGATGGCTCTTTCGAGGTAGCGGCTGTTGATGGCTTCGGGCTTCAGCAGTCCTGCCTGACCCATGAAGAACGCTTCCACCTGGAAGATGTCGTCGCGGTGGTGGGCAACGAAGCCGATGTGCAGGTTCTGTGCCCATGCTTCGAAGGCGTCGCCGTTGATGCCGAAGCCGAAGTTGCGTGCCAGTGTCCTGAAGAAGGCTTCTTCCCACGAACCGTTCGACTGCTCCACGCGCTTCACGATGGCAGCGGTCTTCTGCTCAAGACGCTCGGTCTGGAGGGCGCTAAGCCAGCTGTTGACCTTTATCTTCGAGAGCGTCGGTATTATCTTGTAGCACGGCGGATAGCGGTCTTCGTTGATGAGACTCTCGTAGTTCTTCTTCACCGTCTCGGGCACAGGGAGCTGCAGTTGCGGAATCTTGCGCCCGTCGGATGTGGTGACGTCGTCGTCGGCCTCTTCAACCACGTGGAGTATCACGTTGTCGTAGGCTTTGTCGGAGTCGTGACCATGGCGAAACCAGTCCTTAGAATGGTCGTGGATCTCCACGTTGCCCACCCACATTTCGCCGCCGATCTTCACTTTGGCATTGAAGAAATCAGGGCCGGAGTTGCTGTTGTGGAGACCGGTGTCGACCACTTCAACCATCTGTCCGTCGGTCGTGGTGAGCTCTTTCAGGGGGAAGAGGCGATGCTTCCAAACGTAGTGGAGGAGTTTTTCCATGTGGTGTGTGAGGTTTTGACAAAGATTTTCAGTGTTTTTTTTATCGAAAAACAGCAGGCGGCACGTACTGTCTCGTGCCGGTCTGCTGCTTGTGTATAGAGTAGGAATGCTACTTCTTCATCTCGTTGATGATGGTCTGGATGTCGGCTGTCGAGATCTTGCCGTCGCCATTGAGGTCGTACTTCATGTTCTGGTCGGCCTGAGCCTTCTTCATCTCGTTGATTATAACCTGAATGTCGGCGGTAGATATCTTTCCGTCGCCGTTGAGATCGTAGTTGATGCCTGCGTGCTTCACGAACACGATCCATGAGCACATCTTCGAGAGGTCGGCAGCGTAGCATGAGATGAACGCTACTTGGTCGACTTCCGCCTGCAGAGCGGGGTCGTCGGACTCCACGTCGTCGGCATCCATCACCTCCACGCCCACGAACGGTTGCTTGGCGTTGGTCGTCACGACGAAGTCATCGGCCGTGACAGCCTTGGATGTCTCCACCAGTGCTGTCTTCAGTGTGGCGTATGCAGGGAGCTCTTCTTCGCCGGCGTATGGCGTGGCTACGATGTCTGTACCGCCGACGGTGGCAGATGTGATGTCGGCATTGTAGATGAGTTCAACGTCGTCCACGTAAAGCTCGTCGCCCTCGTTGCCTGTTCCGGCGCCGTTGTTTGTCGACATTGTCACCATGATTGCCTTTGTCTGGGCGTTGTTAGAGGTGTATGTGTCGTAGTTGAAAGGAATGGAGAGTCGCTGCCATGTGGCACCGTTAGAGGAGATGGTGTTGTTCTCGGCACGGGCTGCGATGTTTGTATATGTCTTGTCGACAGGCTCCTGGTAGTAGGTTCCGTCGGTGATGGTTGCCGAGACGGTTGCGTATGGATAACTGCTGTTCACACTTTGCTGTTTGAACTTCACCCATGTCACGATGCTGTCTGGCTGTGCGTTGAGCAGCGAGTAGAACGGGTGTCCGCTTGGATCTTTATCCGTTTTGCTAAGGTCCATCTCTGCATGATTCTTAGTGCTTGTGGCATTCACATCGCCGGCATTCAAGCGTCCAGTGGTTATTGTTCCATTGGCTATAGCTACTACGCCAAAAATGGGAACTGTTATAGGTGTTGATTTCAACAGCAGCGATTTTGTTCCTGTTGAGCCTGGACGGGTTTCTGAAGAAAGATACGGGGCTTTACCTGCCATTGATGCCAAATCGCCCGATGCGGTGTTGAATGAGTGCCAGTATTCCGGCTCAGCGTAGGTGCCATCTTCCTCAACGGCAGCACCTTCCGAGTCTTTGAACGATTCAAACGTTCCGTTGAAGAGCTGATATCCATCGCCGAAGCGAACGTTGATGATTTGGTGCATAAACTCCAGGTTGATGTCGATGACAGCCTGCAGCTTGTCTCCCACAAGTGCTGCGCGTAGCGAAATGGGCACTTCGCCAATCATTGGTCCCAGCCAGAAGTCGACCGACGGGTCGTCGCCTTCCTCGATGGTGATGTTGACTTCCTCGTTGAAGATGAGTCCGCGGTCGGTCTGCAGTGGTTCGCAGTCGGGCAGACTGATAGTCCCGACGCCCATGAGAGAGCCTTCGTTGTCGAGAGTGAAGTTCTTAAGGCTCAGTGTGTATGCGCCGTCGGATTGTTCGTTAAGGCTGATGGTTGCATGCTGATAGACGCTCTTGCCGTTGACTGTTACGACGAGAGTGTCGGTGTAGTCGGTGGCCATCGCGGTCAGCGACATCATCGACAATGCGATGAATGTAAAGATTTTTCTCATGATCGTTTTCTTGTAGAAGGATTTATGTTTATGATTTATTTTTCAGTGAAATACTCTTTTTTAGTTCTGCTTGCCGAGTATTACGTCGATGAGGCTTGTCACGTCGGAGATGTCGATCGTGCCGTTTCCGTCCATGTCGGCGGCTTTGTGGTCGTAGGTGTAAGGCTTCGTGCTGTCTTTACCCAGTATGATGTCGATCATTGCGGTGACGTCGGAGATATCTGTCTTCCCGTCGCTGTTGACGTCGCCTGCCATTCTTTCCTTGTTTATGAACACCATCCACGCGTTAGCCTTCGAGAGGTCGGCGGCATAGCAAACGATGGTTGCTATCTGGTCGGCATTCTTCGGAAGTGTGGGGTCGTTGAGGATGATGTCGTCGGCATCGACCACTTCTTTGTATACGAACGGCTGCCGGGCATTGGTCTCCACGGTGAAGTCGCTGGCAGCCACGACATCCTTCACCTCCACCTGTGCTATCTTCAGCGAGGCGTATCCCGGGAGAGGGTTCTCACCAGCGTATGCCGCAGCCTCGATGTTTTCTCCGCTGAGCTTGACGGAGGTGATGTCGGCATTGTAGATAAGTTCCATGTCGTCCACGTAAAGCTCGTCCTTATTACTTCCTTGTCCGGGATCAGCATTCGTTGACATGGTAATCAAGATTGCCTTTTGCTCGGCGTTGTTTGATGCATAGGTTGCGTAATCGAAAGGAATACTAAGCCGTTGCCATGCTGCTCCATTAGTGGCAATCGTGTTGTTTTTTGCAACAGCGACTTTGTTTGTATAAACCTTGTCCTCTGGATCTTGATAGTAAGTTCCGTCGGTGATTGTAGCTGTGACAGTTGCGTATGGGTGTTGGGCATTTGCTGTACCCTGCTTGAACTTTGCCCAAAGTGCGATGCTGTCTGGCTGGACATTTAGAAGAGTGTAGAAAGGATGCCCGCTTGGGTCTTTTGCACTGTTACTTATGTCTATTTGAGCGTGATTTGCGACATCTGTAGCCGACATACTTCCGGCATTAAGACGCCCATTGGTGGCAGTCCCATTTGCAACTACTCCAAATATGCTTGTGGCGAGTAGGCGTAATGATTTTTTGCTTGTTGAATTCTGCCGTGTATCATCAGACATATAGCAATGGGAGCCAGCAAGAGAAGCCCAACTTCCCGAGGCGGTGTTGAACGAATGCCAGTATTCTGGTTCGATGGTGGCGGTTGTCTCGTCTACTTCTTTTCCTTTCGAGTCTTTGAATGTCTCGAAGGAGCCGTTGTATAGGTGTATGCCGTCGCCGAAGCGGAGGGAGTAGGTCTTTGGGGAGGCGCCGGTGGTGGTGAATACGATGACAGCCTGGAGCTTGTTGTCGGCGAGCGAGGCGCGGAGAGAGAAGTTGATATCTCCTAATGATGGTCCTGTCCATGTGATGCCTCTGATGTTGTCGCCATCAGCGATGGTCGTCGTGATGTTCTCGTCGAAGATCATCCCGCGGTCGGTCTGTTTTGCATAGCAGTCGTCGAAGGTGATAGTCCCGAGAGCATCGGTGCCGGCTATGAGGTTTTTTAGGGTCAGCGTGTATGTGCCACTCTCTTTCTCGCTGAGGGTGATGGTGGCATTCTTGTAGATGGTCTGTCCGTTGACGGTCACTGCGAGGGTGTCGCTGTAGTCGGTGGCCATTGCGGATAGCGATATTGCTGTGAGCGCAATGAGCGAGAGGATTTTCTTAATGTCGTATGTCATTTCAGTCTGTAGTTGATTCCTATTGTTGCGAAGATAGGGTATAGGGTTTGCTCTATTGTTTTGAAGTCGCTGTGGTGGATGCCTGTGAGTCCCCAGTTGAGTTCTGCGAATGCTCCCACGTGCGAGGCGAGTCGCCAGTCGATGGCGGCTTCTATGCCGAACTGCATGTGGCGCATATCGTCGGAGAAGTCGTATTCGCCTCTTGTGCCGTCTTCGTTGCCGAGTTCCACTTTCGGTCCTGTGGGGTTGTCTACGCGTAGGTATCCGTCGTAGGCATATCCGTCGAAGCCGCGTGTGAGTAGCAGCGATGCATACGGACCCGCTTTCAGTTGAATTTTCTGGGAGATGTTGAGAGTTGCGAGCAGTGGTAGTGTGACCATCATCTCGTCGACGTATGTTGTCACTCCTCCGGTGAACACACCTCCGAGGGTCTGGTCGCCGCGTGTGATTTCCATTTTATAGTTCTTCACGTCGGCGTCTATCTCCATTGCTTTGTTCTCCAGTCGCAGTCCTGTCTCCAGTCCCCATGCGGAGGACAGCGGTTTGGTGACGTCGATACCTATCTGCAGGTTTGGTATGATTGCAAATTTGTTGAGTCCCCGTATTGTGGCTGGCAGTCCGACGGGTGCTGTGCCTCCGATGTTGTATCCGAAGCGTGCTTTCAGTCCGATGTTGCTCAGGAATCCTTCGGCGTGTGCTGCTGAGGATAGGAGGAGCATCGCGGTGAGTGTGATTATGGTCTTTTTCATCATTCTTCTTCCTCGCATATTAGTCTTACTTTGTCCACTTTGAGGCAGCTTCCTATGGCGCCTTCGAATTTTGCTCCGTCGATGCTCGATGAGAAGACTACTGTGATGTTGTAGCCTCTGTTCTCGAGCAGTTCGGGGTCTATCTCGCTGCTATAGTTGAAGTCTATCTCAAACGGTGTCCACTCTGTGGCATTCTCTGGTATCCTGAGGTCGGCCAGTGCGACGATGTGGCTGTTTGTCTTCACGTCGTCGCCGTGGAGCACCACCTCGCTGCCGTCGGTGTCGTGGTTGCGGTAGAGTACGGCGTAGATGTTGCCTTCGTCTTGTCTTCCTTCGACGGTATTGCCTTTGTCATCCTGGAATTTCTCTCCTCGGGTGTACTGATAGTATCCCGACAGCTTCACCGGTTTCTTGTCGAACGGTATTCCGAAGCACGTTGCCATGAGGGGTTGCCGCAGTGCGATGTTGAGGTCGAAGAGTCCGAGGAACATGTTACCTGCAGCCAGGCGCATGTTCGACATTCTTCCGAACGGCCCTGTGTCGCACGTCTCGAGCTTCAGCGCTGCCCCGTCGAGTCCTTCGGCGATGGGTGTCGTGGGATATTCTTCGGGCTTTGCCGATCCTTTGCTGAGGCGGTATCCCGGGTTGCCTGTTGCCCAGTCGTTGCCCAGAGTGCCGTCGCCGAGGATGTTGTGCCAAATGTAGAACTTCTTATAGTCGGGGTCGAGTTCGTAGTTCTCAAAGTCGATGCCGATCTCAGTCTCTGTGATGGTCGACACTCTGTTCACGCTCACCTGGTATGTTCGGCTCCACTGGCCGTCTTCCGACGTCACTGTGTAGCTTACGGGCCCTTTTGAGAAGTCCTGCACAGAGCCGCTTGCCGGCGTGATGGTTGCACCTTCTGTGAGCCTGAAATGCGGTGCGATGGCCGAGAGGTCGGCATGGCGCCGCACGTTGAACGATATCTGCGATGCATCGTAGGCAACGTTGACTATCGTGTCGGTGAGGTTGAAGAACATTTCCTCGGGGTTGTCGGAGTGTATGTATGCCTGTTCTATGTCGCACTCGGCATTCAGCGGCTCGTCTTTGAAGCACGAATGGAGGGTGAGGAGAGAAAACAGGATGACACTTGCTGATTTCAATTTCATTTTCATAAAAAACAATTTGGATGCAAAATTACGTTAATGCGAGCGAAAAAAGTAAATATTTAACAATATTTAAGCGCAAACAGAGCAAAAAATGTAAGATTTTGGAGAAAAAGTTTACAGGTTGCCGCAGGAGAGCCAAATTTTCGAAAAATCGGTATTGTAACAATTTTGTAACGCTGTTATAGATTATCGCCCGTTGGCGGTGTGCAATGCTTTTTCACCCCCTTTTATACCCTTTTTAGGGCACAAAATACCCCTTTCCAGTGGTGGAACTTACGAATTGAAAGCACTCTTTACTGTCCCGTTTTTGGTGACAAGGGCGAATGATTCTTTCTCTGACGTTATAAATCGGACAATAAAACCGATAACGTGACCAATAAAGTTGCTTGATACTCCCGGTAGATGGGCTCTTTGATGCCATTAAAGGGCCCACTTGATGGCATTAAAGAGGCCCTTTAATGGCATTAACCCATTGGGTTATTGTCGCCAGATGGTTGACATAAAAAAGGTTAAAAATATATCTGGTTGAAATACAGCGTTTTACAGATGAAGTCAAAAAATTCGATTTTTTTCAAAAAAATTCTCCCCAGCCGAAGATTTTCAGAATTTTCGGCAAAATAGAAAAAATCGGTAAAAATGCTTACAGATTGATTCTTTCCTCCAATGTGCAATGAGGGAAAGTATGAAAAAAATGAAGGATAAAAGGCGTTGAGGCATGATGGAAGCTATTCCACCGTCACGCTCATCACCTTTTCGCCCGCTTCTATCTTCCCTGCCTTGTGAGGGAAGTTGACGCGCACGTCTTGTCGCCAGTGGCTATGCGCAGCGAGCGCAGCAGGGTGTCGTCGACGCGGAATGCCGTGCCGTGGCGTATTCCCTCGGGAAACGACACCTGGTCGCTCACGTCGGTCCACGTCTTGCCGTTGTCCAGCGAGCGCACCGCACCGTAGCGACCTTCCATATACTTGTCGAAGTAGACGTAGAGCGTGTCGCCCACGTAGAGCGGTGCAGGTCCCTCGGCCCAGTACTTGCCAGTGATGGGAGCAGAGACTTTAGTAGGAAATCCGCGCTTCATGCTGCGGGAGCGGGTGAGGCGAATGTTTTTCTGGGCAGGGTTCGACGTCTCGTTCTTCACCACCATGATGAGCTCACGCTTGCCCGGGATGCGCACGACGGCAGCGTCGATCACGTTGAAGTCGGGGTTGAAATACAGTCGGGTGGGGGTGAATGATTTAAAGTCCTTCGTGGTGGTGCAGTAGATGCGGTGGTTCCACTCGTCCTTCCCTTCGAGCGAGCCTACGGAGTGGTGTCGTCCCGGGATGCTTGTGGCCCAGAAGATATAGAAAGTGCGTGTGGGTTCGTCGTAGAAGAGTTCTGGTGCCCAGCAGTTGCTTGCCGTGGGCTCGTCGGCCATCACGGGAATGGCGCGCTGCTCGGTCCAGTGGATCAGGTCGCGCGATGAGGAATAGCCGATGATGCGGTCGTGCCAGCTGCTGGTCCACACCATGTGGAACGTGCCGTCGGGTCCCTGCACGATGCTCGGGTCGCGCATCAGGCGGTCGTCGCCAACCTCAGGCTTCAGCAGCGACTCGTTGCCGTTGAGAGCATGCCAGTGCAGGCCGTCGTAGCTGTAGGCCAGGTGCAGACCGTCTTTCTCGCCGCGGAAATAGGAAAACAAATAGGCGTCGCGCCCATAGGAGAACATCGTGCACAGAGTGGCACACACCATCAGAAGTAGTTTTTTTGTTGTCATGTCAGAAAGGTTTTATCGCTGCAAAGATAAAGAAAAACAGCCGTATATGCAGCAAAAAGAAGGCTGTTTTTCGAATTTTGGTTGAAAATAAACATTGTCTAAAAAATAATATTTATCTTTGCACTCTAAAATTGTTGTTATTTATGAAAATAGCATTGATAGGATACGGCAAGATGGGGCGTATGATAGAAAAGATAGCCCTGAAGCGTGGCCATAAGATTGTGTGCAAGATAGACGTAGACAATCAGGAAGACTTCAACACGGAAGCCTTCGCCTCGGCCGACGTAGCGATAGAGTTCACCAATCCCACTGCTGCCTACGACAACTACCTGAAGGCATGGAGCCGCGGGGTGAAGGTTGTGAGCGGGTCTACGGGATGGAAGACAGACCACGAGGAGGATGTGCGCCGCATGTGTCAGGAAGAAGGGAAGACACTCTTCTGGGCTTCCAATTTCTCTATCGGCGTGGCTATCTTCTCGGCAGTGAACCGCTATCTGGCAAAGATAATGAACGGTTTTGCGCAGTACGACGTCAGCATGGAGGAGGTGCACCACGTACATAAGCTCGACCATCCGTCGGGCACAGCCATCACACTGGCCGAGGAGATCATTGAGCGCAACGACCGCTACAGCAACTGGGCAGTAGGAGAACTTCACGATGCCGACGGGGCTGTATACAACTTCGACCCGGTGGGCGATCATCCGCTTCTGATCACTTGTCGTCGCGAGGGCGAGGTGCCGGGAATTCATAGTATAAAATACGACAGCGACGCCGACAGCATTACAATTACCCACAACGCTCACTCGCGAGAGGGATTTGCACTCGGTGCAGTGCTCGCAGCAGAGTATACCGTCAACCACACGGGACTGCTCACCATCAGTGACATGTTCAAGTTCTGAATATTCACCTATAAAACTCCAACACAATATGAAACGTACACTATTCGCCGCAATCATCGTCGCAATGTCGTCGATGCCTGCACGGGCACAGGACACTGACAAAGGTGCCGGTGCACCCCGCCGGGAAGAAATTCTCCCGATAGAGGTTGACTTCGAAGGCTTTGAATGGGCAAAGGTAACCAATGTCTACGACGGCATCTTCGCCATACAGAAGAGCGATAACAAGGGAATCATCTGGAATTTCTACAACGTCGAGACGGCGGCACCAGTGTCACGCAGAGGATGGCTCACGCAAGACAGCCCGCGCTTCGATGGTGGCGTCTGTGCCGTCTGCGATACCACACCCGTAAAGGGCAGTCCCGCCAACGACCCTAAATACCAGTGGTATATCCTCCACAAGTCGGGCGAAACTACTGCCCTCGACCCCGCCATCACTGCCGTCGGCAACTTCTGCGACGGGCTGGCAGTGGCCAAGGCCAATGGCAAGATGTTCTTCATCAACGACAAGGGACGGACCGTGGCGCCAGACGTACAGCCCAGAAGTTTCGTTACCTATCCACTGAGAGACAACCGGCGGCTGTTCATGGGGGCATCCATGAAGTTCGGCTACCTCGATGGCGAAGGACGCATCGCCATTGAGCCGCAGTATAAAAATGCTCACAACTTCAGCAGCAATTATGCCGTCGTTTGCAACGCAAGCAGGAAAAATGTCATTATCGATCCCACAGGACGCGTCGTCAGAGAGATACCCTCGCAGTACGTGTCGGTCACCGGAACGACAGTGACCGATTTCGTCGATGGCGGAGCAGTGGCGCTCAACACTGAGACCGGCCGCTACGATATCATCACCCCAACCCTCGAGGTGCGTGCCAGCTACGACAAAGCCACGGCTTTCTATAACACCATTATCAACGAAGACGCCAACGCCATCGTCATGAACAACGATTGGAAACACCCGCAGATCTGTTCTACCAATGGGCGTACTCTCGGCCACAATGTCTGCATCAGCTTCCGCGATATCAGCGGGAATGAAATATTCCTGCAGCCCGAGCCCGACGGCGAAGCCGACAACCCACTGGCTGCTGACCTTCTCGAACGCAGCTATTGGAACAATACTGGCCTGCGGCTGGCCAATGTCTATTTGGGAGAAACCAGAGGAGCGCTATTCAACAGCAAGGGAGAGGTGTGTTGGACGTTCGACAACGAATACTTTAAACCCGATGACTTCTCACCGGCAGGCTATGCCAAGGGAATCTTCTGGACTGCCGACAAGAGCGACCACTTTGTCTTCTTCGACACACAGGGAAACATCAAGCTCGAGGTTGTTGTGAAGTAGATAGTTGATGGGCAGGTAAGTTGACAAGTAGATAAGTCGACAAGTTGACAAGTTAATTGATTAGAATTAAATAGTTTAAGTTTTTCACAAACCATTATGACAAAAAACATATACAGAAAAGAAAAGAAAACATTAAACATGAAAGTGCAGTGGGCGAAGTTCATTGTCGTCCTCGCAATCTATCTGTTGTTCCTCTATTGGTTGAAGAGTTGGCTCGGACTCATCGTTGTTCCGTTTATCTTCGACGTGTATATCACCAAAAAGATACGCTGGCAGTGGTGGAAGGAAGCCGAGGGACCAGTGCGTTTCGTCATGTCGTGGGTCGATGCCATCGTCTTTGCTCTCGTGGCTGTCTACTTCATCAATCAGTTCTTCTTCCAGAACTACGTCATCCCGTCAAGTTCGCTTGAGAAGTCGCTCCTTACTGGCGACTACCTCTTCGTGTCGAAGGTGAGCTACGGTCCTCGTATCCCGCAGACGCCTCTCACGATGCCCCTTACCCAGCACACGCTGCCGCTGTTCAACTGCAAGTCGTACATCAGCTGGCCTCACTGGGACTATCGCCGCGTGAAGGGATTCGGCAATGTGAAGCTGAACGATATCGTCGTGTTCAACTATCCTGCCGGCGATACCATCTGTACGGAGCAGCCGTATCAGACGGAGTACTATAAAATGGTCTACGACTTCGGTCAGCAGATCTACGAGAAGAACTACCCGACGCCGGTGAACCCCGCCGATCTTAACCGTCAGCAGCAATACGACTACTACAAGATCGTCTATGCGATGGGTCGAAACTATATTGCCAACAATCCCCATGAGTATGGCGATATCAGTTCGCGTCCCACCGACCGTCGCGAGAACTACGTGAAGCGCTGCGTTGGACTGCCAGGCCAGACGCTCCAGGTGAAAGACCGCATCGTCTACCTCGACGGGAAACCAAATAAGGAACCCGACAACGTGCAGTACACTTATTATGTGAAACTGAAGCAGTATATCCCCGACGACCTGATGCATGAGCTCGGCATCACGATGGAAGACCTCGCCAGCCTCAATTCCCGCGGCTACATGCCTCTCACGAAGCGTGCTGTCGACGGACTGAAGGCACGTCCCGACATCGTGGAGAGCATCACGATAAACGAGAATGCCCCCGTCGGCGAGGTTTATCCGCGCAACGCCGTGACGGGATGGACATGCGACAACTACGGACCCGTGTGGATACCAAAGAAAGGCGAGAGCATCGAACTGACGATGGACAACATCGCCGTCTATGAGCGTCCGATAAGGGTCTACGAAGGCAACGACCTCGAGGTGAAGAATGGTCAGATTTACATCAACGGACAGTTGGCAACCAAATACACCTTCAAGATGGACTACTACTGGATGATGGGCGACAATCGCCACAACTCCGCCGACTCCCGCTATTGGGGATTTGTGCCCGAGGATCATGTGGTCGGAAAACCGATTTTCATCTGGTGGTCGCACGACAAGGACCGTGCCGGAATAAAGGGAATACGCTGGAACCGACTGTTCAACATGGTAGACAACATAAAGTAGTTTTTTCTTGCAAATAGTGTATGCTCAATGCTCTGAAATTCATAGTCTCGCTTGCTGTGGCAATAGTACTGATGCTCATTGTCAGAGCCTATGCATTCACTATCTGCACCACCACTTCCGACAATCTCATTCCCGGCCTTCGTCGCGGCGACAAGGTCTTCGTCAACCGGCTTCAGAAGAGTAGCGTCGGCCGTGGCGACCTTGTGGTCTTCGGCGACAGCGTGCTCAGCATATCCCGTGTGGCTGCCGTGGGTGGCGACACGATAGAGATAGGCGGCGAGAGCTTCATCGTCACCGACCATTGCAGCGACGGATGCGGCTGCGGGGCGTGCCGCAACTATCTGCTTGCCTCCGATGCCGACTCGGTCATAGTCACCGGAAACGAGATAGTAGGGAAGGCATATCCCCTGAAGCTCAGGATGAAGAAGGAATAACGTCGGTCGTGAGATTATCATTTTGAGAATGTCTGTCCAGCAAACCACAACATTCACTCTGCTCTCTACCACCTACTTCGGTCCTGTGCAGTGGTATCAGAAGCTCAATCGCGCTGTCACGGCGGTGATCGATGCCTCTGAGAACTTTCAGAAGCAGACCTACCGCAACCGTTGCATCGTTGCCTCGCCGTCGGGTCCTCTGGCGCTCACCGTGCCCGTGGAGCATGCCGGCTCGGCAACGTCGACGCCGGTGGGCGAGCTCCGCATCAGCGACCACGGCAACTGGCGGCACATCCACCAGAAAGCGCTCGAGTCGGCATATGGCGAGAGTCCATTCTACGACTACTACATCGACGATATTTCCCAATTCTATACACGGCGCTGGGAACGCCTTTTCGATTTCAACCTCGACATCATCCGTCTGATGTGCTCCCTGCTCGATATCGAGCCTGACATCCAAATCTCCACCGATTTCATCCGTCCCGACGAAGCCCTGTCGATGGGCTACGACGACCTGCGTAACACCATCACACCCAAGCACCCGAAGGCTGATCCCGACTTCTCGCCGGTGCCTTATTATCAGGTGTATCAGCAGCGCAACGGCTTCCTGCCAAACCTCAGCATCCTCGACCTGCTTTTCAATATGGGACCGGAAAGCATTTTCTTCCTCTGAAGCTCCATTATGTCATAAAAACAAACTTTTTTGTTGAAAAAAATGGGAAATCTTTTGTCATAAAAAAGAAAATGTGTAAAATTGCACTGGAAAATTCACTTTTAAACAAATAGACTATGATTAAGAAACATTTGAAAGTTGCAGCAATTCTTCTTTCTGCAACACTGCTGACAACCTCATGCGTAGGTTCTTTCGGATTGTTCAACAAGTTGGCTTCTTGGAACAAGGAAGCTACAGGTAGCAAGATCCTCAACGAGCTCATCTTCATCGTCATCGCGCCGGCTTATGCCGTTTGCTCTGTCGCCGATGTGTTTGTGCTCAACACCATCGAGTTCTGGACAGGCAGCAACCCCATGGCAAGCAATGTGGGCAAGACACAGCAAGTGAAGGGCCAGGATGGTCGCTACTATGCCGTGAAGACTCTCACCGACGGTTATGAGATTACTGCTCCCGACGGCGACGTGCTCACATTTGTCTATGACAAGGCCAACGACTCATGGTCGAAGATCCAGAACGGCAAGACCACCGAGATTCTTCGCTTCAACGAAGACGGCACTGTGAAGATGACTCTTCCCGCAGGCGAGACGATCGACGTTGCGCTCAACGATGCCGGCGTAAGCCAGGTGCGTGCAGCTGTTGCAACCGACAATTTCTGGGCAATGCGTTAATCGCTTTTCAGCCCAACAACAGACAGAGGGTCGGCGCTTCTCAATGCGCCGGCCCTCTTTGTGTCTTATTCTGGAAGGGAAGCATACTTTTCCCGTCCTCACTTGAAAATCAGAGTGGTCAGTCTGTCGGGGTTGAACACGTCGCGGGCCACGCTCTGCAGGTCGTCGGCCGTGATGGCGTCGATGCGCTCAGCAAGCAGGGCGAAGTCCTTCTCACGCCCGAGGTGGAGATAGTCGTATGCAAAATCGAGCGTGGTGCTCTGGCGGTTGTCGCCAGCCACCTGCATCTGACCCTTCATCTGGCGCTTTGCTGCTTTCAGGCGAGTCTCGCTTACGGGCTCGTCCATCAGCCGGTCCATGTCTTTCCTGATGAGTCGCAGGCAGCGGTCTATGTCGTGATGGTCACACCCGAAGTAGGTGTACCATGCTCCGGCGTTGTCCCATGTCGACATCGAGCTCTCCACGGAATACACCAGCCCGTGGCGTTCGCGGAGGTTGATGTTGAACAGTGCGTTCATTCCTGGTCCTCCCACCATGTTGTTCAGCAGGAAGAGTGGCAGCCGCCGGTCGTTGAACACGGTGTAGGTGCCTGTCGCCACTACGACGTGAGCCTGATGCGTGTCGCGTCGCTGCTCGATTGTCTCGCCTTGATGGGCTGTCGGTGTCAGCAGTTGCGCTGAGGCTGTCGGCTGTTCGGTTATTGGCGTGCTGCACGGATAGGCAGCCATCGCCTTTTCCATCTGTCTGACGATGAGCTGGAAGTTCACGTTGCCCGCGACGAAGAGTATCGTCTGCTCCGGGCGGTAGTTGCGTTGTGTGAATCGTCGTGCGTCGGTGCTTCCGAATCGTCTGACGCTCTCTGCTGTGCCGAGGATGTTGTGGCCCAGCGGGGCGTGCTCGAAGAGGATGTTGTCGATCTCGTCGTAGATCAGTTCGGCCGGTGAGTCGTTGTAGCTTTCTATCTCGTCGCATATCACCTCCTTCTCGCGGTCGATTTCGCTGTCGGGATAGACGGAGTGGAACACGATGTCGGTGAGCAGGTCGATTGCTCTGAGGGCATGCTCGCGCGGCACGGCGGCGTGATAGACGGTGTCGGATTTGTTGGTGAACGCGTTCAGGTCGCCTCCGACGCTCTCCAGGCAGTTCAGTATGTGCCACGCCCGTCGTCGCGAGGTGCCTTTGAAGGTGGCGTGCTCGCAGAAGTGGGCAAGTCCTTCCTCGCCCTGCAGCTCGTCTCTGGCGCCGGCGGCGATACCGATACCGCAGTAGACCACGCCTCCGTCTTCCTGTCGATGGATTATCCGCATGCCGCATGGCAGCGTGTGAGTGTTGTATTTCATACTACATTTTTCTTCTTTCTACCTCCCGATGAAATCGACGATTTTCATCATTTCTCCGACGTTTTCTGCTTTCTGGATATATCTGTGATAGTCGCCTCTCACGACGCCCCGTTGCTGCAGGTCGTCGAGCATGAGGAAGAGGCTGTTCCAGAATCCTTTCGCGTTGAGCACGACGATTGGTTTCTCGTGATAGCCTATAGTGTGGGAGGCCGCCATCGAGAACAGTTCGTCGAGCGTGCCGATGCCTCCTGGCAGCACGATGGCCATGTCGCTCTGGGCGAGCATGAGCTCCTTGCGGTCGCTGAGGTTGTCGCATGGAATCACCACGTCGACATAGTCCGACACGCGGCCGTTCTTCTCTATTATCCTCGGCACCACGCCGATCGTGCGTCCACCGGCGTTCTTCGCCGCGCGGGCGACGCATTCCATCAGTCCCATGTTGCATCCGCCGAACACGATATCGTGCCTCCTCTCGGCAAGCCGGCGCCCAAGGTCGGCGGTGATAGTGAAGAAATCGGGGTCGATGTGCTCGTTGGCACTGCAGTAAACAGCTATCTTCATACGTCTTTTCGGTTTGTGGCTGCGAAGATAAGTGTTTTCTCCGACATGAGCAAAAATACATTCATTTTTCTCTTCCACGCTACTTCGCCGACAGTACATGGGCCTTGTACTGCAAGTACATGGCCTTTGTACTGCGAGTACACGTGCTTTGTACTGCGAGTACACGGGCTTTGTACTCCAAACAGTTAAAACCTATGCCGTTGCTTTGCGGTGTGCTCTTTTTTCATTACCTTTGCTGCCGATAAAAGATAATTAGCATTGAAGACATTTGAAGAATTGGGCGTGACGTCAGAGATTCGCCGCGCCATTGAGGAGATGGGGTTCGTCAGTCCGATGCCCATCCAAGAGGAAGTCATACCCTATCTGCTGGGCATCGGCAACGACGTGATTGCCCTCGCGCAGACGGGGACGGGCAAGACGGCAGCATTCGGTATTCCGCTGCTGCAGAAGATAGACGTCAGTAGCCGTCAGACGCAGGCAATAGTGATCAGTCCCACGCGGGAACTGTGTCTCCAGATAGCCGACGACCTGCGCGACTATTCGAAGTATATGACGGGGGTGAACATTGCCTGCGTGTATGGAGGAACGTCGATAGTCAACCAGATTCACGAGCTGCGCCATGGGGCACAGATCATCGTTGCCACCCCCGGGCGCCTGATCGACCTCATGAACCGCGGCGTGGCGAAGCTCGACGGAGTGGTGAACGTTGTCCTCGACGAGGCCGACGAGATGCTCAACATGGGGTTCTCGGAGAGTATCGATGCCATACTTGAGGGCGTGCCGGCAGAACGCAACACACTGCTCTTCTCGGCAACGATGAGCGGGGAGATAGAGAAGATTGCCGTCACCTACCTGCACGACCATAAAGAGATCGTCGTAGGCTCGAGAAACGAAGGCGCAGAGAACGTCAACCACGTCTACTACCTCGTCAGTGCAAAGGATAAGTATCTGGCACTGAAGCGGATAGTGGACTATTATCCTCGGATCTTCGCCATCATCTTCTGTCGCACGAAGATAGAAACGCAAGAGATAGCCGACAAACTCATACGCGATGGCTACAATGCCGAGTCGCTCCACGGCGACCTGTCGCAACAGCAGCGCGACCTGACAATGCAGAAATTCCGCCAACACCTGACGCAGCTCCTCGTGGCCACCGACGTGGCAGCGCGTGGACTCGATGTGGACGACCTCACCCACGTGATAAACTACGGCCTTCCCGACGACCTTGAGAACTACACCCACCGCTCGGGACGCACGGGCAGGGCAGGGAAGAAAGGCACGTCGATAAGCATCATTCACACCCGCGAACGCTCGAAAGTGAGAGCCATCGAACGCGAGATAGGAAAACAGTTTGTCGACGGAACACTGCCCACACCCCATGAAATTTGCACCAAGCAGCTCTATCGAGCCATCGACGAGATAGAAAAGACCGACGTCGACGAAGAGCAGATAGCTCCTTTCATGACCGACATCAACCGCCACTTCGAATATGTGGACAAGGAGGACATACTGAAGAAAATCGTCAGCCTCACCTTCGGGCGATTCCTTCAGTACTATGCCAACGCGCCAGAGATAGAGCGTCCGGCGGAGAAGAAGCGTGAGAAACAAGAAGCGAGAGGCAAGAAACAGGAGCCGAAAGGCACACGAAAGCCAGAGAAAGGCTTCCGCCGGCTGTTCCTCAACCTCGGTAAGGACGACGGATTCTACCCTGGCGAGGTGATGCAGTTCATCAACAAGAATGTGCCCGGACGGCAGGAGGTGGGACACATCGACCTGCTCGGAAAGATTTCCTATATCGAAGTGCCCGAACGCGATGCCAAGAAAGTGATGCAAGCCCTCGACGGCAGTAAGTACAAAGGTCGTCGCGTGCGCTGCAACGATGCCGAGGAAGGACGTCCGCAGGAAAAGACCACACGGAAAAAGGCAGAGACGAAGAAGAACCGGAAAGAGCAGAAATATCCTCACAGTCAGGACTGGCGCCAGTTCTTCGAGCCACGCCGTACCGAACTGAAAGGCGAAGAACCCGACTTCAGCGAGGAAGGATGGGCACGACGAAGGCCAAAAAGGAAGTAACAGAAGAAAAAGACGACAACGAAAAATCTTTTTTCATGATATATTTTCTTTTAACGACGAAAAAGTTTACTTTTGTGGGAGAATAGATCTAAAAACCGGAAATAACTATGAAAACGCTCAAGATTTACGCGATTGCAGCAGCTCTGATGGGTTTCAGTGCAGACGTTGCAGCCCAAGACTATAGCGAAGTGAACTATGACGAAAGCCGTGTGCCCACCTACGTCCTTCCCGATCTCCTCCTGTGTAAGGACGGGACACGTGTGACGACAGCCGAGGAATGGGAAAGCAAACGCCGACCCGAAATACTGGACATGCTCTCCACACAGGAGTATGGACGCACACCGAAGGAAAAGATTGCAGTCAGACACAAGACCCTGGCAAAAAACCGGAAGGCACTCGACGGACTTGCCACATCGCAGCAGGTGCTCTTCACATTCAGCGGACAAGGGAAGGAAGTGAAAGCACTACTGCTCGTCTACGTCCCCAACAAACGGAGCGGACGAGTGCCGGTGTTCATCGGATATAACTTCAAGGGCAACCACAGCGTCACCACAGAAACCGACATTCTCTATTCACCATATTTCGAACGGCTGAAAGACCGCAACGACCCCGTCCTCGTGCGTGGCAACCAGACGAGCCGCTGGGCGCTGAAGGACATCGTCGGCAGAGGATATGCCGTGGCAACGATGTGCTATCAGGATATCTTTCCCGACAACGCCGACGGCGGTCCGGAAAGCATCACCTCCCTCTTTGCCGACCAGCGGCAGACGCTCGCCACGTGGCAGGCGCTCGGAGCATGGGCATGGGGCAGCAGCCGGATAGCCGACTGGGTGGAGAAACAGTCGTGGGCAAACAAACACCAGATGATTGTCATCGGACACTCGCGACAGGGAAAGGCAGCACTATGGGCAGGAGCTCAGGATGAGCGGTTCCAAGTCACTATCTCCAACGACTCCGGATGCGGAGGAGCAGCGCTGTCGAAACGGGAGTTCGGAGAAAGAGTCGGGAGGATAAACACTTCGTTCCCACACTGGTTCTGCCTGTCGTTCCGACAGTATAACGGCAGCGAAGAACTGCTTCCCTTCGACCAGCACGAACTACTGGCACTCATGGCACCAAGACACGTCTATGTGGCCAGCGCCGAAGAAGACCAGTGGGCCGATCCGAGAGGAGAATTCCTGTCGCTATACCACGCCTCGCCGGTCTACGAACTATATGGCATGAAGGGTGTACCGTCGAAAGAGATGCCGGCAATCCATCAGCCCATATCCACCGACGTGGGGTATCACATCCGGGCTGGAGTACACGACGTGACCGACTACGACTGGGCACGATACATGGACTTCTGCGACAAGGTGTTCCATCGTAAATAATGTGCGTATCCTTATCGTCGTCTTTCATATATGGATTCTGCAAAAGAAAGCCATATAAATAAACGTAAGCACACCATTATAGAACTCACCTCTAATAAAGAAACAACAAAACCTAAACGAGATGAAGAAAACTCTGCTGGCAGTCGTATGCCTCTTCGTGTCGGCACCTACAGTATTTGCCGACGACTATACCCGTTACGTTAATCCTTTCATCGGTACCCAGACCGATGCTACAGGAGCACTCAGCGGCAGCACATTCCCTGGCCCGACCATGCCACAGGGAATGGTGCAACTAAGTCCGGAAACGGAGAATTACGTCACCTGGGACCCTTGCTCCGGATACGACTACAATAAGGATAAAATCTATGGTTTCACGCATACCCACCTCAGCGGCACCGGATGCACCGACCTGTTCGACGTCAGTCTGATGCCGGCCACAAATGACGTCTCCCTCAAGGAACTGGCAAAAGGCGAGTTCCCGCAGACTTTCAGCCACGACGAGGAGCAGGCACGGCCAGGATATTATAAAGTGCGGCTGCAGGAGAGCGGGGTAGACGTCGAACTCTCGGCAACCACGCGCACGGGCATTCATCGCTACACATTCCCGAAGGGAAAGCAGCAGACCATCATCTTCGATCTCGACCGAAGCACGTTCCGAGGAGAGGCATACTACACAGGACGACGGGCATATCAGATCATACAGAGTCAGATGCGATTCGTCGACGACAAGACAATCGAGGGATATCGTGTCATTACGGGCTGGGCAAAGCTGCGTAAGGTGTACTTCCGCGCGGAGTTCTCACGGGCGATAAAAAGTCGCCTGCTCATTGACGGGGCACGTAGCGCTGGACAGAGCGACGTAGTCAACGGACGTTCCCTGCGTGCAGCCCTGACATTCGACGCCAGTGAGGGAAGTCAGATCATGGTACGCGTAGCAATATCACCCGTCGACAGCGAAGGAGCAAGGGAAAACATGCGCGCTGAGGCACAGTCGTGGGAATTCGAACATTATACCCGAGCAGCCCACGACGCATGGCAGCGCGAACTGTCGCGCATCGACATAGAGGCGTCAGACGAACAGAAGACAATCTTCTACACCGGGCTATACCACGTCCTCATGCAGCCAAATACAATGAGTGATGTCGATGGACGCTACATGAACACAAACTACGAAATCAGTCAGATGCCCGACGGCGAGACATATCACAGCACGTTCAGCCTCTGGGACACCTTCCGCGCCGCACATCCCCTCTATACTCTCATAGCGCCTGACGTAGCAGCACAGTTCGTCCGCGACATGGTGCGCCACCACCAGTCCTACGGATATCTGCCCATATGGGATCTCTGGGGGCAGGACAACTATTGCATGATAGGCAACCACGCCATTCCCGTCCTCGCCGATGCTATACTGGCTGAGCTCCCAGGCATCGACCAGAAACAGGCATACCAGGCAATGCGCGAGAGCTCTACCCGAAGCCATCTCAACTCGCCTTTCGAGATATGGGAGAAATACGGATACATGCCGCAGACTCTACAGAATACCAGCGTAAGCATCACCCTCGAACAGGCATTCGACGACTGGTGCGTGGCGGCTGTTGCTAAGAAACTCGGACTCAACGACGACTACCAACACTTCCTGCGAAGGAGCGAGTTCTATCGGAATCTCTTCGATAAGAACATCGGCTTCTTCCGACCGAAAGACGAAAACGGGAATTGGATAGAACCGTTCGATCCGCTCAGCTATGAACAACCATGTTTCATCGAAGGCAACGCATGGCAGTATATGTGGTTCGTACCTCACAATCCGCAGGGACTCATCGAACTGCTCGGAGGAAAAGAAGCTTTCATAAAGAAACTCGACGAGAACTTCTCACTGACCGCCACAAGTGGCGAGGTGAACGGCAACGCATCTGGATTCATCGGACAGTATGCACACGGAAATGAACCAAGCCATCACACCGTGTACCTGTATAACTTCGCAGGACAACCAGAACGCACGCAGGAACTCGTCGACCAGGTGAGAAAGACATTCTACAACGCAACACCATGCGGATATGCAGGAAACGACGACTGCGGACAAATGTCGGCATGGTATATCTTCTCTTCGCTGGGCTTCTATCCCTTCAACGCAGGAGCGGCAGAGTATGTCATCGGCACACCGCTCTTCACACGAGCAACAATCCATCTGCCAAACGGACGCGACTTCAACATCATCGCACCAAATAAGACAGAGAAAAAGATACACGTGCGGTCAGTAAAACTCAACGGACAACCCATACGCAATAATATTCTGTCGCACAAGCAAATAATATCAGGCGGAACACTCGAGTTCAAGATGAAATAATCCCATCGACAGCCACCCGGCACACTAAAGTGGTTAGACAACGGCAATACATTGGAAAAATCGTCAATAATTCAACGTAAAAGCCCTTTACAATGTAGAATCCATAAGCTACCATAAACCTAAAGACCAATGTGGGATAAAACATCATAAAAAGCCCTAAAAAAGCATCCCGCTGCATGCAAACCTCCCTCCGCCCGACGGTAAAGCGCTAATTTTTTAGGACACTAAACACATCCCGTCGCATACGAACCTTCCTCCGCCCGACGGTAAAGCATAAAAATAAAGGCACTAAAAGTATCAAAAATCTTTTTTAATACCAAAAATTTGGCCGTTTCGTGGAAACTACTTACCTTTGCACACGAATTTGGAGATTACCCCAAAAAGATTTGGATAACATCCCAATTCCGGACTTGTAGCTCAGTTGGTTAGAGCAACAGACTCATAATCTGGAGGTCCTTGGTTCAAGCCCAAGCTGGTCCACTTTGAAAATCAAGGAGTTACACTAAAAATGTAGCTCCTTTTTCTTTGCTTTGCGAACTATTTGCGAACAAAATTGCATTTCGCGAACACCAATATAATCTTTCTGCAATAATTGATTCACTCATTTTGTTCGCAAATCCCATTATTTTTGTTCGCAAACCATTTTTCGCCATATTATTCAGTAATATCAGTAATACCAGTAAGACTATTTTTTATCAAGGTTTTTTCTGATGGAACTCCTTATTACTCTTTCTCTCTAATAACAACCCAATGACCTGCACTTGTATTGCCTTCACGTACTAATACACCCATCTTCTGCATAGCTGCAACGTCACGTTTGATAG
>JAFUVV010000061.1 GCA_017477435.1 Prevotella sp.
CACTTACGAAAGAGGTCATGAATACGTGCTGCGCGTGAAACGGACTATTTTGGCCAACCCTCCCCAGGATGCCAGCAACCGCACATACGAACTGGTGCGTATCCTCGCCGACAAGAAAGTGGAGGATGTGGCAGAGCCTGTGGAGAAAGAAGTAAATAGCGAGGCCGACATAGAGTATGAGCAGCAGTGCCCGGTAGAGAAGTATGCCATAGCCAAAGGTGGCGAATCTGTGGTGGACGCCGAGGGCAAGGTGACATACGCCGACGGCACACCGACACCCGAATTCGACAAGCATGCACAAATCTACCTGGAGAACATTCTCGACAAGAGCCATCCGCTATGGCAGGCAGGTGCCCGTTATCAGGCAACCTACGCCTATGTGCTCTCACCGTTTTCTGATGAGATACGCCTTGTACCGAGCAATCGTTCTGCCTTCCTCTTCAAGAACATACTAACCGAGAGCGAGATGACCCACGTACAGCAATCGATGAAACAAGGAGAAGCGCTACACTACCACCTCATCCTCGCCAATGTCTATAAGCGCGGAATACAAAAAGTGGAGTTCACGATAAAGAAGAAATCCTAAACGATGAAATAGTATTGGTCCGACTCTTCAAAAAGAAAGATTTGAAATCAAACAACTAAGTCGTTGACTCGAAAGAACAAACTACCAATCCGAAACAGGGGCGCAGGAATATGACATTCTTGCGCTTCCTTTTTTAGGGAAACATAAAAAAACTCAAAAAAATGTGATTGTCGTGCAGTCTTTTTGTTAAACATAGGACATAATAAACAGAGACATTATGTTTTCGATGGAGACAACACGGCTGATAGAACGGTGCAGACAGGGGGATACAGATGCCCTTGGAGAGCTGTACATTACATTCTTTCTGCTCAGTGTACCGGTCAGCAGTAATAAGAAATAAGTGGTGAGACGTAGGAAAACCATTGCGTGGATATTGAAAAAACCTTGCGCGGATATTGAAAAAACCTTGCGCGGATATATGAAAACTTAAATTTACGTCGAGAATTTACTAATTTTCGGTCGAAAATTTAATAATTTACGTCGAGAATTTACTGTTTTTCGGTGGAAAAATAAAGAATTAGCATATCCTCGGAGTAAAATATAGATATATGTGCATGCAAATACGGGCGTGTGTATAAAAAGAAAACAGCATGTAGGCTTCGACATCTGAAGCGGCCATGCTGTTGTGGCTTATCGAATAGGGTAGTGATGGGGGACTACCGCGGGGCTGTCGCTATGGCACAAGTTCGTCGGGCTCGTCGGCCTGGGGCTCTTCTTCGTTGGCGGTCGCGGGTTCGTCTTCCTGCTCGCCTGCTGCCTGAGGATGCACTCCGAGCTCTTGCAGGGTGGTGCCGTAGGTGGTGCGTAGTACGCGGAACTCGGTGCGGCGGTTGAGCGAGTTGCATATTTCCTGTTGCTCGTCGTTGAGGGTGAGGATGTACTGCTCGGTGAGGGTGTCGCCCTCGGCGAGGAAGTGGTAGGTGTCGGCCAGACGTCGGCGTACGACCTTCGGACGGCTCTCGCCATAGCCTACGGCGGTGAGGCGGTCGGCCTTGATGCCGTGGGATATGAGGTAGTCGACCACCGACTGTGCGCGTCGCTGCGAGAGGCGCTGGTTGTAGTCGTCGTTGCCTTTGTAGTCGCAGTGTGATGCCAGTTCGATGGTGATGCTGGGGTTTTCGTTCATCATGGTGACAAGGCTGTCGAGGGCTGTGGTCGATTGGGGCGTGAGGGTTGCCTTGTCGAATTCGTAGAATATGTTGTTGATGAGTACTGGTATGTTGATTGGTGGCAGCGGGAACTGCATGACGTATTCCACACTTTCACTTGATGGCGGGGCACAGATTTCCTGCTTCACGTTGAGGTAGCCGGGGCATGTGCCGAGCAGCACGTAGTTGACTCCGGGTGTGAGCACCATCTGGAACGAGCCGTCGCCCCTGACGCTTACCTTCTCGTTGGTGCCATCATCGCCCACCACATAGACAAGTCCCTCGGGCAGTTCGTATCCGTCGCGCTCGTAGACCCATCCGGTGAGCAGCTGTATCACCTCGGGCAGTTCGAAGCTGTAGATGTTTTCCCATCCACGGCTGTTGTCGCCTCGCGATGACGAGAAGTAGCCGCGGTTGTAGATGCCCTCGAATGTCATGCCGAAATCGTCGAGCGGGCTGTTCATGGGGTATTGCAGGTTGGTCACTATCCATCCGCGCAGGCTGTCGGCTTCTGCCTTGAAGAGGTCGAGACCTCCCATGCCGGGGTGTCCGTCGGACGAGAAATAGAGTTCGCCGTTGGGGCGGAATGATGGGAACATCTCGTTGCCCGAGGTGTTGATGGGACGTCCCAGATTCTCTACTCCACCGAATCCGTCTTTGGTGATTGGGGTGCGCCAGATGTCGTATCCACCCTCGCCGCCCGGCATGTCGCTCACGAAGTAGAGCCACTCGCCATCGGGGCTTACGGCAGGATGTGCAAAGGAGGAGAGTGTGTCTTTGCTTATCTCGCACTTGGTGGGTTTCGACCATGTGGCATCAGAGCGCGTGGACTTGTAGATTTCGGCATAGCGTGGATAGGAGGGGTCGGACGAGCAACGGGTGAAGTACATGGTCTTGCCATCGGGCGACATGCATGCCACTCCCTCTTCATACTCGGAATTGATCTCACCCTCGACCGGCTCCATCGGCTTCCAGCGTTTGGCCTCATCCTTTCGTGCCACAAACATGTCGGCCGACTTCACTCCGGTGATGGCGCTGAGGTCGTCGCCGGTGGCATCGCGACGTGTGGAGGTGACGATGAGCATCTCGGCATCATCGCCCACGAGCATGGGCGAGAAATCGGAACGATTGGACGAGAACTGGGCTTCTTTCTTCACTATATACAGGTTGGGCTCGGCCTTCCATTGCGGTGCCAGCTCGCACGAGAGCAGTCCGGCACGCGCCAACTCGTTGCCGGGGTCGAGTGCGAGATATTTCTCGAACGACTCGCGCGCACCCTTATAGTTGGCCAGTTTCAGCTGTTGCTGTCCGAGGCGGAGTAGGGCGGTGGAATCGGGCGAGCCATAACGTACCGCATTCTGGAATGCCTGCATCGCCTTCTGTGTGTTGTTTATCTGAGCATAGCAGATGCCCATACGAAGGGAGCGGTCGGCTCGCTTGGCACGGTCTTTGGTCGAGATGCGCTGATAGGAGCGTTTGTAGTATGTGGCTGCCTGGAAGTACTCACCCATGGCATAGCGCTGCTCACCCTTCTTGAAGTAGACACTTTCGTTGCTGCAAGAAAGGCTGAGCAGGAGCATGAGCACCGCCGGCAATATATGTTTCGTGACGTCGTATTTCATTCTTAATATATATATTTATTCAACTTTCGCAAGTTCCACTTGCTTCAGTTTCAAGGAATAGAAAGGAATGGAAGAGAAGTTATCGCTCGCTTTGTTCGCTCAGGAAGTTAAAAGGACGAATGATACTACTGGTAGGTATCGTCCCTTTAACTCCC
>JAFUVV010000017.1 GCA_017477435.1 Prevotella sp.
ATTAATGTAAAATGTAAAATATAAAATATCGATGGTCGACAGATGGTCGGTGATGGTCGGAGGGAAAAAGGACAGCCTACCCCTATTGCTTTCCCTCCTTCGCTCCGCTCGGAACAGCGACCGTTGGTTCCCCCCTAGGGAGGGGAACGCAACCGCGAAGAGATGGTTTCTACCACAGATTGAGCTGATTAAACAGATTTTTCATTCGTGCACAACACGAAATAATAAAAAGATTTCACAGATTCACTCTACTCGAATCTGTGAAATCTTTTTTTATAGAGTCCTATTGAATAATAATCTGCTAAATCTGCTAAATCTGTGGTAAATAAATCTATAGTGTAATCTGTGACCGTTGGTTCTTTCTACATTTTTCTAGTGGTTAGCAAAAAAATAGGAAAATGTTTGTTTCGTTCAGAGAAATGTTATAATTTTGCATGCAGAACATAGATAATTTATCAAAAATGAACAAAACGCGTGCTTACTTCTTCGGCTATTACTTTTACTTTGCAAGCAATTGTGAAGCGGGAAGTCGCATGTAGTTTTTAGTACAAAGAAATATTTGCAGCCCCGCTTCACAGACATGTGAGACGGGGCTTTAAAGTGTAAAATGTAAAGTGTAAAATGTAAAGTGTAGAATGTAAAATGTAGAGTAGACATGAAACGCATTGCCATACAAGGAGAGCTGGGGTCGTATCACGACATTGCAGCGAGACAGTATTTCGAAGGCGACCAGGTGGAGATGGTCTGCTGCTCAACGTTCGAAGAAGTGTTTGCCAAGATGAAGGCCGACCCGACGCTCATCGGCTTTATTGCCATCGAGAACACTATTGCCGGTTCGCTGTTGCATAACTATGAACTGTTGCGTGAGTCGGGAACAACCATCGTGGGCGAGCATAAGCTCCACATAGAGCATTCCATCTGCTGTCTGCCCGCTGACGACTGGGATACCATCAGCGAGGTGCACTCCCATCCCGTCGCACTCATGCAGTGCCGCGGTTTCCTTTCCCGACATGCCGACCTGAAGGCTGTGGAGACGGAAGACACGGCAGGAGCAGCTGAGGACATCAGCAGGAATGGAACCAAGGGAGTGGCGGCCATTTGCAGCGCATCGGCAGCGGAGATGTACGGAATGAAAGTACTCGAAAACTCTATTGAAGACAATAAGCATAACTTCACACGTTTCCTCGTGGTGGCCAATCCGCGTAAGGCCGACTTCCTGCGCCCGCTGGAGAAGGCAGACAAGGCAAGCCTGGTGTTCTCGCTGCCTCACGAAGAAGGATCGCTATCGAAAATACTTACTATACTGTCATTCTATAATATAAACCTGACGAAGATACAGTCGCTGCCGGTCATCGGACATGAGTGGGAATATATGTTCTACGTCGACGTGACCTATGGCAATCTGACCCGCTACCGTCAGTCGATCGATGCAATCATGCCGTTGACCCGCGAGCTGAGGATTATTGGAGAATACATAGGAAGGTAGTTATGTTAAAAGGTTAATGAGTTAAGGAGCTAAAAAGATAAATGTTAGGATGTCCTTGGAGGACGAAGATATTATGACGAAAACTATACAACCAGCAGAGCGCTTGTCGCTTGTTCAGGAATACTACTTCAGTCGCAAGCTGAAGGAAGTCGCAAGGCTCAATGCAGAGGGGCAGGACATCATAAGCCTTGCAATAGGCTCTCCCGACATGCCGCCATCGCCGCAGACAATAGCCAAGTTGTGCGAGGTGGCGCGCCAGCCGTCGGCCCATGGTTATCAGCCCACGATGGGAACACCGGAGCTACGCTCGGCAATGGCAGAGTTCTACCGTCGATGGTATGATGTGGAACTGAATCCTGTCACCGAAGCGCTTCCTCTTATAGGATCGAAGGAAGGCATACTGCACGTGACGCTCGCCTTCTGTAATCCAGGCGACGAGGTGCTCGTGCCCAACCCGGGATATCCCACATACACATCGCTGAGCAAACTGCTTGGAACCAAAATTGTGAACTACAATCTCCGTGAAGACAACGGGTGGCAGCCAGACTTCGACGAACTGGAGAGCATGGATCTCTCTCGGGTGAAGCTCATGTGGACAAACTATCCGAATATGCCTACAGGCGGTCGGGCAATGATGAACACTTACGAGCGATTGGTTGATTTCTCCCGTCGACATGGTATAGTTGTTGTTAACGACAATCCATATAGCTTCATCCTCAACGACAAGCCATTGTCGCTCATGCAGGTGGATGGAGCCAAAGATAGCTGTATTGAGTTCAACTCGCTGTCGAAGAGTCATAACATGCCGGGATGGAGAGTTGGCATGTGCATCAGTAACAAGGAGTTTATCTCGTGGATACTGAAGGTGAAAAGTAACATCGACAGCGGAACCTTCCGCGGCATTCAACTGGCAGCAGCCGAGGCACTGACAACTAACAGTGAGGAATGGCACGGCGAGGCTAACAGGACGATTTACCGTCGTCGGCGAGACATTGCCGAGAAGATAATGACCACACTAGGATGCACGTTCGACCCCATGCAGCAAGGATTGTTCCTCTGGGGACGCATTCCCAACGGTTATGCCGACTGTGAAGAACTCACAGAACGGGTGCTCCATGAAGCACGGGTGTTTATAACTCCTGGTTTTATCTTCGGCAGTAACGGTTGTCGATATGTCCGCATATCGCTCTGTGCAACAGAGAAACGTATGGCCGAGGCCCTGAGAAGAATAGAAGAGTTGAAGGATAAGAAATAAGAAACAACCCTCTTTCATGTTTTTTTAATTATTCAATTCGTTAGTTTTTTAATTATTCAATTTGTTAATTCGTAAAGATATGGAAATACATCTTAACCCTCTCAATTTGCCAAGCGATCAGCAGCGTCCGTTCATCATCGCTGGTCCGTGTAGTGCTGAAACCGAGGAGCAAGTGATGACCACTGCCCTTCAGTTGGCGTCGAAAGGTTGCCACATGTTCCGTGCCGGGGCATGGAAGCCGCGTACAAAGCCCGGTTGCTTTGAAGGACATGGCGAACCGGCATTAGTATGGCTGAAGGAAGTAAAGGAAAAAACCGGCATGCAGGTGGCTACTGAAGTCGCCACGCCTAAGCATGTAGAGCTGGCTCTGAAGTATGGCATCGACATCCTTTGGATTGGTGCCCGCACCACAGCCAATCCTTTCGCCATGCAAGCCCTTGCCGACTCATTGCGCGGAGTCGACGTCCCAGTACTTGTGAAGAATCCGGTTAATCCCGATATCGAGCTATGGATTGGTGCACTCGAGCGTCTCAATCAGGCTGGGGTCAACAGGCTTGGGGCTGTCCATAGGGGATTCTCCAGCTTTGGAGAGAAGATTTACCGCAACATGCCCATGTGGCAAATCCCCATCGAACTTCATCGTCGCATACCTCAGTTGCCCCTCATCTGCGACCCGAGCCATATTAGTGGTCGCCGCGAACTCATTGCTCCTCTCTGCCAGCAGGCAATGGACCTCGGTTTCGACGGACTCATAGTGGAGAGCCACTGTTCGCCCGACGAGGCATGGAGCGATGCTTCACAACAGGTGACCCCCGACGTGCTCGACTATATTCTTTCGCTTCTTGTCATTCGTGACGAACGTGCCACTACAGAAGGCATATCCCAGTTGCGCCGACAGATAGACGAAGTGGACAATCAGCTCATGGAACTCCTTGCCCGCCGAATGCGCATCTGTCGTGAGATTGGTGAGTATAAGAAGGAGCACAACATGACCATCCTGCAGGCCGTGCGTTACAACGAGATACTCGAGAAGCGTGGTGCACAGGGTTCGCTCATGGGCATGGCGCCGGAGTTTATAGCAAAAGTCTTCGAGAACGTTCATGAAGAAAGCGTACGCCAACAAATGGAAATAATTAATAAGGATTGATCCTTGAATCCTTGGTTTATAAATAATTCTTATGAGAATATTGATATTAGGTGCAGGTAAGATGGGAAGTTTCTTTCTCGACCTGCTTAGCTTCGACCACGAGACCGCAGTCTATGAGATAGATCCCCGCCGACTGCGATTCACTTACAATACCCTCCGTTTTACTTCGCTCGAAGAGATTGATGAGTTCCGTCCCGAACTTGTCATCAATGCCGTGACGGTGAAGTACACTTTGCAGGCCTTCGACCAGGTGTTGCCTCACCTGCCTGCCGACTGTATTCTTAGCGATATCAGTTCGGTGAAGACGGGGTTGAAGGAGTATTATGAAAAGACAGGTCGGCGCTACGTGTCCACCCATCCCATGTTTGGTCCCACCTTTGCCAACCTGAACCAGCTCTCCCACGAGAATGCCATCATCATCAGCGAGGGCGACTACATGGGCCGCATCTTCTTCCGCGACCTCTACCAGCGCCTGGGTCTCAATATTTATGAATACACCTTTGAAGAGCACGACCGCACGGTGGCCTACTCGCTTTCCATTCCTTTCGTTTCCACCTTCGTCTTCGCTGCCGTCATGAAGCATCAGGATGCGCCCGGAACGACATTCAAGCGCCACCTCGCCATTGCCCACGGGGTGCTCAGCGAAGACGACTACCTCCTTCAGGAGATACTTTTCAATCCTTACACCCACGACCAGGTGTCGCAGATTCGCGACGAACTCAAAGAACTGCTCGGAATAATCGACCGCCGCGATTCAGAGGGAATGCATCAATATCTCGAGAAAATACGTAAGAATGTGAAATAGCCAGGTTTTTTGATGCTATTTTGTAGTTTGTGAAAAGATTCTCCAAGTCCTTTTTTATCGTGGGCTGCAGTATATCCTTTCTTGCTGCATGCCCGTTTTTATCCACTTCTGCCCAGACGGATGTCGACGTCCTGTCTGAGCAGAAGGAGATGTTGCTCACGTTTGTAGAGCTCAACTGCGAGAATCTTTTCGACACCCGACACGATACACTTAAGAACGACGTCGACTTCCTTCCCGACGGCAGATACCGCTGGACTCCCTACCGATATTGGAAAAAGCTCAATGCGATTGGCAAGGAGATCATCGGCTGTGGCGACACCGCCGGCGGATGGACGATGCCCGACCTCGTGGCGCTCGTCGAAGTGGAGAACGACTCGGTGCTCTTCGACCTCACCCGACGTTCGCTCCTTCGCTCGGCTCGCTATGAATACGTCATGACCAATTCGCCCGACGAACGCGGAGTAGACGTTGCCCTTTTATATTCACCCTTTTCTTTTTCGCTCCTTTCGAGCAGTTCCCTTCGTGTGGAGCCGCCCCGCGGCCTGCGCCCGACGCGTGACATCCTCTACGCCTCGGGGCTTACCATCGGCGGTGATACGCTCCACGTCTTCGTTGTTCATGCCCCCAGTCGTGCGCAAGGCGAGGGTCCTACGCGACGCTACCGCATGCGGGTGGCAGAGAGGATAGGTGAGGCCGTAGATTCGATAAGAGCCGTTGATGGCGAAGCCCGCATTATCGTGGCCGGAGACTTCAACGACTACACGAAAAACCCTCCGTTGCGATACCTCGCCGAACGCGGGTTGCGGTCGGCGTCCGACGGTGCCCAGGGCACGAACGGAGCTCGCGGCACCTATCGCTATCGTGGCGACTGGAGCAGCCTCGATCATATACTTGTTTCGTCTCCGATGGATGAAATACTCATTGATTGCCAGATCTACGACGCTCCCTACCTTCTCACGCCTGACGAGCAATACGGTGGGAGCAAGCCTGCCCGTACATTCCTCGGTCCACGCTACCTTGGCGGAACGAGCGACCACCTGCCCCTTGTCGCACGCTTCCGTATCGGCATCCGCAAGTGATCATTTGCTTCTACGCAAGTACAAAGCCTTTGTACTCTCAGTACACGACCCATGTACTCTGAGTACGGCGTTCATGTACTCTCAGTGCAAAGCCCTTGTACTGGGATATGATAAATGTTAATAGTGAAATTGTTTTACGTTTCGATGTTGGTAGGCGGCGTGGGAAAGTCGTGAGAATAAAGGAAGAAAATAGGGCAATAAGGCGCAAAAAAATTGATATTTATTTTGTTCTCTGCTCGGGTTTTATTAACTTCGCAGCTGAATAGAACTTTATCTGGGTTCATAGTTCATGATAACTTTCCTTGTGGCGGTGGGCCTTGCCTGCGGTACGACAAGTTTCATGGTTCATGGTCCACATCTATCTCCCTTGCAGAGGATGGGTATTGCCATGGGTTCGGCAGATATCAAAGTTCATAATACAATTAAATAAAATAACAATCTAAAAACTCTTTTACGTATCATGAAGACGAACAGACGTACGTTTTTGAAGACGATTGGTGCAGCGGGGCTGTTCACCATTGTCCCTCGCAACGTCCTCGGCGGTGTTAATCACATTGCTCCGAGCGATCAGCTTACGAAGGGCATCATCGGCGTGGGCGGCATCGGTCGCTCGTCGTCGCACTTCTCGAGCAGCGAGGCATGCCGCCTGACGGCAGTGTGCGACGTGGATGCCAATCATCTGAACAGCGCCGTGGATGCAGCCAAGAGTCAGCTCCACGAGAGTGTGAAACCTTATCGCGACTTCCGCGACCTTATCAACGACCCCAACGTAGACGTTGTCCACATCGCCACGCCTCCCCATTGGCACGCACTCATGTCGATTGCTGCTGCAAAGGCAGGGAAGGACATCTGGTGTGAGAAGCCGATGACCCGCACCATCGGCGAGGGCAAGGCCGTGATGGAGGCTGTGAAACGCTATGGAAGAGTGTTCAGACTGAACACCTGGTTCCGTTTCACCGACACGTTCTACGGCCTCGGCACCACCGTGAAGCCGCTGAAGAAGCTCGTAGACTCGGGCATGCTCGGATGGCCGCTGAAAGTGACCGTGAGCGGCACGACGGGATTCGCGTGGAAGTTCTTCTGGGTAGGAAAGGAGAACCTCGAGCAGCAAGCCGTACCGAAGGAACTCGACTACGACATGTGGCTCGGCCCGGCTCCTTACAAGCCATACAATGTCCACCGCACTCACCAGACGTTCCGCGGATATTGGGACTACGACGGTGGCGGACTGACCGACATGGGACAGCACTATCTCGACCCCGTGCAGTATCTCCTGGGCAAAGACGATGAGTTCCCCGTGAAGGTGGAAATCGACGCTCCCCAGCAGCATCCCGACGCTGTGGGCATCTGGCACAAGATAACGTATACCTACGAAGACGGTTGCCAGATAGTGCTCGAGGGCGAGGGATACGAAAGCCCGGGCAAGGTGCCGTATATCGAAGGCCCGAAAGGAAAAGTGTATCGCGGCTTCGAGTGCACCATCCCAGATATTATGAACAAGCTTGCCGAGCTGCCCGACCCCGAGCCGCAACGCACCGACTTCCTCGAGTGTATACGCACTCGCCAGAAGTTTGCTCTCAACGAAGTGAACGGCCACCACTCTTGCACGCTCGTAAACATGGGCGCTGTAGGACTGCGCCTCGGACGCCGTGAGCTGCACTTCAATCCGAAGAGACAACTGTTCACCGATCCAACTGCCAACCAACTCATCAACCAGCCAATGCGCGGAGAGTGGCACTTGTAGAGTTCATAGTTCATAATTCATAGTTCATGGAAGTACAGAGGACAGGACGTTGGGCCGCTTTTATAGCAAATCTCACCACACACTCCTACCTCCACACTCCACAAAAAACATAAATGAAATGAAAAAAATAAGATCTTCACTATTGATCTTGGCCGTGATGATGGGATTCTGCCTGTCGGTATCGGCCCAAGACAGCCGCAACCGTGTGACGTCGACCATCATTGCCGACGGACTCGCACAGCTTCCGGCAAAAGACCTTAACGTCTGCCAGCAGGTCATTGGCGAAATGGCAGCCACTGGCACAGAAGGCATGCAGATGCTCATCAGCTATCTCGCTCCGTCGGTACAGGCAAAGAACGCCAAATTCGAATATGCCATCGACGGCATCGTGAGCTACGTGTCCGAGAAGAATGATGCAGCCCTTACAGGTAATATCCGCAAGGCTCTGGCCGAAGGGATAGAAAAGCAGAGCGACTCGGTGAACAAGGCTTTCCTGATGAGTCAGCTACAGAAGATAGCTACTCCTGCCGATGCTCCCTTGTTTGCAAAATATCTCGGCGATGCCACCCTTGGCGAACCCGCTCTCGCAGCAATCTCTACAATCGGCAATGCCGCCGTCGTGAAAGACCTTGTAGAGAAGGGTACTGCTCCGAAGGCAGCACTGGCCCATCTCGTAGGACAAGTGCCCGTGGCCGGAGTTGAAGGCACCCTCGCATCATGGGTCACAGGGGCCGACACGAAGACACTCGCCGCCATCTACAACGCTCTTGCCGCTTGTGGCACAGACAAATCTTTCTCCTTGCTCCACAACGCCGCTAAAGCTGTAGGCTTCAACGACGACCCGACAGGGGCAACAGATGCCTATCTGAAGTATCTCCACTCCAACGTAGGCGACCTGAAACTGCTCGGAAAGGCAGCGAAGGAACTGATGAAGAGCAGTAACGGTGCCGTGAGAAACTCCGGACTGGAGATTATGGGCAAGTCGTTGGGATATGCCGATGGTATCGGAAACGACTATCTGCTCCTCCCCTCTACGAAACTGATGAAGGCGGTGCTGACGGCACTGAAAGATGGCGACCGCCAGTATCGGAACACTGCGCTGAGAATGCTCTGGGGCTCGACGTTGAACGACACTCAGAAGTCGGCTGCCACGGCAAGTGTGGCAAAGGCATTCTCAGGACTGACAGACGATGCGAAGATTGACGTGGTACGCTGGTTGGGCAACATCCATGCCACCGACCAGATTGGTGTCGTGACCAAGCTGTTGAGCTCGCCTAACGACGAACTGGCCGATGCAGCCATCACAGCCGCCGGACAGATTGGCGGCGACAAAGCACTCACCGCCCTCATATCACTTCTCGGCACTGGGAAAGCTGCTCAGGCAGTGAAAGCCCTGATGGCCTTCAACGGAAATATAAACGACGGCGTGATATCTGCCCTTGCTTCAACGAATGGCGATGTGCAGAATGCTGCACTCAAACTCGCAGCCGACCGTCATATCTATGCTGCATATCCAGCAGTGGTAGGTTTGCTCTCTCCTGGTGGAAAGACAAATCCCGTAGCCTACGAAGCACTGAAAGGCGTTGTCAAGGCTGAGAATTTCGAGGCTATGGCTTCGCTCTTGCAGGGTGGAAAGGCCGTTGGTCAGGAAACAGCATTGCAAGAGGCTGCAAAGGCTGCACTTCGCAATCTGCCAGCCGACGAGCAGTACAAGCTCATAACCGCACAGATGGCTACCACAGGCAACAAGTCGGCATTCTATCCTCTTCTTGCCCAAGCAGGCACAAAAGCTGCCATCGACTATCTCGGCAATGCCTATAAGGAAGGAAATGCATCGGCGCTGGATGCACTCCTCACCGTGAACAACGACCAGGCCCTGCCGCTGCTCTTCGACATCGCAAAGAGCAATACAACGATGAAAGACCGTATCCTCCAGCGTTGTCTCACTCTGGTGAAGAACGCCCGGAAGAATCGTGGCGAGAAGTTTAATCTCTATGAGCAAGGTCTCGGACTTAATCCGTCGAGCTCTCTCACCGCCGACTATGTTGCTGCTTTGGCTGATATCAACAACCAGCCAGCCATGAATCTCGCTGCTAAATACCTCGTTGGCAACGATGCTCCGGCCCTTGCTGCGGCTTCTACCGTGAAGAGCATCATAGCCAAGAACCCGTCGCTGCAAGGATGCGAAGGAGTGAAGGACATGCTCGTCAAGGCTCAAAGCATCTATGCAGCCAAGAAGGCATTGGGCGATGCCGATGCCGGATATGCTGTTGACGAGATTAAGGGACTTATCGAGAAGGTGGAGGAACAGGAGAAGAACACCGTCTCCGTGAATGCTCTTACGCCTGAGGAGAAGAAGCAAGGCTTCGAACTCCTGTTTGATGGAAAGAGTCTCGACAAGTGGTTTGGCAACAAGACCAACTATATTCCCGATAATGGTACAATCTATGTGAGTGCCGGATATGGCTCGGGTGGCAATCTTTATACGAATAAGACCTACAGCGATTTCGTATATCGCTTCGAGTTCTGCTTCCTCGAGGAGGGTGTGAACAATGGTATTGGTATCCGCACCCGTGAAGGTGTCGACGCTGCCTACGAAGGAATGGAGATACAGGTGCTCGATCATGATGCGCCCATCTATGCCGGACTGCGCGAGTATCAGCAGCACGGATCGGTGTATGGTATCATTGTTCCGAAGCATGTGAACTTCGGTCCTGTGGGCAAGTGGCACAGTGAAGAGATACGTGCCGTGGGTGATCACATCACTGTCACCGTTGATGGAGACGTGATTCTCGACGGTAATATCCGTGAAGCCTGCCAGGGTCACAACGTTGCACCCGATGGCAGCAACCACAATCCATACACCATAGACCACAACAACCATCCTGGTCTGTTCAACAAGGAAGGCAACATCAGCTTCTGCGGTCATGGCGAGGGTGTGCGCTTCCGCAATATCCGCATCCTTGACCTGAGCAAGCCTGTGAAGGGAAAGAAGGCGAAGAAGTGAGGAAGGGTAAAAGATAGAAAAGTGACTCCCTGCGGTTATGCTGCAGGGAGTCCTTTTTTTAGATAGATGCTATAGGGGGGATAGATGCTATAGATTTTATAGATGGTATAGGGGGATAGGGATTGTGTTGAGATAGGGGTGGGGGTTATTTTTTCATCTCGTTGATGATTATCTGTATGTCGGCTGTGGAGATTTTGCCGTCGGCGTTGAGGTCGTAGGCTGGGTTTTGTTCTTCCTGCGGTCGTTTCATTTCGTTGATGATGATTTGTATGTCGGCTGTGGATACTTTCCCGTCGCCGTTGAGGTCGTAGGGGAGTGTTGCGGGGCTTGTGCTGAAGGTGAATGAGTCGACTGCAAAGGAGAGTTTGTCGCCAGTGGGCGAGATGAAGACGAGGAAGATGTTTTTTTGTCCGCTGGTGGGTGTGATGTCGGCTTTTATCTGTGAGTAGGTTGTCTCCTGTTCTTCTCCTGTGGTGGGTGATGCGATGTCGAGGGTTGCGATGAGTTGTCCGTCGATGCTGTCGGTGTGTATTTCGATTTTGCCTTCTTTTCCTTCGATGGGCGATGGGAGGATGTTTATTGTTATCGATCGTGCGATGTCGGTTCCGAAGTCGATGTTGCAGTATTCTGCGTGGTCGCCTGTGATTGCCTGGTATGAATAGCATGTCACTCCTGTTCCGCTTTGTGAGAGGAATGCTTCGTCGCGGTCGACGCTCATGCCTTGGTGTCGGTCGAATTCTTCGGCTTCGATGGGTTGGTAAGCTGACCGAATGGTTTGGTGCATGGGATAGTTGACTGCTGCCGAGACGGCTGTGGAGCATCCGAAGGGTTGGTTGTCGTAGCGTGTTTTGTTTTCGAAGAGTCCGTTTTCGGCTGATTTAGTGAGCCATGCCGAGTGTGCGTAGTGTTTTGAGTTTGAGTTGCTGTAGGCGTGCATTGCGTTTTTGAGCAGCCATTCGTGTCGTTGTGACTTTGCGAGGTCGGTTACGTAGCGTCGTACGTATCTCATGAGTATTCCTTTGAATCCGCATCGATCGCCTTCTACTTCTTGGCATGCTTTCACTATTCCGTAGGTGTTGCACAGTTCGCTGACTGTGCGGTTCATGATGAGGTCGGCGTGTTTTTTGTATTTTTCGGTTTTGTAGTGGTCGTAGAGCAGTACTGCTGCTCCGAGCATTGTGCCTTGGTTGTAGGTCGACACCCAGTAGTTTCCTATTGTGAATTTTCCTGTCGATGTGTCCCATGATCCTGAGTCGTAGACTTGTCCTGTTGAGGCGTTGAAGAGTATTTCGCTTTGTTTGTCGTAGAGCGATCGTGCTTTTTCGTAGTAGCTTTCGTCGCCTGTTGCCATTGCTATGTAGCATGCGGCGATGATGGTGGGGCAGTTGATGCACGAGTTTGATCCGTTTTTTGTGTCGTCGGACTCTTTCCACCGCATTGTGCCCCACTGTTGTATGGCTCGGTTGTAGATGATGTCGAAATTGTTTTTGGCTATTCTTGTGTATCTTTTTGTACCTGTGAGCATTCCTGCTCTGCTGACGGCGAGTACCATCCACATCACGTCGTCGTTGAATTCATGGCCGTACCATTTGTAGTCGTCGGTGTAGACGAGTTTGTTCCATGTTGTCCCGACGTATCTGGCGAAGTAGTCGTAGAGGTATTTGAATGTGTCGATGTATGTTCTGTTTCCTGTTGTCTCGTATGCGTCGAGCAGTGTTTCCATCATCTCGGCGTCGCCCCATCCTCCTCCGTTGCCCATTGTGGCGGTTGTTTCTGTGCGCATGTTGAGGAACTTTGTGAGCCATCCGTCGGCCATTTCTGCCTGCATGGCTCGCGTGAAGGTGGTTTTAGGTGTTGTGGGGATGAGTGTCCAGGTGTATGGTGTAGTCGACAGCATTGTTGTGCTTCCGTCGGTGGTGGCTTTGGCGGATAGGTAGAAGTTGGCTGTGTCGGCAGGCATGTAGATGAGGTAGTCTGTGGTGCTGCCTTCTGCCTGGACGATGTTCCACGTCGTGCGGCTCACCGATCCTGCGCCGAGGGTTCTTGCGGCGATGTTTTCTTTCAGTACTCCTGCGCGTCCGATGCAGGTCCCGGTGTACACGTTCTTGAGCTGGAATCCTCCGTCGTCGGTGGCTACGGCTTCCCATTGCTGCGACGGGACGTCGGTCTCTGTCCACACGACGACGTCGATGCCGTTGCCGAATGTAGAGTTGCTCACCATCAGCGACTTGCCCGTGCCGTCGGAGAGGGCTATCTTGTAGACGTTGCCACTTTCGACAGCGGCCGACATACCGACCGTCGCCGTGAGGGACAATAGTAGGGAAATGATATTACGTTTCATCGTTTTAGGTTTTGTTGAGTCTTGTTCTTGAGTTCAGATTGTCTGTACTCGCCTGCAAAAATACAAATTATCGTCAACCTGACAAAATAGTTGAGATGTATTTTCGTTTTGCTTGTCTCCAGTACATGAACGTTGTACTCTCAGTACAAGGCCCATGTACTGTGAGTACAAAGGTCATGTACTCGGCGTACAAGGCCCATGTACTGCGGTTGGAATGCAAGACCATCGGTTTTTATCTTGTCCTCTGGTTGTTTTTCGCCAGCTTTACATCGTTGCCTTCTGTGAAGTCAGGAAGCGACTCGGCATAAAAAATAAATAGATTTATTTTGTTCTGCACTCGGTTTTCACTAACTTTGCACCTTGATAAATATAATAAGGTAGAAACGTAGAAAAATGTTTGAAAATTTAAGTGACAGGCTTGAACGCTCTTTTAAGATACTGAAGGGCGAAGGCAAGATAACCGAGATAAATATAGCGGAGACACTGAAGGACGTCCGCCGTGCACTGCTTGATGCCGACGTGAACTACAAGGTGGCCAAGCAGTTCACCGACACCGTGAAGCAGAAGGCATTGGGCATGAATGTGCTCACTGCGGTGAAGCCCGGGCAGATGATGGTGAAGATCGTGCACGACGAGCTTGCCGAGCTCATGGGAGGCGAAGCAGCAGAGCTTCGTCTCGAGAACAAACCCGCCGTCATCCTGATGTCGGGACTGCAGGGCTCGGGTAAGACGACGTTCAGCGGCAAGCTTGCCAACATGCTCCGCAGCCGCAAGAACCGCCGTCCGCTGCTCGTGGCGTGCGACGTCTATCGCCCTGCTGCCATCGAACAGCTGAAGGTCGTGGGCGAGCAGATAGGAGTGCCGGTTTATTCAGAGGACGGCAACAAGAACGTTGTCGAGATAGCGCAGAACGCCCTCCGCGAGGCAAAGGCACGGTCGTACGACACCGTCATCGTCGACACTGCAGGCCGTCTGGCCGTCGACGAGCAGATGATGGACGAGATAGCCCGCCTGAAAGCCGCCATCAACCCCGACGAGACGCTCTTCGTGGTCGACTCGATGACCGGTCAGGACGCCGTGAACACCGCAAAGGAATTCAACGACCGCCTCGACTTCGACGGCGTGGTGCTCACAAAGCTCGACGGTGACACACGCGGCGGTGCAGCACTGTCGATACGCACAGTGGTCACAAAGCCGATAAAATTTGTCGGTACAGGCGAGAAGATGGAAGCCATCGACGTGTTCCACCCCTCGCGAATGGCCGACCGTATACTCGGAATGGGCGACATCGTGTCGCTCGTGGAACGCGCACAGCAGCAGTATGACGAAGAAGAGGCACGGCGGCTGCAGAAGAAAATACAGAAGAACAAGTTCGGCTTCGACGACTTCCTCTCGCAGATTCACCAGATAAAGAAGATGGGCAACCTGAAAGACCTCGCTTCGATGATACCCGGAGTTGGAAAAGCCATCAAAGACGTCGATATCGACGACGATGCCTTCAAGAGCATCGAAGCCATCATACAGAGCATGACACCCAAAGAGCGCTCCAACCCAGAGATACTCAACACCAGCCGCCGACAGCGCATCGCACGCGGGTCGGGAACAAACATACAGGAAGTGAACCGACTCATAAAGCAGTTCGACCAGATGCGCAAGATGATGAAGATGATGACCGGCGGAGGAGCACAGCAGATGATGAAGAACATGCGGGGAATGAGGAGAAACTAACAATAGACAACAACATGAAGCTGATAGACGGAAAACAGACGGCGGCAGAGATAAAAGCCGAGATCGCCCGCGAAGTGGAGCAGATGGTCAGCCAAGGACGGAAACGCCCACATCTGGCAGCAGTACTCGTAGGACACGACGGCGGCAGTGAGACCTACGTGAAGAACAAAGTGCTGGCATGCGAACAGTGTGGATTCAAATCCACACTCATACGCTTCGAAGACAACGTCAGCGAGGCAGAACTCCTCGAGTGCGTCGACAGCCTGAACCGCAACGGCGACGTCGACGGATTCATCGTTCAGCTGCCACTGCCACGCCACATCGACGAGCAAAAGATAATCGAGGCAATCGACTACCGCAAAGACGTCGACGGATTCCATCCCGTCAACGTCGGACGCATGGCAATCGGACTGCCGTGCTTCGTAAGTGCCACACCACTCGGAATCATCACCCTCCTCGAACGCTACCATATTGAGACATCGGGCAAGAAATGCGTAGTGATAGGACGATCGAACATCGTAGGGAAACCCATGGCACAACTGATGATGCAGAAACAATATGGCGATGCAACGGTCACCGTGTGCCACTCCCACACGAAAGACATCGCCTCCGAATGCCGTCAGGCCGACATCATCGTCGCAGCCATAGGCAGCCCAGGATTCGTAAAAGCCGACATGGTGAAAGAAGGCGCAGTGGTGATCGACGTAGGCACAACACGCGTCGCCGACCCGACACGCAAGAGCGGATACCGACTCTCAGGAGACGTCGACTTCGAAAACGTTGCACCCAAGTGCAGCTACATCACCCCCGTGCCAGGAGGAGTAGGGCCGATGACCATCTGCTCGCTGATGAAGAACACCCTCAAAGCCGCAAAGCAAGAACTGAGGTAACAAGCACCACCCACCACCCATCAACCAGCACCCACCACACGTGACAGCAAACGAATACTACGAACTCGGCAACCGCTACCGGAAAGAAGGCAACTGGCAGATGGCAATAAACAACTACCTCGAAGCCATCGCCCTCGACCCGCAGTCGCCAGCCGTCGAGGCAAAGCAGATGCTCGACGATATACTGAATTTCTATAACAAGGATTGCTATAATCCTTAGTAACAAATAAAAGCAAAACATTATGAGCAAGATTAAAGGTGCAATAGTAGTCGACACCAATCGCTGCAAAGGATGCCAATTGTGCATCGTCGCATGCCCGAAAGATGTCATTGCCCTTGCACAGAAAAAAGTCAACGTACACGGCTATCCCTACGTGGAGGCAGTGCGTCCCGACGATTGCATCGGGTGTGCATCATGCGGCATAGTGTGCCCCGACGGATGTATAACAGTGTACAAAAAGAAAATGGAGGCTTAACGTTATGGCAGAAGAAAGAGAAGTTGTACTGATGAAAGGCAATGAGGCCATAGCCCATGCCGCCATCCGATGCGGCTGCGACGGATACTTTGGTTATCCCATCACGCCGCAAAGTGAAGTGATAGAGACGCTTGCGGCACTGAAACCCTGGGAAACAACAGGCATGGTCGTGCTTCAGGCAGAAAGTGAAGTGGCATCCGTCAATATGCTCTATGGCGGCGCAGGCTCCGGAAAACGAGTGATGACATCGTCGTCGTCGCCAGGAGTAGCACTCATGCAGGAAGGCATAGCATACATGGCCGGTGCCGAAATACCAGGAGTGATCGTTAACGTACAGCGTGGAGGTCCAGGCCTCGGTACCATCCAGCCATCGCAAAGCGACTACTTCCAGGCCACCCGCGGAGGAGGAAACGGCGACTACTACGTCATCGTGCTCGCCCCGAACAGCGTGCAGGAGATGGCAGACTTCGTCGACCTCGCCTTCACACTCGCCTTCAAATACCGCAATCCGGCAATGATACTCTCAGATGGAGTTATTGGGCAGATGATGGAGAAAGTCGTACTTCCTCCCTTCAAACCACGCCGAACAGAAGAGGAAGTCATTCGCGAATGCCCCTGGGCTGCTACAGGACGCACGAAGGACCGCCGTCCGAACATAATGACATCGCTCGAACTGAAACCCGAAGTGATGGAAGAGCGCAACCTGAAGCTGCAGGAGAAGTATGAGACTATCCGACAAAACGAAGTCAGATATGAGACCATCGGCCTCGACGACGACTCAGAGTTTATGATTGTGGCCTTTGGCAGCGCCGCAAGAGTGGCTGAAAAGGCGGTAGAGCTGGCTCGCGAAGAAGGAATGAAAGTGGGACTCTTCCGTCCTATCACACTATGGCCGTTCCCCTCGAAACAAATACTGGAGGCATCAAAGGGAAAGAAAGGCATACTCGTGGCAGAAATAAATGCTGGACAGATGATTGAAGATGTGCGGCTGGCAGTGAACGGCACCGTGCCCGTGGAGCACTTCGGACGCCTCGGAGGCATCGTACCGGAGCCGGAAGAAATCGTTAACGCAATAAAGGAGAAACTCGTATGAACAACGATATTATTTCACCAGAAAATCTTGTATACAAGAAACCCACGCTCATGAACGACGTGGCAATGCACTATTGTCCCGGATGTTCGCACGGTGTTGTACATAAACTCGTGGCCGAGGTCATCGAGGAAATGGGCATGGAAGAAAAGACAGTCGGCGTCTGTCCTGTCGGGTGCGCCGTCTTTGCCTATCGTTATCTCGACATCGATTGGCAGGAAGCTGCCCATGGACGTGCTCCCGCCGTGGCTACGGCAATTAAGCGCCTCTGGCCCGACCGCCTTGTGTTCACGTATCAAGGCGATGGCGACTTCGCCTGCATAGGCACAGCAGAGAGTATCCACGCCTTGAATCGCGGCGAGAACATCGTGATGATTTTCATCAACAACGCCATCTATGGAATGACGGGTGGACAGATGGCTCCGACGACACTGCTCGGACAGAAGACATCGACGTGTCCTTACGGTCGGCAACCCGATCTCCACGGCTATCCTCTCAATATCACCGATCTTGCCTCTCGCCTCGAAGGTACGTGTTACGTCACTCGCCAGAGCGTGGAGAGCGTGGCATCGATACGTCAGGCAAGGCGTGCCATACGAAAGGCATTCGAAGCATCGATGGCAGGGAAGGGTTCGAGTCTCATCGAAGTAGTGTCTACCTGCAACAGCGGATGGAAGCTATCACCTGTGAAAGCCAATGAATGGATGAAGGAAAACATGTTCAAGCAGTATCCCAAGGGCGACCTGAAGGACACTACGGTTTGAGTGTAAAGTGTAGAGTGTAAAACGTAAAAAGATTTATGAAGACAGAAATAATTATCTCAGGATTTGGTGGTCAGGGCGTGCTGTCGATGGGAAAGATACTTGCATACTCCGGTCTTATGGAGGGCAAGGAAGTGACGTGGATGCCTGCCTATGGCCCTGAGCAGCGTGGTGGCACGGCAAACGTGACCGTTATCGTCAGCGACGACCGCATCTCGTCGCCTGTGCTGAGCAAGTATGATGTTGCCATTGTGCTCAATCAGCCGTCGCTCGACAAGTTCCTCCCACGTGTAAAGCCCGGAGGTATACTCATCTACGACGGCTACGGAATACTCAATCCTCCTCAGCGTGACGACATCCATGTCTATGCCATCAATGCAATGGACAAGGCTGCCGAGATGAAGAATGCCAAGGTGTTCAACATGATAGTTCTTGGAGCATTGCTTCGCGTGTGCCCCGTGGTGAGCACAGAAGGATTGCAGAAAGCGCTCTACAAGAGCCTGCCCGAGCGTCATCATGGTCTCATCCCGCTCAATATGCAGGCTGTGGAAGAGGGAATGAAGCTGATAAAATGAGGCCTCCTATAATTCTCCAGTGAGGGGTAAAGGGATAGAAAGATGCCCCTTGTAATTCCTTAGGGGAATAAAGATATAGAGGAAAAAAATAATGACCGGACTTGTCGCTTATCGTAGTGTGCAAGTCCGGTCATTTTTATGTTGAATCCCCTTTTTCTGATCTCATCATATCTCACTCTACGCTCCACACTCCTCACTTCATTCTCAAACCGACATTGCAACAAATGCGCAGCATACAAGCTCGGCTGCCAGTTGCATGGCTGCTATTGTCTTGTCGGTATAGCCTCCGAAGCGTCGCCATGTGAGCAGGTACATGAAGTACATCACGAGGCATGGGCCGAAGATGATGAGGTCCCATCGCAGGTTGCCGCTGCCTATCCACAGGAGCACGGCTATCGGGATGATGCCGACGACGAAATATATAACTCCGGCCATGGTACTGAGTTTCGCATACGGTGGTGTCGTGCCAATGCCTATCCTTGCCGTTGCGCAGGGCATGAACTGAATTGCCTGTCCCGACACCATCCTCGTGTAGGTGTCGGCAGCCAAGATTGTGATGGCTGCAGACGGAGCGTCCATCGTCGACAGCGTCCACCACAGCGCTCCCCATGCCACGATTGTGATCAGCGCACCTGGGGCATCGAAGGCATACTTCTCCATCCGCTCGAGCCCTTCTTGTCCTGTTTTTCTGTTCACTATGGTGCTGAAGAGTGCCGCTGCGCCCGTCTCGTTTCTCATTCCGAGCACACAGCATCGTAGTGCCATTGCTATCCCCACGGCGACGGGCAGTCCCAGCCATGGTGAGAGGAGCATGATTGCTCCGGCGCAAATGCCTCCGCTCAGCCATCCCACGAGTGGCCAAAACTCCATTGCCCTGACCTCGTAGGCAGCAGAGGGTGTGAACACTTTGCCGACTGGCAGCGACGTGAAGCGCATGAAGCTTGTCAGCATGCGGCACGCAAAATTCGTCTGATTTATGTCTGTTTTCATGCTGCGAAGATAGTAAAAATAGTTGAAAGTAGAGGGCTGATGGCTCTTTGTTTGTCCTTTTTTTCCTTTTTTCGTCGAAAAGATGTTTAAAAAGTCAAAAAATATTTGGTCGTACAGCTTTTATTTACTTATTTTGCACCGTCAAAATCGTCAATAGGAGTAATAAACGTTACATTATTTATTAATTTTTTAAGTTATGAAGAAAATAGTTCTACTTTTTGCTGCTTTCGCAATGACAGTTGCAGCATCGGCTCAAACTGTGCAGGAAAGCAAAACATTCGACAACTTCTACATTGGAGTAAACGGTGGCGTAGCTACTTTTACAAAGGGTCACAAGTGGATGAGCGATCTCAATCCAAACGCAGGTCTGCGCATTGGTCGCTACTTCACCCCAGTCTTCGGTCTTGCTGTTGAGAGCAATGCATACTTCTCAGCAAAGCCTCTGCACGGTGTTCCAAGCACAACTGTGAAGTATCTCGACACCAATCTTCTCGGTACAGTCAACCTGAGCAACTGGTTTGGCGGTTACAAGGGCGAGCCTCGTCTCTTTGAGGTGGTAGCACTTGCCGGCCTGGGATGGGGACACATGTTCACCACTTCTGCCGACCGTGCAGCCCTTGAACTGGAGAACGCCAAGTATAACGACCTGACCTCAAAGGCTGCCATCGACTTCGTGTTCAACCTTGGCGCCAAGAAGGCTTGGCAGTTCTACATCGAGCCAGCCATCCTGTGGAACCTCGATGCAAGCGACAAGGCTGGTTATGGCACAATGCCTCTCTACAACCTCAACAAGTCGGCTGTTCAGCTCAACGCCGGTTTCGTCTACAAGTTCCCATGCTCTAACGGCACTCACAACTTCAAGATTGCTGAGCTCCGCGACCAGGCCGAGATCGACGCTCTCAATGCTCAGATCAACAGCCTCAAGGCTGAACTGGCAAAGAAGCCGAAGGAAGTCGTGAAGGAAGTGGTGAAGGAAGTTGCTGCTCCGGCTCCTGTAGTTGAGACACGTGAAGTGAAGGTCGAGAACCTCGTGTTCGTTACCTTCGCACAGGGCAAGTCGGCTCTGACGACAGAGGCCAAGAAAGCCCTCAACGAGATTGCTGAAGGCAAGCATGTTCAGATTGTTGGTACTGCTTCTCCAGAGGGCAGCAAGGAACTCAACGACCGTCTGTCGCAGGCTCGTGCCGACAATGTGGCTGAATATCTGAAGACCCGCGGCGTTGTTGTCGACGAGGCTACAGGTAAGGGCGTACAGGGTACAACCTCTAATCGTCTGGCTGTTGTCTACGTGAAGTAATCGTAGATAGCGCAGACTGAAGCGCTGACGCAAACGTAAAACTAACCGATAATCGGCGGGGTGCAGCACATGCATCCCGCCTTTTTTTTCTTCGTGGCGGCCTTGACGGAATGGGTATGGCGCCCCTCTCCGGCGTACAGATGGCAGTACATGGTTCTTGTACTCCCAGTACAAAGGCCATGTACTCGGAGTACAAAGGCCATGTACTCGAAGTACAAGGCCTATGTACTGCTGCCGGAGGAAAATGCCGATTTCGTATGTCCACGTTTCTTTTATCAGCAGAGAATGCTTTTTTTCGGTGCAAAAGTGTTAATTTTGCAGTGCGATATCGCAATCAACTTTTCATTTTTCACTTTTCACTTTTCATTTCATATATGATTCTCGACAAAGTAGGACGCTACGCGTTTATGGCAGAGCCGTTCCATTGCGACTTCAGCCGTCATCTGTTTATGGGCCACCTGGGCAACAGTCTTCTCAATGCTGCCGATTTCCACAGCAACGACCGTGGTTTCGGGATGAGCTATCTCAATCCGCTCCATCTGACGTGGGTTCTCTCGCGGCTTGTCATCGAGGTGGAGTCGATGCCCGAGGCTTACGAGCAGATGGAGGTGGAGACGTGGGTGGAGAATGCCATGCGTTTTTTCACCAACCGCAACTTCAAGATTTCGGAGCCGTCGTCGGGCCGTGTGTTCGGTTACGGGCGCTCGGTGTGGGCAATGATCAATACCGACACGCGTCAGCCTGTCGACTTGATGTCGATACGCGACGGGATGATAATGGACTATGTGGAGAAGGAGAAGGCGTGCCCCATTGCTCCGTTCTCGCGCGTGAAGATGGGCGAGGGGGCTGAGATGGTGAGGGAGATCGATACCTACTACGACGATGTCGACATGAACGGCCATGTGAACAGCGTGAAATATATCGAGCATGTGCTCGACCTGTGGTCCGTCGATTGGCATCGCAGCCATCCCTTGCGCCGCATCGAGGTGGCTTATGTAGCCGAGGCTCATGGCGGCGACAGGCTTGCTTTCTTCCGCGAGGAAGTGGGCGAAAGATGTTTCGCGGTTAAGATAATGAAGCGTGAAAGCGCTGGCGGCGAGCTTGTGGAGGTGGTCAGATGCCAAGTGGCATTTGAGTGAAAAGGAAGATTTTCAGGGATATAGATGGGATAGATTCTATAGTTGTGATAGATAGAATAGTTATTCTGTTGCCCACACTTCTGCGCCGCGCGAGCCGATCAGCTCGTTGTCGGCAAGCATGCTGAGGGCTTCGCTGATGTGTTTCTTAGGGAACCCCAGCTCGTTTATTTCGCTCAGACGATGGCGTCGGCCGTCGCTGAGCAGTTTTTTTATGGCCTCCCGGGCGTCGGCAGTCTTTTCCTTGCCGTTCTTGTGGGAGCCTTTTTCTGCGCATATGTCGCAGATGCCGCAGTCGCTGCTTTCCGTTTCTCCGAAGTATGCCAGCAGGCAACGGCTGCGGCAGATGGAGTCGTTGGTGCAGTACTCCTGCATCGCCTTTAGCCGTCCCTTGAGACTGTCGCGACGCTGCTCGTAGACGGAGGGGGGAATGACGACCTCGTCCTCGGTCACCCTGTCGCGCAGGTAGGTCACTATCGGCGTGTTGCGCTGCGGGATGAAGTGAGCAATGCGTTTCATCGTGAGCGAGCGCAGCAGCTGGTATGCCTGGCTGGTAGTCATCTCGGCGCGATGGGCAATGTCGTCGAGATCGATGAAAGTGTAGTCAACGAACAGGCTGCCGTAGGTGCGCAGCAGCACCGTGACGAGCTTGTGCTCGGCGGGAGAGAGGTCGTTGAGCATGTCGAGCTCGGCACGTGTGAGCAGAAACATAAGTCGTGCCCGCATGTTGGGGTCTTCCTCGTAGTCGATGTATCCGCACGATGTGAGTATCTTCAGTGCCGCCTCGGTGTAGATGGGGGGCAGGTGGTAGGTCGATGTGAAGGCGTAGATGTCGAACGCATAGCTGCATCCGGCTCCGCTTCCGGCCGCTATCTGATAGAAATATGCAAGATGTTCGTAGACATTCCTTATGAAGTCTTTCTCCGGAAACGAACTTGTGAGGCGCTGAGAGAGTTTCCGTTTGTCGAGGTCGTTGTAGAGTAGCACGGCGTAGGCCTTTCTTCCGTCGCGTCCGGCACGCCCTGCCTCCTGGAAATACTCTTCCGGCGAGCTGGGCACATCGTAGTGTATCACGAGCCTTACGTCGGCTTTGTCGATACCCATCCCGAATGCCGTGGTGGCGACGATCACGCGCGTCTTGTCGGCAGACCATGCTTCTTGCCGCTCGTTTTTCAGCGATGTCTCGAGTCCGGCATGATATGCTTCGGCGCTGATGCCGCTTTTCTTCAGCATCTCGGCGATTTCCTTGGTGCGCTTGCGGCTGCGTACATATACGATTGCCGGGCCCGGTACGGAGTTGAGGATGTGTATCGTCTGCGAGTCTTTGTTCTCGGCCCGTCTCACCACGTAGGCGAGGTTCTTGCGGTGGAAGCTCATCCTGACCACGTTTTTCTCGCGGAACGACAGTTGCTGTTGTATGTCGTCGACCACCTCGGGCGTTGCAGTTGCCGTGAGAGCAAGTATGGGTGCGTCGGGCTTGAGGAGGCGTAGGTCGGCGATGTGGAGGTAGGATGGCCGGAAATCGTATCCCCATTGGCTGATGCAGTGGGCTTCGTCGACGGTGATGAAACTCACTTTTATGCGTTTCAGCTTGTTTTTGAAGATGTCGGATTGTATTCTCTCGGGCGATACGTAGAGCAGCTTCGTCGAGCCCAGGATGCTGTTTTCGAGTGCAGTGATGATTTCCCTTCTCGACAGTCCCGAGTGTATTGCCGCGGCGGGAATGCCTCTTTTGCGCAGGTGCTGCACTTGGTCGTTCATGAGGGAGATGAGGGGTGTGATGACTATGCACACTCCTTCCATTGCCAGGGCCGGCACTTGGAAGGTGACAGACTTTCCTCCTCCTGTGGGCATAAGGCCGAGGGTGTCGCGCCGGGCGCAGATGTTTTCGATGATCTGTCGCTGGATACCTCGGAAGGAGTCGTAGCCCCAATAGGTTTTGAGGATTTGTTCGTAGTTCATAGTCGGTGGGCGTTGGGTGGTAGAGGCGGTGTGATGGATGACGATTGCCGGTTGGTCGGCGTGATATGGAAGACTTGCCGGCCAACTATAGGCATTGAATTATGGACTCTGAACTGTCAGGTGTTTGGACGTATGTCTTCTATCTGTAGCTGTACTTTGTTGCGTTTGAAGACGTTGTCTTCTATGGTGTATGCGATGTCGAAGCTTCGTTTCGATTTTATGTACCTTGCCGATGCGCTTTGTCCGAATGCTATTCCTCCTATCACGTCGGCCGACTTCGAGTCGACGAGTTCGAGTTTGATGTGCTCTTGTTCGCGTCCCACCACTTTACTTGTGCCGTAGTCGTAGACTCCGAGCGTTGCGAAGACGGGCTTTGGGTTGTCGGGTCCGAAGGGTGCGAATCGCTTCAGGTCGTTGTGGAGGCGCTTGGTGATGTCTTTGAAGTCGAGCAGTGCGTCGATATTGAGTGTGGGTTCGGTCTGCTCGGGCTGTATGTGTTCTTCGACGTATTGCTGGAATCTTTTTCTGAACTCGGGTATGTCGGCCCATTTGAGTGTTAGTCCTGCGGCGTATGTGTGTCCTCCGAAGTTCATGAGCAGGTCTCGGCAGCTTTTTATTGCTGCGTAGACGTCGAATCCTGTTATGCTTCGTGCCGATCCTGTGGCGAGGTCTCCGTCGCGTGTGAGTACTACGGTGGGTCGGAAGTAGATTTCGGTGAGTCGTGATGCTACGATGCCGACGACGCCTTTCTTCCAGTTTTCGTCGTAGAGTACTACCGATTGCTGGTGCTTTTGGCTTTCGAGTCGCGAGACGATCTGGTTTGCCTCTTCGGTCATTTGCTTGTCGATATCCTTTCTCTGCTCGTTGTACTGGTCGATGTGTCGTGCTTGCGAGAGTGCGTTTTGGAAGTCGCGCTCGACGAGGAGGTCGACGCTTTCTTTGCCGTTTTCCATTCGTCCGGAGGCGTTGATGCGTGGTCCTATTTTGAACACGATGTCGCTCATGGTGATGTCTCTGCCGCTGAGTCCGCAGATGTCGATGATGGCTTTCAGTCCTACGCTTGGGTTCTGGTTGAGTTGTTTGAGTCCGTGGTAGGCCAGTATGCGGTTTTCATCTGTTGTCGGCACGATGTCGGCGGCGATGCTGACGGCGCAGAAGTCGAGCAGTGGGATGAGTCGTGAGAAGGGTATGGCATTGTTTTTGGCGAATGCCTGCATGAATTTGAATCCCACTCCGCATCCGCACAGGTGTTTGAAGGGGTAGGTGTCGTCGGGGCGTTTGGGATTGAGTATTGCGACGGCCGGCGGCAGTACGTCGTCTGGCATGTGGTGGTCGCAGATGATGAAGTCGATGCCGAGCTTTTGTGCTTGCTCGATTTCCTTTACGGCTTTTATGCCGCAGTCGAGGATGATGATGAGTTTGACACCTGTCTCCAGCGCGTATTTGAGTCCCTTTTCGCTTATTCCGTAGCCTTCTTCATACCGGTCGGGGATGTAGTAGTCTACGTTTGAATAGAATTGTTGCAGGAACTTGTACACCAGTGCCACTGCGGTGCATCCGTCGACATCGTAGTCTCCGTAGACGAGGATGCGCTCTTTTCTTCCCATGGCGTCGTTGAGGCGGTCGACGGCCACATACATGTCCTTCATCAGGAATGGGTTGATCAGGTCGGCCAACTGCGGCCGGAAGAATCTTTTTGCTTCCGACTCGGTGGTTATGCCGCGCTTTATGAGCAGCCTGGCGAGAGTCTTGTTGATGTTAAGCTTCTCGCCCAGCTCTGCAGCTGCTGTCTCCTCTTCTGGTGTGGGTGTCGTGTAATTCCATTTAAAGTGCATTTATATATTTTTTTTATTATGTTCCTGCCGTATGGATATAATCCGTCGTAAAGTTACGAAAAAATATTGAGACAGCGTCGGCTTTTTATATTTTTTAGATTATTTATACTTAAATATGCTTTCTTTCCGGCTTTTTTCCTTGGCTGGAGGGGTGCCCTGAGTGTGGGGCGGGGTCTGGAAGGCTTCAGTACAAAGGCTTTGTACTCGGAGTACATGGGCTTTGTACTGTGAGTACATGGCTTTTGTACTCGGAGTACATGGGCTTTGTACTGCGGCCTGAACAAAATAAAGCTCCCGGCGGAGTGTTCCGTCGGGAGCTTTGGGTGGGTGGGGGATTATTTCTTGTAGCACAGTGCTGCTCCGATGGCGGTGCAGAACTCGCTGTGAGTTGGTATGACAAACTCTACGCCGTACATCCGCTCGAGGGCGGGGTAGACGCGTCGGCACTGCGGCAGGAGGGTGAGGTTGCCGATGAGAACGTATTTCTTTATCCCGCTGCCGAGCGAGGAGAGTATTGTCGACGAGCCTATGGTCTGCAGCACTGTGGTTATTATTCCGAGTGCTATGTCCTCGCGTGCGGCGTTGCTCTTGGCGTTTCCGAAGAGTGAGGCGGTAGCGTCGGAGGGCAGTCCGGGCAGTGGATGCGGACTGATGTCGCCTATCTGCACGTCGATGTTTGCAAGGTTGCCCCCGTCGGCGAGCTCGACGATTTGCTTTATGTCGTCGGTCTGAAGCATTATGCGCGCCAGTCCCATGAGCGTGCCTCCACCGATGCCGAGTCCTCCTATGTGGCGTATGTCGTTGCCCTTGCACTGTACGAGCGATGTTCCCGTGCCCATGCTCACGACAATCATGTCGCCCGAGCCGGCCTGGTGGCGCGCCCCGAGTCCGTCGGCAAGAAACTCGCCGGCCTTCTCCGTGGGCAGTCCGTAGACGGGAGAGTCGATGTAGGCAGCGCCGACACCGGTTATCATCACCCGCTCAATGTCGCTGAGGCTGAGCTGGCAGTCGTTGAGGTATTTGCCGAAGGCGCCGTAGAGCGACGTGACGGGGTCGGTGGCCTTGATGCGGATGGGAGAGACGACGGCGCCATCCTCGCCGATACCAATGATTTTCGTCGTGCTGATGCCGACGTCGATGCCTATTATCATAATGCTTGTGAGTTAAATTTTTGGCAAAAGTAAGAAATAATTGAGAAAGTCGTTGCATTAAATGAGAGATTATTATTATTTTTGTGGAAAATAATCTGGAAGTATATGAAAAAGAAGACTACACGCGTTGTCGGTGCAGTAGTGAAAGAAGGTGACAAATACCTTTGCATGCAGCGCCCGAGATCGAAGTACAGCTACATTTCCGAGCATTGGGAGTTTCCAGGCGGAAAGGTCGAGACGGGCGAGTCGGACCACGAGGCCCTCGTGCGCGAGATAAAAGAGGAGATGGACTGGGACGTCTTCGTGGGGCCGAAGATTGGCACGGTGGTGTGCGACTATCCCGACTTCTCGGTCGAGATCACAGCCTACCTCTGCAAGGGTGGCGACACGGAGATGAAGCTCCTCGAGCACCTCGACGCCCGCTGGCTCACGCGCGACGAACTAGCCGACCTCAACTGGACCGAGGCCGACCGCATGTTGCTGCCGATGATTTGAAATGAGCAGACTGGTTAGCATAGTAATTACATTCTTGTTTCTATGGAATGTGGATGCTTTTTCTCAAGAACAGAAAAAGCACGATATCAGTGTGTTCCTTTCGGCACGGGCCTCTGGCACTGAACATAGTTATTCAAAGATGCTGGAAAGATATTATAATACAGAGAACCTATATTTTGAAGGTGAATGTTTTGACATTATTGGAGATTCTTATTTAGGGATTGGACTCGAGTATTCCTACAAGATAAATAACCGTTTCGCAATAGGTCTTGTTTTTGGCTTTGACCATGCAAAAGGTGGTGGGATAGCACACTATGCCACTAATGATATGGAGAATAGTTATTCACAGGGAATGACAGAGGAAGGAATGCAGGAAGATTTCACAACAGAATATTTTAATATGTATGTGAAAAGTCAGCATCTATATGTTTTTCCTTCTGTGAAATATTATTGGACCAAGCATCCCAAATTGAATGTTTATTCAAAGGCAGGTATAGGCATGAGCCGCCATAAAATCATAGATTGTGATGACAATAAGCGAATTAAAGGCCAGTTGTTTTATCAGCTTTCTTTATTTGCTCTGGAGCTGAGATCCAAGAATTTGGGCTTTTATTATGAACTTGGATATGGTCATCAGGGAGTGTTTATCTGTGGCTGGAAGTATTACTTGTAGATAAAATAGTTCCCTCCGCTGCTGTTGCAATATTTCCGCAACAGCGTTAGTATGTATTCTGCATTTTCTCTTACGCTCTGCTCGTTGCCGTCGTAGCCATTGATGAGCACGAGCAGGTGGCGCGTGTCGAGGCCGATCTTCGTGCGCTCATGGTCGCTGGTGGGAGTGCCCACACCGCCCTGGGCATCGCGATAGACGGGCATGCCCTCGATGTTTATCTGTCCGCGGCCTATTCCTTCGTACGGCTCTCCGGCACGTCCGATGCCCAGCGTGAGCGTGTCGCCAACGAACTTAGAAGCATCGAATCCGCCAATGCTATATCCGAACCGCATGCTGGCAAGGTTGATAAGGTCTACGAGCGTGTCGCGCTGGTAGAGCTCCTTGCCTTGCACCACGCGGCGAATGAGTGCCTCGGCGGCGGGACGATAGCGTGAAGGGTCCTTCCCACACATCTTATACACCTGCCGTGTGGCGGCGATGGCTGGCATGTCTTTGATAGTCACCGTGTTGAACCGATGGCGATAATCTTCTGAGAGCATCTCTATCTCGTCCCACAGGGGTTGTGAATATTCCGAATTCTCTACCTCTGCCTCTACGCATGCACCCACGAAGCAGGGGCATGCCGTTTCTATTTCTCTGCTTACTACTATTTTCATCTTCAAGTTCAGAAAAGCGATCCCTCTACCTGTGGGGCCGGGGCGTCGCCCCCGAGGTCGTATTCGCTCAGGAATTCGTCTTCGGTCATTATGCGTATGCCAAGTTTCTCTGCCTTCTGGAGCTTCGACGGGCCCATGTTTTCACCGGCAAGTATGAACGATGTCTTTGCACTTATCGAGCCGACGTTCTTGCCTCCGTTGCGCTCTATCATGTCTTTATACTCGTCGCGGCTGTGCTTCTGGAACACTCCGCTGATGACGATGCTCAGCCCGGAAAGCTTGTCACTCGAGTTCTCCGACTCATCCTGACTGACGCTCATCTGCAGGCCATACGTGCGCAGACGTTCTACAATCTCTTTGTTTACAGGGTTTTGGAAATAGCCTATCACGCTCTTGGCAATCACGTCGCCCACGCCCTCCACCTCGGTGAGTTCCTCCTGCGTGGCGTTCATCAGCGTGTCGATATTTTTGAAATGCCGCGCGAGCAGCTTCGCCGATGTCTCGCCCACGAAGCGTATGCCCAGTGCGAAGACGACGCGCTCGAAGGGCACCTTCTTCGACTCGTTGATGGCGGCCACCACCTTGCGTGCCGAACGCTCGCGGGAACCGTTGCCGTTTATCTGCTGAACATCTATTTCGTAGAGGTCGGCAATGTTGTGGATTATGCCGTGGCGATAGTATTCGTCGACAGTCTCGGGGCCAAGGGAGTCGATGTTCATCGCCTTGCGGGCAATGAAATGCTCGATGCGCCCCTTTATCTGCGGCGGGCAGCCGGTATCGTTGGGACAGTAGTGGGCGGCTTCACCCTCATATCTGACCAGCTCGGCACCACACTCCGGGCAGTGGGTGATAAACCTCACGGGCTCGGCACCGCTCTCACGGCTGTCTACATCGACGCCAACAATCTTCGGAATGATTTCTCCGCCCTTCTCAACGTACACATAGTCGCCCACGTGGAGGTCGAACGAGCGGATGAAGTCCTCATTGTTGAGCGTGGCACGGCGCACGGTGGTTCCCGCCAGCTGGACAGGTTCCATATTCGCCACGGGCGTGACGGCGCCGGTGCGTCCCACCTGATACGCCACCTCAATCAGTCTTGTGCGCTCGCGCTCGGCCTTGAATTTATAGGCTATTGCCCATCGAGGACTCTTTGCCGTGAATCCGAGCACACGCTGCTGACGGAGATTGTTCACTTTGAGCACTATTCCGTCGGTGGCCACGGGAAGATTCTTCCGCTCGCGGTCCCAGTAGTTTATGAAGTCGTAAATCTCCTGCAGGCTGTCTACCTTCTTCATCCCTTCGCTGATCTTGAATCCCCACCTTCGTGCGGCCATGAGGTTCTCATAGTGCCCTTCGGCCGGAATTTGGTCGCCGAGCAGATAGTAGAGATAAGCATCGAGTCCTCTGTTTGCCACCACCTCACTCTTCTGCGACTTCAGCGTGCCGCTGGCAGCGTTGCGGGGATTGGCAAACAGCGGTTCCTCAGCAGCCTCGCGCTCCTGGTTGAGTCGTTCAAAGGAAGTCCAGGGCATGAGTATCTCGCCGCGTATTTCAAATTCCCGAGGGTAGCCTTCGCCGCTGAGGACGAGAGGTATCGACTTGATAGTCTTCACATTGGCCGTGACGTCGTCGCCGTGAACACCGTCGCCACGAGTGACAGCACTGACGAGACGGCCGTCGACATAGGTGAGTGAGATGGAAAGACCATCGTATTTCATCTCGCAGCATACTTCAAACTTCTCGCCGTTAAGACCACGGCTGACGCTGTCGAACCACTCGGCCACGTCCTGCTCGTTGTATGTGTTTGAGAGTGATAGCATCGGGTAGCGGTGCTCCACCTGCCGGAACTCCTGATTCAGGTCGCTGCCCACACGCTGGGTGGGGGAGTTGGGGTCGTACATCTCAGGGTGCTTCGCCTCAAGATCTTGCAGCTCGTGCATGAGGAAGTCAAACTCCTGATCGCTTATCGTGGGCTGGTTGAGCACATAGTAGTTATGGTTGTGCTGATGAAGCTCGGCACGCAGCTCGATGATTCTCTTTTCTTCTTCCATCTTCTTGTGATATTTATCGTTGCAAAGATAGTGAATGCTGAGTGTAGGACAAAGCAAAAACAACGTTTTTTTACTTTTTATCTCGAAGTGAATCCTGTCTTCTGCAAGGTTGAAATTGCCGTTTTTTTGTGCTGACTCAAAGTCAACTTAGTGGATTTTGTCGAAAATAATGACAACAGATAAGCCCTACACCGTGACATTCCCGAGCCACGCATGTGGCACTTTTCGGGCATAGTGGCTCGGTGTAGGGCTCTCCTGTAGTCAGCGACATGCATTGAAGCAGTCGCCAAAGGTCAGAAGAATCTTTTCTTTTTCTTGAATTTCCGATAGAGCTTCCATGCCAGCAATGTGGCGTCGAAGATACCCACGCTGGTGTTCATCAGCGCGTTTATCCGCTTCGAGGGCATGATGTTGCTCGTGGCTGCAGGCTTGTGGAACAGCGAGTTCCACATGTTCTTCATCTGTTTGTCGTCGTTGCGCAGCTCAGTGAGCAGTTGCTCCTTCCTCACTCTGATCTGCTCGAGCGAGTCGTAGGTCTGTACCTCTTTCAGGTCGTTAACTTCCATAATCGTTTAAGCGTCAATGAGTATTTCGGCGAGGAACTTCACAACAGGACGTTCAATCCACGCCTTTCGGTTGATCATCACAAGGGCAAGGATTGCGAGATAGATGATGGCCACGATGACAAATCCCAAAGCAGTGCCCACAAGTGGCGACAGGGCATGGGCAAGGGCGAAGGAGAGGAAGATCGTGACAAAAATAGTTATTATCGCAATCACCGAGAATATGGCGAGGGCGGTAATAAGCTTGACAACCTTCTCAATCACGTCGAGCTTGATATACTCTGTCTGCAGTCCGAGATAGTGCTTCACTTTCTCGGCCAGCTGAGCAATGGTCTCTATGTTCTGGTCGTTGGAAAACATGATTCTGTTATGGTAGGTGATCACTCAAGAAAGTGCAGTCTGTCGATCGACAGGGGTAGGGAAGGCTGCTCTCTTATTCTGCTATCTCTTCTGCAGCCTCCTTGATGTCGTCAACAAACTCTTCAACCTCGTTGCGGTTGAGCTTTATGTTGTGCTTCTTGCAGAATTCGTCGACAGCGCCGTAGATGCGAGTGCGTGTGTCTTCACCCTTCTCTGGAGCCAGGAGAAGTCCGATGGCAGTGCCGGCAATGGCACCACTGATGAATGCTCCGAAATAAGCTAATGTTTTCATATTACTTTCCTTTCTATAGTTTTAAAAAGTTGTCATTCGTCTCCCAGCGCTTTTCTTGCACGCCTGGATGTCTGGCAAAATTAGTAAAAGATTTCGTATGAGCAATGTTTAGAGTGTCATTTTATGTTAAAAAAACATTTTTATTTCCTTTTAACAAACTTTAGGCAGTAAAAATGAATGATTTCTCAGAATTATTTGTAATTTCGCCGAAGATATGCATATAGCAACTAATCAATAACCAAATAATCAATTAAGAAAATGAAGAAAAGTATTGTTATTTGTGCAGGTTTGTGCGTAGCACTTGCATTCACAGGTTGTAAATCGAGCGAGAGTGCCTACAAGAAGGCTTATGAGAGATCGAAGGCAGCTGAGGCAGCAGCCACTGTAGAGACTCAGCCACAGACACAAGCTCCCGTTGTGACTCCTCTTACTCCGGCTCCGGCAGCACAGACACAGGTGGTCAGCAGCGCCGACAACGTGAACGTTCGCACAGAGAGCCTGCAGGTAGTAAGCGGTTCTGGCCTTAAGAACTACAGCGTAGTGGTTGGTTCTTTCTCTGTGAAAGCTAATGCCGAAGGTCTGCAGCGTACGCTGAAGAGCGCAGGTTATGATGCACAGATCGCCTATAATGCAAGCCGCAACATGTATCGTGTCATAGCATCGACATTTGCCGACAAGGGTAGCGCCGTCAGCAGCCGCGACAGCCTGCGCGACAGATATCCCGATGCATGGTTGCTTTTCAACAAATAATAAGGGTTGAATGGTTATCGCTTGTCCGTGGAGGCAGCGATTGACAGACGATAATGGCGCGTATTCTCTCTATTGATTACGGAAAGAAACGTACAGGATTAGCAGTCACCGACCCGTTGCAGATTATTGCAAACGGGTTGGCGACTGTTTCAACATCTGAGCTTTTCGACTACATTGCGGCTTATGTGCAGCGCGAAGACGTTGAGCGGATTGTCGTGGGCGAGCCACGTCAGCCTAACGGTGCGCCGAGCGAGAACCATCTGAGGGTGATGCAGTTTGTGGCTACACTCCGACGTCGGCTGCCCAAGATGCCCGTGGAGCTCTACGACGAGCGATTCACGTCGGTGATGGCTCACCAGGCTCTCATCGCCGGAGGAGCAAAGAAAAAGACGCGGCAGGACAAGGCGCTCGTAGATGAAATAAGTGCAACCATCATCCTGCAGAGCTACATGGAGGCACGGAAAAGGAAGTAGGCAAAATGAGCCTCACCCCCAGCCACTCTCCAAGGTGTGAGAGAAGTGCAATGTATACTTCAGGTAGTAATACTGCATGAAGAAGAAATAAAAGGCAAGTGATGAGACTTGCTCGCTATTTGTCAATTTGTTAATCCGTTCGCTCGAGCTCTACTCGATTATATGAGCGACAGCGAATCTTAAGAATTTATTAATTCGTAATGGTTTTACCTATTTATATATATGGACAGCCGGTGCTTCGCAAGGAGTCGGTGGATATAGCTCCCGACTACCCGGAGCTTCCTCAGCTCATTGAGAACATGTTCGAGACTCTCACTGCCAGCGAGGGCGTCGGGCTTGCTGCACCGCAGATAGGGCTCAACATACGCGTGGCAGTAATCGACCTCGATGTGCTTTCCGACGATTTCCCTGAATACAAGGACTTCCGGCGGGCATACATAAATCCGCATATCATCGAGTTCGATGAAGACAGCCCCACCGAGACGATGGAGGAAGGATGCCTCTCGCTGCCAGGTATTCACGAGAACGTCACCCGCCACACGCGCATCAGGGTGCAGTGGCAGGACCCCGATTTCACAAAACACGACGAATGGGTCGACGGCTATCTTGCCCGTGTCATGCAGCATGAGTTCGACCATCTCGATGCCCACATGTTCATCGACCGCATCTCGCCTCTGCGCCGGCAGCTCATCAAGGGCAAGCTGAAAGCCCTCCTGCAAGGAAAATACCGCTGCGGATACCGTACGAAACCAGCACGACGTTGAAACGCATCATCATAATCCTCCTCACCATGCTGCCTCTCAGCATGAGGGCGCAGTACAACATCGACCGTCTGCTCACAAGTGGGCAGATGGCACTGCATTATGAGGATTATGTTCTTTCCATACAATACTTCAACCAGATCATCTCCCTCAAGCCACACCTCTACCTGCCTTGGCACCTCAGAGGTGTGGCTAAATATTATCTCGACGATTACGTCGGAGCAGAGAGCGATGCCACCGAGGCGTTGGAGCGCAATCCGTACGTGAAGGAAATCTACGACCTTCGCGCCATCTGTCGCATCCGCCAGCAACATTACGAGGACGCTATCGCCGACTATGACGTCGCCATACGCATGGGGCCGTCGGTGCAGAGCTATCGCTTCAATCGGGCCATCTGCCTGATGAATATCAAAGACTACGACCGCGCGCTCCTCGAGACCGATACCATTATCCGACGCTGGTCGTCGTCGGCAAACACCTATACCCTCAAGGCGGAGATATACCTCCAGATGGAGGATACGGTCAAGGCCACAGAGTGGCTCGACAAGAGCATCGAGCTCAATCCCTATGATGCCGGCACATGGACCACCCGAGCCTTTATCAGCCTGTCGAGACAGAACTGGCGCGACGCCGACGAGCAGCTCTCGAAGGCCATCCACCTGAAGCCGAAGACCGTGGGCAACTACCTCAACCGAGCCGTGGCACGAGTGAACTACAACAACCTGCGCGGCGCTATGGACGACTACGACATGGCCATCGACCTCGATCCCACCAACTTCCTCGGCCACTACAACCGCGGACTGCTTCGCATGCAGCTCGGCGACGACAACCGTGCCATTGCCGATTTCGACTTCGTAGTGAAGATGGAGCCCGACAACTTCCTCGCAATATTCAACCGTGGCGTTCTCAACGACCGCACCGGGAACCTGCGCGAAGCCATCCGCGACTATACGACGGTGATAGATCAGTTCCCAAACTTCTGGACCGGACTTGCCAATCGCGCCAGCTGCTACCGACGGCTGGGCATGAAGAATCAGGCCGAGCTCGACGAGTTCCGCATTCTCAAGGCGCAGATGGACAAACACATAGGCATACAGCCCCGATGGAGCAAGGAGACACTGAAGAAGACACGTAAGCGCAGCGAGATCGACCCGGAGAAGTACAATCAGCTCGTAGTGGAAGACGAGCCGACGGTGGAGCATGAATACAAGAGCGAATATCGCGGGCATGTGCAGAACCGCCTCGTCGCCTCCTCTTACATGCCAATGTTCGAAGTGTCCTATCTGCCTTACCTCAACGGAGTAAACACCGCCCAGGTGTTCGACCACAACATCGAGCAGTTCAACACTCTCCACTCTCCCTCGTGCCGCCTCTACCTCACCTGCTCGCGCAACAATCTCGGGCAGGAGCAGTCGGACGCATTCTTCGCACTCATCGACACCCTCTCCGCACAGATCGACCGCACGCAGAACATCCGCGAGAGTCTGCCGCTCGTCATGCAGAGGGCCATAGCCTACAGCGTCACGCAAGATTACTCGTCGGCCATCAACGACCTCACCGTCGTCCTCGCAAACGACAGCGCATCGGTGCTCGCCAGCTGGCAACGCGCCGTATGCCAGACGAAGATGAACGACTACAACTCCTCCGCCGGCAACGATGTCCACCTGCAGGTGCGACGAGCCACTGACGACATCACCCACGCCATCGCCATCGATGCAAAGAATCAGTACCTCTACTACGACCGCGGATGCATGCGGGCAGCGCAGAGAAACTACGAAGCTGCCATCGCCGACTTCACCCAGGCCATTGCCCTCGACCCGCTGTTCGCCGAGGCCTACTACAACCGCGGCATCGCCTATTCCGACGCAGGCAAAAAGGAGGAGGCTGTACAAGACCTCAGCAAGGCCGGCGAACTCGGTATCTACGATGCCTACAGCATCATAAAGCGCGTGACAGGCGACAAGAAATAACCCCATCTGACCTCTCTAAACAGTAGAAAAAAAAAGGTAATGATATAGCTGTTGGCACAGGAAGCCCCCAATGGGGCGACAGAATACAGGCAGGTGGTGAAGCGAACGAAGTGAGCGAAACCCCTGCTAACAGCAGCCAGTGTATATAGAGTGCTGAAAGTACGACAGAACCGCCTCTTGCAAATTTATTCTGTCACCCTTTCAGGGTTCATATACAAAATCACAACAATAGCAGGGGTTTCGCTACACTCCACCCCTGCCTGTAATCTCACCACCCCTTCGGGGCTTGTGCCAATTGCTATATTATTGCCAAAAAAAAAGACCCATCCCTAATACCTCCCTGGGGAGGAAGACTATTAGGCTAAATGCTAAACGTTAAAAGGTTAAATGTTGAACTAATCATAATTTTCAACTTTATTATGAGATATGAACTAAAAGGAACATACCTTCCCGACCCACATCGCTACGATGACGCTTCGCTCTATGCCCGTTGCGGGCGCAGCGGAGTGCTGCTGCCACGCATAAGCCTCGGCTTCTGGCAGAACTTCGGAGCCGTAGACCCCTACGAGCGCAGTCGCGCCATGGCACACTATGCCTTCGATCACGGCATCACACACTTCGACCTGGCCAACAACTACGGCCCTCCCTACGGCACGGTAGAAGAGACGATGGGCCGGCTCATTGACGACGACTTCCGCCAATATCGCGACGAACTGTTCATCAGTTCGAAAGCAGGCTACGACATGTGGCCCGGACCATACGGCAACTGGGGCTCGCGCAAATATCTCATCGCCAGTCTCGAGCAGAGCCTGCGCCGCATGCACCTCGATTACGTCGACCTCTTCTACAGCCATCGCCTCGACCCCGCGACGCCCCTCGAAGAGACACTACAGGCGCTCGTCGACATCGTGAGGCAAGGGAAAGCCCTCTATGTGGGAATATCCAACTGGCCCCTCGAGCATTTGAGGGTAGGGGAGAAATATCTGCGCGAGCACGACGTGCCCCTGCTCATCTATCAAGGTCGGCTCAACCTTATCGACCATAAGCCCCTCGACACAGGCATCCTTCAGTTCTGCCGCGAGAAAGGGGTGGGCTTCATCGCCTTCTCGCCGCTCGCACAGGGACTCCTCACCGACCGCTACCTGAACGGCATACCCGCCGACTCGCGCATGGCACGCCAGCGCACCCTCACCACCGAACGCCTCACACCCGACGTGCTCAACGTCGTGCGTAAGCTGAAGGCCGATGCCGAAGCCGCCGGACAGACAACCAGCGAGGCAGCCCTCAGATGGGTCCTCGCACAAGAAGGAGTCACATCTGTGCTCGTAGGTACAAGCAGTGTCAGTCAACTGGAAGAAAACATGCGTTGCGTAAAGAGCCTCTGACAGGCTCTTTTTTTTGTATATACAGAATCCTGAACCCCTCTTCCGCCACTTCCTCATCAGACGGCAACCGGAAGAGCCCCGATACCTCACTCTCTAATCAACAACCATCCGACCATCCATCCCATTACCCCTTGCCACAGTACAAAGCCCATGTACTCGGAGTACAAGAGCCATGTACTCGGAGTACAAGAGTCATGTATTCGGAGTACATAGCCCATGTACTAGCGTAGAGCGTAAAATGTAAATATAGCACACCACCCCTATCCCCTCCTCAGGCTGCTTGCTGATGAGCCACAGGCGAATAAAGGAGGGGAAACGCTGCTTGCTCCTTCTTTGAGAGCAAACACTGCACCATTCCCATCGCCGCATGGTGAACGCTGCACCATGGGACTTCCCTCCTTTTTGAGGAGGGGTTAGGGGTGGTAGAAAATAACGAAGCGAAGGAGGGAAAGACACTGCTTGCAGATGAGAATGGGCTGGGATGGTGGTAATATTTGGATACATAAAAGTATACATTAAAATTTCAAGGTTTATGCCAGCTGCTATGGCATTGCTTATTTTTAGAAGGAATACCGACTTGGCGGTCATATAACTGATTGATAATCAGGCGAAAAAGTGAAAGTTGGAAATTTGGACTCAATTTAAGCAGAAAGCAGAAAATGCCGTGTCTGTCATAAATAGAAACAGTAACTTAACTTTCTGCGAGTGACACATCTGCTGCATATAAGTCATTCTGTCCGAAAGAAAGCATAGAAGTCGTGGATTTTATCGCCTCGAGATGATTCTTTCAAAAAATAATGCTATCTTTGTGACCGTATACTTTATTTAATATGAATGCTATGAGGAAACTGTGCGTTTTTCTAATGTCTTGGTTGGTACTCTTGCAAGGAGTGTATGCCATCGTGGAAGAAAAGGAAGCGGATGTCTGCATCTATGGCGCTACTTCTGCTGGAGTGATTGCTGCCTATACGGCAAAGACTCAGGGTAAAACGGTCTTGCTGATAGAGCCTACGGCCCGTATTGGTGGTTTGTCTGCAGGAGGTCTGGGGTCGACGGATATAGGTAATGTGGCTATCATTCAGGGTCTTTCGCTTGAATTCTACAAGCGGGTAGGCAGGAAATATGGTAAGGATGAGCCAGCCTTCAAGTTTGAGCCCAGCGTGGCATTGTCTGTTTATAAGGATTTCCTTAGAGAGGCCGGTGTGGAGCCCTTAATGCCATACCGCTTGCGTTCGGTAAAGAAGAAAGGAAACGTGATAAGCAGCATTATTCTGGAGAAATCCGATAACACCAAGGAACGCATGAAGATTTCTGCAAAGGTCTTTGTAGACTGTTCTTACGAAGGCGATTTGATGGCGAAGTCTGGCGTCAGCTATACGGTAGGCCGCGAATCCAATGCTCAGTACAACGAGATTTATGATGGAGTCCAGATGCTAGACAAACATCAGTTCCCCGATGGCGTGGATCCCTATAAGGTAAAAGGCGATCCCAAGAGTGGTTTGCTTTATGGCATTCTGAAGGGAGACATGGGGAAAAGCGGAGAGGCAGACAAGTGTGTCCAGGCTTACAATTACCGCATCACATTGACCAATGACCCTTCCAACCAATTGCCTATCACAAAGCCGGAAAACTATGATCCCACGCGTTACGAGCTTCTGTTGCGCTGGAAGGAGGTTGAGCCTTGGACGTCTGTCCACGACTGTTTCGGCTGGAGTTTCATGCCCAACAACAAGACAGACATCAACAATCGTGGAGCTTTTTCTACTGACATGATTGGCGAGAATTGGGATTATCCGGAGGCAAATTACAAAAAGAGAGACAAGATACGCAAGGCTCATCTCGATTACACCTTAGGCTTGCTCTATTTTGTAGGCCACGATGAGAGAGTTCCCGACAGCATCCGCAAGCGCATGTTGGCGTGGGGGCTTCCCAAAGATGAGTATCAGGAGACGGCTCATTTCACGCCGCAAATGTACATCCGTGAGTCTCGCCGTATGATAGGACGTTATGTGATGACAGAGCACAATTGTCAGGGTCGCACGGATGTTGATGACTACGTGGGGTGGGCTGCTTACACCATGGACTCCCACAACTGTGGCCGCTACGTGGTGAATGGTATGGTAAAGAACGAGGGTGACGTGCAGATTCCTTGTCCCAAGCCCTACAATGTGAGCTATCGTTCGATTACTCCCATAGAGGAAGAGGCGAGTAACCTTCTTGTTCCCGTTTGTCTGAGTGCCAGCCACATCGCATACGGAAGCATCCGTATGGAACCCGTCTTCATGGTGCTGGGAGAAAGTGCTGCCATTGCAGCCTGTCTGGCTATCGACAATTTCCAGAATTGCGTGCAGAGGGTAAGTTCGAGTGATGTCATGCGCAAGTTTAACGAGATTCCTTGAACTTGTGGTATTTGTTCACAAAACTCTTGTATCTCATCCGCTTAAGTTGGGCATAACTGGTTTTGTAGTTTGCCTTGCTGTGTTTCCCCGTGCTGAGGAAGCGGATGTTCTATAAGGTATTTATTTTGTATTACGCTCATTTTTTCGTAACTTTGACTCTGTCGAAGTTGTATTGCATTCGGCAGAAAAATAAGTAAATTTATTTTGTATTTCGCTCATTCTTTCGTAATTTTGTAATTAGTAACCAAATTTTTAATCGTATGCGACATATTTTTATAATCTCAGCCCTCACGGCTCTCCTGAGCCTGTTCTCCGTCACTGCCTCTGCCTACGACATCGCCGTGGAGAACGAAGGAGTGACTTTCTATTATAATTATTCCGCAGATGGTTCGGAGCTTATTCTGACGGCGGGTGATTGGAATTGTTATACCGGGAATTTAGTCATTCCCGATAAAGTGACTTACGAAGGAAAGACATACAGCGTGACGAGCATTGAGGATAATACTTTCTTAAGCTTCAATCGTCTCCGTTCCGTCACCATCCCCGGTAGCGTGAAGAGTATTGGGGCAAGTGCGTTCCAAGGTTGCGTCGTACTCACCACCGTTACCATCCTGGGCAATGGCTTGACGAGCATCGGGACAAAAGCGTTCTATAACTCCGCCGTTAACTCCATCAACATCCCCAACAGCGTGACGAGCTTTGGCAATGGTGCGTTCTCCGGCTGCAAATTCACCTCCATCAACATCCCCAACGGCGTGACGAGCATAGCGGAAGATTTGTTCATGGACTGTGGTAAGCTTACCTCTGTCAACATCCCTAACAGTGTGACGAGCATCGAGGAATATGCGTTCTATAACACCGGCCTCACCTCTGTCACCATCCCTAACAGCGTGACGAGCATCGGGAACAAGGCGTTCTCTGGCTGTATTTAGAGATACCTAAACTACCATGAACAACGAAAACTAATCGAACTTAAAGCATTGGTACACAGACACTTTTAGATTTTAACACTTCAGAAGCTGTTTTTGGTTGCTTCGGAAAT
>JAFUVV010000018.1 GCA_017477435.1 Prevotella sp.
AGTCATAAAACGGCTGGTGACCCAGAGTCAGGAGTTCTTTGAAAGCAATTTGATGCAGAACGTGGAATTGAGAACGGTCTCTTATTCGTAACCTCGCTTTTTCTCAATCCCTCAGACTGCCTTTATACAAAGAAAGATTGCTTTTTCTTCCAAAATTACAGAAATAATTTCTTATCTATCACTTAATCGAACTAAAAGATGTTAACTCTTTATCCTGTTTGATATCGAAGACAAGAGGGATATGGTTTTCTGAAGCGTTGATATCCGAAAGCAGTTTGCCCTTCAAAACCAACATTCGATTCAGCTATAAAAGATTGCCGTCTGCAGTATCAAAGCCAGATAGCGACACTATCAAAGCCAGATAGCGACACTATCAAAGCCAGATAGCAACACTATCAAAGCCAGATAGCGACACTATCAAGGCCAGATAGTGGCATCAGAAAAAACATCATCCCAAGCATAATTATGCATGCGGGAGCAAAAGGTAAATTTTCATGCTCACAGAATTGTATTTCTCAGGAAAATTGTATCTTTGCAAAGGAAAAACAAGAAGACGGAACAAAGACATGAAAACCGGACTCGTACTTGAAGGAGGAGCGCTGCGCGGCTTGTTCAGCGTCGGCGTGTGCGACGTGCTTACGGAGCACGGATTCGTGCCCGACGGCATCGTGGGCGTCTCTGCAGGCGCCGCGTTCGGGTGCAACATCAAGTCGCACCAGCCGTCACGCCCGCTGCGCTACAACAAGCTCATGGCCCACGAGTGGCGCTACTGCTCGCTGCGGTCGCTCATTAAGACGGGCGACCTCTTCGGCGGCGACTACTGCTACCACTACATGCCCAACAATATCGACCTGTTCGATGCCGAGACGTTCAACTCCGACCCGACGGAGTTCTTCGCCGTATGCACCGACCTTGACACGGGCAAGGCCGTCTACAAGCGGCTGATGACAATCGACTACGAGGCCGAGGAGTGGTTCCGTGCATCGGCATCGATGCCGCTATGCTCGAAGATAGTAGTCATAAACGGTCAGCGACTGCTCGACGGAGGAATAGCCGACAGCATCCCTCTCAGGTTCATGCAAGAGAAGGGCTACAGTCGCAACATCGTAGTGCTCACGCAGCCCGAGGGATACACGAAGGAGAAGAACCGCTTCCTGCCGCTGATGAAAATGGTGTATAGGAAATATCCGCGGTTTGTCGACGCCATTGCCCGGCGCCACGAGATGTACAACGAGCAACTGCAATATGTTGAGGAACAGGAGAAAGCCGGCAACACCTTCGTCATACGTCCGCCGGAGAAACTGCCCGTGAACCACATCACCCACGACACCGACGCCATGCAACGAACCTACGACATCGGCCGCAACACCGCGATGGAGCTACTGAAGGAAACGAATAGCATACGAGGATTTTTGGATAAGGAATAAACCACAGATTTCTCAGATTCACCAGATTTATTCCTTGCCATTGACATAATAAGACGATTGCACAGATTCACGCTAAAAAGAATCTGTGCAATCGCTTTTTTCAGGTACATCCTACGGGTGAAAAATCTGAGAAATCTGAGAAATCTGTGGTAGAAAAAAATCTCTTACACCACAATAAATCTCATGTCCTATTCCTTGGGGACGAGATATTTGTCGCCGGTCTCGCGCACGAAAATCCTGCGATAGGCTTCGTTGTAACCCTCGCGGAGCGGTGGTGCTCCGAGACCGTCGGGCGTCTTATCGAACTCTCCATTGGTCTCCGGCTTCACGGCAAGGTCGTTGTGTTTGACGATGAGATACTCTCCCAGTTCTTTCCATCGCGCGAGCATCTCCGAGGCACACGTCTCGCCGTGGCGCGTGAGCAGTTCGCGAGCGTCGGGAGTGTGCTTCTCGCAGAGCGCCAGTGCCTTTGCCTCAACGTCGGCCTGCTGGCCGAGATACTTGTCCTGCAGCTCTTCGCGGACACGCTTCACGTCGGGGAAGAGGCGCGAATAGCGCGGGTAGGTCATGTTCGACACCCAGTTGCACACCCAGAAGGCGGAGTTCCACGAGAACTTCAGGTCGGTGGCATCCGGCGCATCGTAGCACACCGGCACACGGGTGGCACTGCAGTAGACGGGCGTATATGTCACCATATTCGCGTCGTCGTTGCCATACCAGATGATTCCTCCCACCTCGTCGGGCAGCCAGCTGCGCATCTGACACACCATCGTGCAGCAGCTCTGTTGCGTTGCAATGGGGCGCTCGAAGAAGTAGCGCTTGCCATCCACCTCAAACTCCTGCGGCCTGGGGCGATAGGGAGAGTCCCATGCACCGCCGCCAGGGCCTTTCGTCATGTCGAACGGCGTACCCTCGTAGTGGTCGCGCATGCCGTCCATGGCCATGCGGAGCGACACTTTATGCTTCGGACGGAAATAGAGTGGCATCACCTCGGCGGTACCCACATGGCGGCCGTCGGCCCAGTCAAGGTAGCGCTCCATGCCGTCGACGTGCATATTGAAGAAGCTCCAGACGCGGGCTTCGCAGGCACGCTGCATGTGAAAGTTGGTGGGCGAATAGGCGTCGGAGAAACTGAAGTCGGCGTCTTTACCGCTGAAATATCCTTGTTTGCGGGCAAAGGAAATCACGTCCTTGGAATAGACAACGTTCTTCTTGTCCTTCTGATCGAACTGATGTATGCGGCTCTGGTTGGCATGGGCACAGATGCAGTCGTCGGGAATGCGTATTGCCACCCACACTGCGCCTTTCTCTGCCTTGCCCTTGCCGATCATTTCCATTATCCATATCTCGTTGGGATCGGCGATTGAAAATGTCTCTCCGGTGCTGGCATAGCCGTATTTGTCGACGAGAGATGTCATCACCGTGATGGCCTCGCGGGCTGTGCGGGCACGCTGCAGGCCGAGGGTCATCAGACTCACATAGTCGAGTATGCCGTTAGGCTCGCCGAGTTCTTTGCGGCCGGTGAACGTGGTCTCGGTGATCGAGAGCTGGTGCTCGTTGATCTGGCCGATGACCTGGTAGGTCTCCGCCACTTCCTCTATCTCGCCCATGTAGTGGTTATGGTCGGCATCCACCACGTGCCGCATCTCGCCGGGCTTATGCTTGGCGGCGGGAAAGAGGGGCAGACGACCGTACATGCCGTAGCTGTCCATGTTGTAGGTGATGATTGTCGACCCGTCGGCAGAAGCGTTCTTGCCGATGAGGAAATTGGTGCAGGCACGACTGCCTACGACACAATAAGAAACGAGAAAAAGCAATAGCAATAGTTTTCTAATCATAATTTCCAATTATAAATTATCATTTCTCAATTATAATGTTATCTCTGCCGAGCCGAAGCATCGGTGGAAGTCGCTGTCGTAGACCACGCAGAACTGTCCAGGCGCCACGCCTTGTATTGCCCGCTCGGCCTTGACGTGGTACTGCCCGTCGCCCTCGGGTGTGAGCACTGCGGCGTAATAGTCGGGCGTGTGGCGTATCTTTATCGCGACGTTACGCTCTTCGCCGTCGCGGAAGGGTCGTGTGAGGAAGTGCATGTCGCGGATGCGGAACTCGTTGCTGCACACGCGGTGGGGTTCGTAGCCTTTTATAACGTAGAGAATGTTCTTCTCCATGTCCTTCTTCACCACGTTCCATGGTCCTCCGCCGAAGCCGAGTCCGTGACGCTGGCCGATGGTGTGGAACCATAGTCCGCGGTGCTGTCCGAGCTTGCGGCCTGTTTCCATGTCGATCACGTCGCCGGGACATTCGCCCAGATAGCGGCGGAGATAGTCGTTGTAGTTTATCTTTCCGAGGAAACAGATGCCCTGCGAGTCGCGGCGGTGGGCATTGACGAGGTGCTCGCGCTCGGCAATCTCGCGCACCTCCTCTTTCATCAGCCCTCCGATGGGGAACACGGCTTTGCGGAGCTGCCAGTCGTAGATCTGGGCCAGGAAGTCGGTCTGATCTTTTACGGGGTCGGGACTGGTGGTGAGCCATTTCTCGCCATCGATGGTCTCTGTCTGCGCATAGTGCCCGGTAGCGATAATGTCGTAGTCTTTGCCAGCCTTTTCCTCGAATGCCCCGAACTTTATCAGGCGGTTGCACATCACGTCGGGATTGGGCGTGAATCCTGCCCTGACCTTCTCCATGGTGTATGCCGTCACGCGGTCCCAGTATTCGCGATGGCAGTCAACCACGCTGAGCCGACAGCCGTATTTAGCAGCCACGGCGGTGGCCATCTCGAGGTCTTCCTCCGACGTGCAGTCCCACTCCTCGTCCTCGTCGGGACCTATTTTAATATAGAAGCAGTCGGGACGTATGCCTGCCTGACGAAGCATGTAGACCACTACGGCGCTGTCGACACCGCCGGAGAGCAGCACGGCAACGCGCTTGTCGTTTAAATCGTCGAAATTCATAATTGGTTTGTTTGCCACAAAATTAAGAAAAAAAATCCGATGGAGCACTATGTTGAATTAAATAAGTTGCCATATAACTGAAAAAACAGTACCCACCGATGGCATTGGCGATATGGCTCTTCTGTAGTACATGGGCTTTGTACTGTGAGTACATGGGCTTTGTACTCCGAGTATATGGCTTTTGTACTGCAAGTACATGGGCTTTGTACTCCAAAATAGCAATTCATCCGACAACGACAGCAGAAATAATCGACAACGACAGAAAATAATCACAATTTTGATTGCGGTATCGGAAATAATACCTAACTTTGTGGCGAGTAGCAATCAAAAGGAAAAATAAAATGCCAGAGATATTCAGGTTTTTCGGTTTTTCGTTCTTTTTCTACAGCAGAGAGCATGAGCCTCTTCACGTCCACGTGGAAGGCAAAGAGGGAATGGCTAAATTTGAATGGAACGGAACAGAATTCATTCTCGTAGAAAAACAGGGCATAAAAGCGGGCGACTACAAACGTATTAAGACCGTCATAGACGACAATGCCGATATAATAATAAAACGGTGGAACGAATATTTCAATAAATAAGGGAGGAGTAAGGATGAAGATTAAGGAAATATGGTTTGACGACGACCGCATCTACGGACGCGATGAGACTGGGGCGACACACTATCAGTCGCTTCTCTGGTACCCCAAGCTCCGCAGCGCCGACAACGAGGAACGAGCAAAATTCACCATAGGTTTCGATGGCATTCATTGGCGCAATCTCGACGAGGACATCAGTTTTGAAAGCTTCGAATACGACGACCGCGAGCCCACGGCTATGCAACGATTTTTCCTCACACACAAGGAGATAAACGTGGCCGAGTTTGCACGCTCAATCGGAATGAACGCCACACTGCTGCGGAACTATATCAATGGTTTTAAAAAGCCATCGGCTGAGCGGGAAAAGAGCATTCTCGAGCATATCCATAAGTTAGGTCACGATATGGTGGCCGCATGTTTTTAATAACCACAGCAACCATGAAACGAGTCACACCAAAGAAGAATCTGGGGCAACACTTCCTCATCGACCTCGACATAGCACGCCGCATAGCCGACACGGTAGACGCGTGTCCCGACATCCCTGTGCTGGAGATAGGACCCGGGATGGGAGTGCTGACACAATATCTCGTCGGGAAAGACCGACCCGTGAAGGCCGTGGAGATTGACCGTGAGTCGGTGGCATACCTACACGAGCACTTCCCCACCCTGCGAGAGAACATCATCGGACAGGACTTCCTCAGGATGGATCTCAATACAGTGTTCGACGGAAAGCCCTTCCTTCTCACAGGCAACTATCCCTACGACATCTCCTCGCAGATATTCTTCAAGATGATCGACAACAAAGACCTGATTCCCTGCTGCACGGGAATGATACAGCGGGAAGTGGCCGAACGGATGGCTGCCAAGCAAGGCACTAAGACCTACGGCATACTGTCGGTCATGATACAGGCGTGGTACGACGTGGAATATCTCTTCACCGTCGACGAACACGTGTTCAATCCGCCCCCAAAGGTGAAGAGTGCCGTGATACGCATGATACGCAACGGAGTGACCTCGCTGGGATGCGACGAACGACTGTTCCGACGTGTAGTGAAGACCGTCTTCGGACAGCGCCGCAAGATGCTGCGCGTGTCGCTCAGACAGTTGTTGCCAGGAAAGCAAAACGACGACAGCTTCTACCGACAGGACATCATGACACTGCGACCGGAACAGATATCGATACAACAATTCGTAGAACTGACCAACATGGTACAGCAGGAACTAAATGAATAGACTATGAAAAGAAAAGAACGCTACGAGCTGCTCGTCAGCCAGATACGCAGCCTCATCAGCGGCGAAGAGAACAAGACGGGCGTGCTCGCCAATGTGAGTGCAGCAATGAAGGAGGCCTTTCCAGAGAGGTTTTTCTGGGTGGGATTCTATCTCGTCGGCGACGGCGCGCTGCGTCTCGGCCCGTTTCAGGGAAGCGTGGCATGCTACACAATCCCATTCGGCAAAGGCGTCTGCGGAACAGCATGGAGCCGAGGCGAGACAATAATAGTGGACGATGTGGAGGAGTTTCCCGGCCACATAGCATGCTCCTCGCTGAGCCGATCGGAGATAGTAGTGCCCATACGGGGAGCTGATGGCAGCATTGTAGGAGTGATTGACATCGACAGCACCAACCTCGCTGACTTCAACGACGACGACCGCACCTATCTCGAACAAATAGCCTGCCTGCTGAAAGAAAATTTATATACTTAGACAGATTTTCTGCCTAAAAAGTTGGAAAAGTAAATCTTAATACATAAATTTGTAGACTTGTAATAAAGAACCCAAAATAATATGATCGACGTAAAAGCAACATTAACCGATGCCGAAGAGCGCATGGAGATGGCGGCAATGTTCCTCAAGGAAGCCCTCGACCGCATCCGTGCCGGCCGCGCCAACGTAGCAATACTCAGTGGAGTAAGAGTAAACAGCTACGGCTCAATGGTGCCGCTCAACCAAGTAGCAAACGTGTCGTGCCCCGACGCACGCACAATAGCAATCCGCCCATGGGACAAGAAGGCTATCAAAGACATTGAAAAGGCCATCATGGACTCCGACGTAGGCATCACACCAGAGAACAACGGCGAGATAGTGCACCTCAGAATACCACAACCCACCGAGGAACGCCGCCGCGAACTGGCTAAACAGTGCAACAAAATCGGAGAAAAAGCAAAGGTGGAAGTGCGCAACGTACGCGCCGACATCAAGGAGAAACTGAAGAAAGCCATAAAGGACGGACTCTCAGAGGACAACGAGAAAGACGCCGAGCTCGAACTGCAGAAAGTGCACGACAAGTATATAAAGAGAATAGACGATATACTTGCCGAGAAGAACAAAGAAATCATGACAGTATAGGATTGCCTTGAAAGGTCTCGTAATCAAAAACACAGGCTCGTGGTACACCGTCAGAACCGACGACGGACGCACCATCGAGAGTAAAATAAAGGGCAACTTCCGACTGAAAGGCATCCGCAGCACCAATCCCGTTGCGGTGGGTGATGTCGTGCAGATAACTGTAAATCAAGAAGGAACAGCTTTCATCACCGACATTGAAGACCGCCGCAACTACATCATCCGACGCTCGCAGAACCTTTCAAAGCAATCCCACATCCTGGCGGCAAACGTCGACCAGGCTTTCCTCGTCGTCACACTACGCTACCCAGAGACAAGCACCACGTTCATCGACCGATTCCTCGCATCGGCCGAGGCATACGACGTGCCGGTAGTGCTCGTGTTCAACAAGACCGACCTCCTCAACGACGACGACCGACACCTGCTCGAGATGATGACGACACTCTACGAGAACATCGGCTACAGGTATTTCGCCATCTCGGCCGCAAACAACGAGGGAGTCGACACACTCATGCCCATCATGAAAGACAAGATAACGCTGCTCAGCGGAAACAGCGGCGTGGGGAAATCGACACTCATAAACCTCATCCTGCCCGAAGCAAACCTGAGAACGGCCGAAATAAGCGATGCACACAACACCGGAATGCACACCACCACGTTCAGCGAAATGCTCCAACTGCCCTGCGGAGGATACCTGATCGACACACCAGGGATAAAAGGATTCGGCTCCTTCGACATGGAGCCGGAAGAGATAACAAGCTATTTCCCAGAGATATTCCGCTTCTCCAAAAATTGCCGGTTCAGCAACTGCACACACACCCACGAGCCAGGCTGCGCTGTGCTCGATGCCATCGAGAAACACTACATCGCCCAAAGCCGATACCAAAGCTATCTATCCATGCTAGCCGACAAAGACGAAAACAAATACCGCGAAGCCTATTGACCGAATAATTATGCCGCTTCGCTGATTTTTTTTGCAACCGACACTCTTTTTTCATTCCTTTGCTTACGTAAAAAGATTGTGTAACCAAAAGAATGACCGTTATGAAAGACTTATTTAAACTTTTGTTCATGACTATTATAATAGTTGGCATGAACAGCTGTCTCGGCGATGATTTCGACGACAGCTATGAAGATATTTATACCGACGAAACAGGTAGTACGGGTAACGGAACAAGCGGGCAGACCATCACAACTGCCACAGGAACACTCAAAGAACTTCTTAATCTCGACATCACTATCGACGACTCGGCTCTCGAAGAGACAGAAAAGACGCCGGAACTGACCGACGAATTCTACGAAGACTATGCCGAGCTCGATCTCGGCTTTGCCGAAGCCTACGTAGTGAACATCGCCTACAACGGCAACGCAGCCACCGTGAGCGGCGACACCGAAGCGGTGACAGTGAAGCAGGACGGTGCCGACGTGACCGTAACGAGCGAGGTGAAGGGCGTCAGGTATGTTCTCTCGGGAACAACCGACGACGGCTCCTTCAAAATCTACAGCTCGAAGAAATTTAAGCTCGACCTCAATGGCGTGAGCATCACCAATCCCACCGGCGCTGCCATCAACAACCAGGGCAAACGTGCCTACGTGGAGCTCATCAGCGGGACGACAAACAGCCTCTGCGACGGAAGTTCCTACACTTCCACTCCTGACGACGAGGACGAAAAAGGCACCTTCTTCAGCGAAGGCAAGCTGGCATTCAACGGAACAGGCTCGCTCAGCGTGACATCGAAGGGAAAGCATGGAATCGTAAGCGACGACTATATTCTCTTCCGCCCGGGAGTGAACATAAGCGTGACATCCACATCTGGCCACTGCATCAAGTCCAACGACGGCATCATCATCCGCGGCGGCGTGATCAATGCGCAGACATCGGCCGATGCATCCAAGGGAATCACCACCGACGGCATGCTCACCGTGGAAGGCGGACGCACAACGCTCATCACGAGCGGCAACGCCGTCTACGACTCCGACGAACAGGACGTCTCGGGCGCAGCAGGAGCAAAGGCCGACTCCGTCATCGTAATCGCGGGAGGACAGTTCTATGCCAAGAGCACTGGAAAGGGAGGCAAGGGCATCAGCACCGACCAGACCTTCACAATGACTGGAGGCACCGTGAAAGTCGTCACGACAGGTACTGCCTACACCTACAACCGCTCGCTCGACTCGAAGGCGAAAGGCATCAAAGCCGACGGAAACATGTATATAAAAGGAGGCAGCATAATGGCAAAGACTACCGGAGGAGAAGGATCGGAGGCTATTGAGACAAAGGGCATTCTGACCGTAGACGGCGGCAGCGTAGCCACATACAGCTACGACGACGGGATAAACTCGAAATCGACGATGACCATCAACGACGGTAGCATCTACAGCTACGCCACAGGAAACGACGGTATCGACTCCAACGGCAACCTCATCGTCAACGGCGGAGTGGTCGTAGGATGTGGGGCATCGGCACCTGAAGAAGGCATCGACGCCGCCGAAGGCTACACATTCTCCATCAACGGAGGAACAGTGGTCGGCATCGGCGGCGGCGGAGAGGCGATGGCAGGGTCGCAGCAGAAGGCGTCGCTGAAAGGCGTGACCGTGGCGGGAGGCAACTACATCGCCGTATCTGGCGGCAGCACATACCTCTTCGCGCTACAAGTGCCATGCTCATACAGTAGCGCAACGCTACAAGTGAGCACCGGCGCGTTCAAGTCGGGAACCACATATACGTTGTCAACAGCAGCACAGTCGGCTGTCAGCGGAGACACCGACTTCTACGGATACGTCGACTCGCCAAGCATCAGCAGCACATCATCGCTCGGCACATTCACCACATCAACCTCCACCACCGGCGGCATGAGCGGGAATATGGGCGGAGGGGGCCCAGGCGGAAGAAGATAACACCCAAACAAGAAGCGGCACATGTAGAAAAAAAACATGTGCCGCTTCTTTTCTAAGATGATATATCAAACCCAATATATCTACAGAAAAACACCACCACCTAAAATTGTCGGTACAAGTACAAAGCCCATGTACTCACAGTATAATACTCATGTACTCACAGTACAAAAGCCATGTACTCGGAGTACAAAGCCTTTGTACTGTCGAAAGACGACTTCCACGGCGATGTTGCAAGCCTAATCTATCATTATCACGGCACTCATTACGAGCGCCATGATGAACATGTTGCGGCTGGTTTCACCCAGTATAGCATTCAGCGCCCTGCCCTCATGGATGCGGCGCATCCTGCGCCATGTCAGAAAATGAAGCAGGGGATAGACGAACCAGGTGGCCAGATATACAGACGGCGACTGCTCCCTGGCCGTGCTTCCCGTTTTGAGCATCACCCACACCACAGCCGAAAGTAGCGTCACAACAATGCCAATGACAAGGTAGAAACGAAGTCCGAACCGCTCTCCAAAGCGCACCACGACAGTCCGCTTGCCCGAGATGCGGTCTTCATTGCGGTCGCGATAGTTATTTATCACAAGCAGTGCATCGATGGCAATGCCCGAGATGAGCGACAAGAGGATTGAAAGCGGCGTAATCGAGAGTGTCTGCATGTAGTAGGTACCACACACAGGAACAAAGCCGAAGAACACAACCACCAGCGCATCTCCCCACCCGAGATAAGAGAAACGGGTTGTATAGAGAAAAGCGAAGAGTATGCATATCACACCTAATGCTATATATTCGCAACCGCGGAAAGGCATATATTTCCCACTGATAATCACCGCCGTAAGTCCCACAACGCTTGCCAATATAACGCTGACAGCAATCCCAGCCTTCATTGCACGGGGAGAAATCCATCCCTGGGCACATGCCCGTTCCGGTCCGAGACGATCGGAGCGGTCGCTGCCACGCTGGTAATCGAAGAGATCGTTAATCAGATTGGCAGCTATCTGCATTATGCAGGCAAACAGGAGACAGCATATCCACAGCGCCAGATGGACTGACGGCGTGGAGAACGACTGTGCCCCGTCGAGCATGTCTGTCTGTCGGAACGCACCCACACGAAACGCCAGTGCACCGGCAAGCAGCACAGGAATCACGGCACCCGTAAGTGTCTTCGGACGTGCGGCCAACACCCAGGCACGAAGAGAATTTGTTCTTACGTCACTCATGGTAATCAATAACTATGGAATAGAACCACAACTTTTTCTTAACGTCTCACAGTCAGGCTTTTATCCCGGTAAACATGCGGCAGAGTCCAAACGTGAATGCCTTTGCCTCCACATCGCGGAAGCCAGCTTCGGCGAGCATAGCGCACACCTTGTCGGGCTTTGGAAACCTGAGCACCGACTCGGGCAGATAGCGATAGGCACTGCCGTTGCCGGAAACGAGCCGGCCGATAAGTGGCAGAATATGAAGGAAATAGAGCTTGTAGCCCCAGCATAGCAGTGGGTTAGAGGGCACGGAGAGTTCGACGATGCACACCATGCCACCCGGCTTCAGGACGCGATGCATTTCATTCAGCCCCTGCTGCAGGTGCTCGAAGTTGCGCACACCGAAGGCGACGCTAACGGCGTCGAATGTATCATCGGCAATGCTCATGTGCTCGCAGTCGTCTACATGCATTTCGATGTTGAGTCCCAGAGCCTTGACCTTCTCTTCTCCCACGTCGAGCATGCCCTGCGAGATGTCCACGCCGGTCACTCGCTCCACCCCAGCCTTGGCCAAGGCGATGGCGAAGTCGCCGGTGCCACAGGCCACATCGAGGACATGTGCCGGCCGCGTGGATACAATGCGGCGCACGGCCTTACGACGCCACCCTTTGTCGACGTTGAGCGAAAGAATGTGGTTCAACTTATCGTAGGTGGGCGCTATAGCGTCGAACATGCTTTCGACAAATTCTTTCTTTGCCATAACTGATGTTATTCTGCGTGTCTGCTGTTATACGATTCGAGGCGGTGCTGGAGAAGTGCGCAAAGGTCTTTCTTCTTCATCGTAAGTCCATCGGCTGAAATACCTTCGGCAGCACCTCCAAGTTTCGTATTAAACCTACGGAGTATCCTGCCCATCTTACTGCTTTCCATATACTTACGCGCCTCAACGTCGTCCTTGTAGATGACGTTCAAAATGGCTTCGTCGCTAAACTTTCCACCCTTGCCCTTCTCGCTTGCCAGCGCAAACTCCTTCACGTCGGCAAACATGATGCGACGCGGGTTTCTTTCCCTCACCACAATTCCGTCGCCGAAGATCTGGAGGTAGGGCTTGCCGGAAAGGCGCTCGCTCAGCATATACCAGACAATCACCAGCGCGCCTAAACCGAAGAAAATCATGCCAGTGATACCGATTATCATGCCTACCGTGCCGCTCCATATCATCGAGTATGCCCCCAGGATAAACGGGACACACACGGCGACGAGCAGCAGGTTCTGCCAGATGGAATGGTATATAAATACCGGCTCGTCGTCGTAGCTATTGTAGCCTGACTCTGCCACACTGTTCATTCTTTCGGGTCCTCCACACCCCTGAGTCTGTATATCTTTACGCAATAGACCACGGTGGTGAGCAACAGGGCGCCGGTAGCCACGGCTATTGGCCAGGCTCCGACAATCTTCTCGCCAACCATCAGTATGACAACGATGAAGAGCGCTGCCATCTCCACGGCCAGCACGCGCACCATTCTCACCATCTTCTCGTATTGCGCAGCGGTGCTGACTTCGAACGGAATGTTGATCATCTTGTCGGGCTTATAGGCTGCGAGCAGCGAGACGGCGGTCGTAATGGTTCCGACAATGGCCATGATGATAATGGTCAGCTTGTCGCCTGTGGCATCTGCGTTGCCGGCAATATCAAAATGCGTGGGCACCGTGTCGGGCGAGTTTTTGTAAAGCACCAATGCCACGATCCACATAATCAAAACGAGCACTCCGCACACTACTTCGAACATCGTGCCTTCCTTTGTCCTATTCACTTTCATCTTGTTTCCTTTCTTTATGTTTTCTGAGCCTTCCACTCTTGCGCAAAGCCTCGGTGATGATCCACTGCAGCTGTCCGTTGGTCGACCTGAACTCATCGGCCGCCCACTTCTCTATGGCACTCATCGTGTCTTCGTCTACACGGAGGATAAAACTTTTTGTCTTTGCCACCTTTAAAAAAATACATTAACGTCAATGAAAAACGATAACTATTCGACTTTCCACGAAGCCCACAGCCCCATTGTGGGGGTTGTGGGGCTTTCGCTTATTGATTCAGAGTGCCTGTATTTACCACTGGCTGGGCGTTGTCGTCGCCGCAGAGCACCACGAGCAGGTTGCTCACCATGGCAGCCTTCTTGTCGTCGTCGAGCTCGACAATCTCCTCTTCCGACAGCTTGTCGAGTGCCATCTTCACCATGCCCACGGCTCCTTCCACGATCTTCTCGCGGGCAGTGATGATGGCAGCAGCCTGCTGACGACGGAGCATGACGGCGGCAATCTCCGGTGCATAGGCAAGGTAGTTGATGCGTGCCTCCACTATCTCGATGCCGGCCATGGCAAGGCGCTCCTCGAGCTTCTCCTTGAGCTGGTTGTTGATCTCGTCGCCACCATCGCGCAGGGTGAGCTCTTCACTCTGCAGATTGGTGTTGTCGTAGGCATACTGTCCGGCCACCTGGCGAAGGGCAGCATCGCTCTGTATCTGTACAAAACGTTCGAAGGCGCGCATCACACTGGCCACATTGGTACCCACAGATGCCGTCACGGCCGACATTGCCATCGTCTGAGAGTCGATCTCAAACATTGCCTTGTAGGTGTCTTTCAGTCGCCACACCACCACCAGGCCAATCATCACGGGGTTGCCGATCTTGTCGTTAACCTTGATGGGCTGTGCGTCGAGGTTACGTGCACGCAGCGAGAGCTTCTTAGTGTTGATAAAGGGATTCACCCAGTGGAAGCCCACCTCCTTGAACGTGCCTTTATACTTTCCGAAGAACATCATCACGCGGGCCTCGCCAGGCTCGTTCATCACAAATCCTGCGCAGCCGAAGAGGGCAAGCACGATGAGGATGATGCCTGCGGCAAGACCGCTGTAGACCTCAACGTCTACAGCCCTGTAGATGAGCCAAACGCCCAGCACCAGGGCAGCAATGATTAAAAACAGAGCAGCAAATCCGCTCATCCGAAATCCTTTGAAATTGAACTCTTTTGTCTCCATATTACTTAGTGTTTTAAATTGATATCATTTTGATATCGCAAAGATATATGTTTTTCCTGAAAAAACAAACAAAGGAATCACCACTTTAACATTATTTTAACACTTCCGCCTGCACTTGCTGCCTCCGCATATAAACAAATGTTCGCGCGCATAACGACAGCTACTGCTTTTCCATTCCGCCCGGGAGATCAGGAAGGAGATATGGAAAGGCCTCAGTGCCAAGCCCGGGCGGCAGAACCATCAAGCACTGGCAGCTGCACTATCAAAGCCAGATAGCGATACTATCAAGCACAGATAGCGATACTATCAAAGCCAGATAGCAAGACTATCTGATACGGATAGCAATACTATCTGTGCTTGATAGTGGAGACGTCTGTCTCGGACACTGCGTCATCTGTCGGGGCCGGAAGAGAGAGGATGGCTTTCTGATTCCACATGCATGGCCGACATGCGCATCCTGTCTGCAGCACTCTCGCTGCCAGACGAGCACATAAAAAAAGCGAGGCTTGCCCCGATGGAGCAAGCCTCGCGCTGTATTTAGGCTGGTATGTGATTATTTCACCACAACCTTCTTGCCGTTCTTGATGTAGACACCCTTCTGTGTCGGCTTGTCGGAAAGCTTCACACCGTTGATGTTGTACCACACATCCTTGTCGGTTGCAACCTTTTCAACAGTCTCGATAGCTGTCGATACGAGTGTTGTGAACTCTACCGGCTCCGACCATTCGCTGGTGAACTCGTCAGAAGCTGCCTGTACCTCAGCCTCGTAGGTGGTCTCTGGATCAAGTCCTTCGAGGACGAATGGGATTTCAGTCACACCATTCACATAGATCCACTCACCTCCGTTGTCGGTGATCTCCACGTCGACCTTGTCGTTAGACCCACCGAGAGATACCTTGAACTCGTAGGCCATTCCACCTTCGAACGTATAGTCGTCCTGACGTCCGCCGACATTTCCGTCAGCAGAAGCAATCCACATGCGGTCGCCTGCCGTCGGGTTGGTGATGCAGAAGTCGTAGGTTCCGGCTGGGATGCGGATGGTAACGCTGTTGTTAATCACGATCTTGTCGGTTGCGAGCACTCCGTCGGCATCCTCTGGAATCTTATATTCGAACTCGCCATAGATCTCGTCGCCTACGTCGCCGCTTTCTGTGAGAGCACCATTCTCTGGGATGGTCGTGCCGTAGGCAGTTGCGTCAGCATCGAGGAGCATCTGATATCCAGAACCATCTCCCCATACATCGCCTACAGTGAGGGTAACCGTAGCATAGGCCTTTTCCTCTTCCGTAGCAGCCACGCGGTAGCGTATGTTCCATTCTGTCTCCTCTCCGCCGGCGGTCCAGCTGAGGTCAGCAGACGACTCGGTGATGTTGTCGGCAGTCAGGTCGGTAGGTACGGCAAGGGCTGTCGTGGTGAACTGATAGAGCTCCGACCAGTCGCTCGTTGCGTCGCCCACTACACTCTGAACCTCTACGTCGTACTGTGTCTCAGGATCGAGTCCTTCGATGGTGTAAGGAATCTCTGTCACATCGTTGATATAGGTCCAGCTAGCGTCATCTGCTTCCTTGTCGAAAGGAGCCTTGAGCGTTACATCGTCGACATATACTCTAAACATATCTGTGCAGTTGTAGTGGCGTATGGCGATGCGTCCCTTACCTGTATACTCTGCAAGGCTGAACTCATACACCTGTCCTGCAGCCGGAGGAGTGATGTCTTCGCCCAGCTTAACGGCATTTGTCAGAACCTCTTCAGTGACTTCCTCGCCTGTGATCAGGAATACTCCGAGGACGTCTGGATAGTTGTCAGTAGCGTTCCATGCCTTGAACGATGCCGATCCGCCGAGATCGAATACCGGTGAAATGAACCAGTTGTCGGGTGTTAAAGCGCCGCTATTGGTATTATAGCTTTCAGAAAAGACGCACACGTCGTCCTGAGCGGAGGTTGAATAAGCGAGTCCCCAGTTGTTGCCGTCGCCGTCGGCGTCGTAAACCATCCACTGACCAACCTGATCCGAATAGCCATCAAGGGGGAAGTCGAAGACCATTTCACTTGCTCCACCTGCCGACGAAGGACGGTAGCGGATGTTCCACTTGGCCTCGTCGTGGCCGGTCCACTTGATGTCAGCCTTGCGCGGACCGATGTTTTCGGCCTCCACCTCGATTGGAACGACGATCTCAGCAGGCAGTGTCGTGAAGATTGTAGACGCTGTCCAGTCGCTGGTCGTGAGGTCGTTTGCCGACTGCACCTGTACCTCATAGTCGGTAAGGGTTACGAGTCCTTCGATTGTGTAAGGCTTCTCTGTAATGTCTGAAACGACATTCCACTCGGGCTGATCGACTCCGCCAGGAATTTCAATCTTTATGTCGTCGACGTTCAGATAGAACATGTCGGTGACATTGAAGTGGCGGATAGCCACGTGTCCTGTTCCTTCGAAAGCGCTCAGGTCGGCAGTGTACTCTGTCATCTCGCCTGTAGCGACGAATTCGTCGGACACCTGAGTGTAGCTTGTCAGGTCGGCTGGGTCGCCTGTCGTAACGAATATAGCAAAGTGCTCTCCGAAATAGCTGGCATCCTGTCCGCAGGCATACAGCGACACTTTTCCTCCCAGTCCCACCTCGGGAGATACGAGCCAGTTGTCGGGTGTGAGTGCTCCGACGTTATTTATGTAGCTTGCCGACTGCACCTTGCCGGTTCCGCTGTTGCCTTTCGTCGTTGTCCCGTTGGTATAGATCCAAGCGTTGCCGTCGCCGTCGGAGTCAATATTTGTCCATTCCGTGAACTGATCCTCGCTTTCGAAGTCCCATACTTTGTTGACCTTTGCTGGATCGATAACTTCGCGATAGCGCAGATTCCACTTCGCAGCTTCGCCTGTCTCAGTCCAGTCTACAGCGGCAGTCTTCACTGCTGGCTCTACTTTCAGGTCGGCAGGAGACGGTATTGCCGGGATATCCTTCTTGATGACGATGTCAGAAGCGTAGAAATAGTAGCCCGCCTCGGTGGCACTGGTGTTCTCGATGTAGTAAGGAACAAGTGTGAACGTATGAGCGGCCTCATCGTATTGGAACTTGAGGTCGGTCACATCCTGACCGCTGGTTGATCCGCATGGGTAGATCGGGGTTCCATTGAAGTCGCCCACATACTGTCCAGCGGCAAAGGTAACCACGCCGTCGGCAAGGGTTCCCTTTATCCATCCTTCGGGGCATGTGTAGGCCAAGCCTTTAATCCATACCTCGTCGCCGTCGAATGCCACGCTTATAGCATTCCCGTTGGTGTAAGCATTACCACTGTTCATGTAGCTACCCGTGATCGACCAGTCGGTCTCAATGGTAGCTGTCTCGGGGGGAGTCTGCAGTGTAGGAGTCTCTCCCTCTTCACCCTCTGTGAACACAGGAGGAGCCACCGTGGTCTGCATCTTCTTAGCAGTAGTGGCAATCTTGTTCTGCAGAGAGAATGTCTGCGCAAACGAAGCCATCGACCAAACGAGGGCAAGCGCAACGATTGTGTAAATTCTCTTCATAGGCTTTAATGATTAAATGAAACTTATTTTTATATAAATTCAAATTATAACCTTGAAATATTCTGCAAAATTACACTATTCAGATTAATTTCCAAACAATTCGTAATTATTTGTGTATATTTTAACTTCTCTTAACAGATACTATTACCATATCAGAGAAATTGTCACAGCCGCGGCAGGATGGAGTGCTATTTGCGAAAGTTGTTTGTGCCGTTTGCGGCTGGAGGGTGTGTAGATTGCGGCTGGAAGGTATGTAGATTGCAGCTGGAAGGTGTTCAGATTGCGGCTGGAGGGTGTGTAGCATGCAGTTGAAAGGTATGTAGATTGCGGCTGGAGGGTGTGTAGATTGCAGTTGGAAGGTATGTAGATTGCGGCTGGAGGGTGTGTAGATTGCGGCTGGAGGGTGTGTAGATTGCAGCAAGTGTTTCCCTCGGCGGTAGTACATGGGCTTTGTACTGTGAGTACATGAACGTTGTACTCCGAGTACATGGGCTTTGTACTGCGAGTATAAAAGCCATGTACTGCCGCCGAACGATTCTGTAGATAATAAAAGAGGCCTGCCCCGCGGGGCAAGCCTCTTCGTATAGTTGAAAGCGTAGAATTCAATCTTCGTCGTTCCAGAAATCATCTTCATCGCCGTATTCTTTACCAAACTGATTTCCATCACCTTCACCATTGCTCAAAGGCAAACAGAAAGCGCTCTCTAGATTTAAGGCATAGACATCGGTCGCCGGCTTTACATATTCTTTTCTCATAGTTGTATCCTCCTCTTATTTGATAACAATTTTCTTACCATTCACAATGTAGATGCCCTTTACCGGACGAGCCACACGGCGTCCCTGGAGGTCGAAGACCTCACCTGCTTTTTCGTCGGCATTGACGCTCACTCCATTAATGCCTGTCGCATCGTCTCCGAAAGGATAGCCCTTAGCCTGAGCTGCATCCTGAGGAACAGCGAGATATGCCTTGTGGGCCTTGGTATTCAGCTGGGTACCGCTATTAGAATTCTTGTCCCAATAGAATCCGATGCTGTTTTCCTCGCTAGCTCCATTGAGCGAGAGCATGTAGTATTTATATCCTTCAGCGTTGATTGTAGCATCCTCGTCGCTTCCGCGGAGCATGTTGTTCTCTGCACTGGCACCTGTCTCATTGGTCACTGCGAAGCTAAAGTCGGTCGCCTCACTCAGTTTGCTTGCCGTCTTCAGTACAACAGCCGTACCAGCCGGAATAATCTCCTTCACCTCCTCGAGCGTGACATTGCCATTGGCAACTGTCGCGGTGTAAGCACTTATGCCCTCTGGAATGACGAGATTCTTATCGCTATAGAAGAGAGTAGCATAGTTGAACTCGCCATCTGTAGCCGCAGCCGGCACAGTTACGGTGATGTCCGTTGGTGCAAGAGTAGTAAACAGAGTTGATTCAGTCCATTCACTTGTAACACCAAAAAGTACAGATTGGACTTGCACCTCATAATTTGTCTCCGGTTCAAGGCCTTCAATTGTATAATTCTCACTATCAAGCCCAGCTACATTAATCCATGCAGCCTCACTTTCACCGCCAGGTAATACCACAGTCACATCATCTACTTCCAAATAGAACATATCACTACAATTATAGTGACGTATAGCAATATATCCCTCACCTTCGTAAGAACTTAAATCGAATTCATACTTGGTCATTGTACCAGTAGCTGTAATATCGCCATCAGAGACCATTACGAAATCCTCTATAGAAGAAGGTTCACCTACGCATACATATACAGCAAATACTTCCGCAGCATAATTAGGATCAAATCCACATGCGAAGAAAGATACCTTACCACCCAAAGTAACCTTTGGAGTTATGAGCCAGTTGTCTGGAGTCAGAGCCCCAGATGTGTTGTCGTAACTTGCAGATAGAAACGCATATGATCCACTATACGCTTTATTTCCTACATTGTAGTACGCCCATCCATTTCCATCTCCATCGTTATCAATAACTGACCAGTCGGAAAGAAGGCTGCTATCCTCAAAATCCCAGGTCGTCATAAGCGACGGATCTATTTCTTTTATTTCGCGATAACGTAAATTCCACCCTGTAGCAGCACTTGTTTCCTCCCAAGAAATTGCAGCTGAGGTCACTGCTGGCTCTGCTTCAACGTTTGCGGGAGTAGGTATTACTCCGTCTTCCTGCACAACAATGTCATTACTAAAGAAAAAGTACGATAATTCCGTTGTAGAGGTATTTTCAATGTATATATTATTTAGGATAAGTAAATTAAGGCTCTCATAGTAAGTGAAAGTTAAATCAGTTAAAGCGCCACCATCATTTGCACCACAAGCATAAATTGAATTACTTCCATAATCACCTACATATTGCCCGTTTGGAAATGTAACGGTCGTCCCATCTATTGTTCCCTTTATCCATCCATTAGGACACAAAAAGGACAAGCCTTGAATGTAAACATCATTCCCATCGAAAGCGACAGAAATAGCATTAGAATTAGAATAAGCATTCCCATTGTTATAATAACTGCCTGAAATCAGCCAATCTGTTTCAACAGTAGCACTCTCTGGAGGCGACACTAAATCAACAGATTCAGCTTTTGCTGCAAGAATTTTCTTGGAATTAGTAGCATTAAATAATCTATTAGCTACCACCTCCCTAATATCCAATTTTAGTTCTTTGCCCTCAACAAGATTATGACCTTGGGCAAATGATGCCATCGTACACACGAGGGCAAGAATCAAAGTTACATAGAATTTCTTCATAGGTAATAATAATAATTAAATAATAAATCTTATAATTTCACGTCTCCAAAAACAATTTTCGCACAAAATTAAACTATTAACACATATTTACCAAACAATTCGTAATTATTTCTGCATATTTAACCTCTCTTAACAGACTCTGTCAATTCTGCGGGGAAAAAGACTCATCGGCGGAAGGTGAGCGGGACGCGGGTGGCATGAAACTGAGATGCCGGCGGAGGTTGTCTTCCTCGGCGGCAGAGGGATATTCGCTCGGGCGCAGTACATGGGCTTTGTACTGTGAGTACATGAACGTTGTACTCCGAGTACATGGGCTTTGTACTGCGAGTACATGGCCCATGTACTGCCACCGAGAGCCTACACCTGACTTCTCTCTGGAGAGGAGTGAAAGGAATGAGAAGTGTAAAAGGGGAGCGCTCCATATCTTCTTTCTGAGCGCCACCACCCCTGACCCCTCCTCAGAAAGGAGGGGAAACGCTGATTGCTCCTTTCTTGAGAGCGAACCCTGCACCATGAAATTCCCCTCATTACCGAGGAGGGGGCAGGGGTGGTGCGGGCCTCGACGAGAGCGAATAGAATCATGGCATGCTCTTACGTGTTCATGTACAGATTGGAAAAAGAATTGCATGTTTTTGACGTCAATGCTTTCGCGAATGAAAAAAAACATGTATCTTCGCGGTGGAATATTCCACATTCAACAAGCTGCTCAGGTTCATATACTGATTAAACCCGGCGCCGGCCATCAGGAAGAAAAGAGGCAAGTCTCTTCGCAATGACCGGTACGGGCGAAAAGGGAAACGGGTGAGAGTCCCGTACAGTCCCGCTGCTGTAACCGACCTTATTAGGTTAAAAGGTTAAAAGTTAAAGGTTAAGACGTTCAGGTGCTGAAGGTTAAAAGTTAAAGGTTAAGACGTTCAGGTGCTGAAGGTTAAACGTCTACAGGACGTGCCTTTTATACACACGCTTTTAACCATCCGTCGGCATTCGGCCACTGGACACTTGTCTGGGAAGGCGCCGACGGAGGACGGCCGGAAGTCAGAAGACCTGCCTGAAGCACTGCCCGCTGCAAGGAACGGGCTGAGAAGAGCTGTCAAAGTCTCGAGGAAGACGATGAAGCAAGTTTTGGCTTTTATGATAGTGTTATGCTCATGCGCCATCGGAGTGGAGGCTCAGGTGGCTGAGGGCGATACGGCGGCGCTGGCGATAGAAGGTGTCGACGTGACGGCGACGCGTGCCCGTCGGGAGATAACCGCCACATCGCCCCGGCAATCCATCGACGCCTCCGACTACGCACGGCTGGGGATTGCAACCATTGCCGACGCACTGCGCCACCTGTCGGGAATCACCGTGAAGGACTACGGCGGCGCTGGAGGGATGAAGACCGTGTCGGTGCGCGGGATGGGAAGCCGACACACGGCCGTCGGCTACGGAGGAATTGTACTCAACGACTGCCAGACAGGAGAGATCGACCTGTCGAGATACAGCATGGAAGGCATCGGAAGCCTGACGCTGCACATCGGCGACGGCGACGAGATATTCACCCCTGCCCGAAACACGGCAGCCGCAGCGCTCGTAGAGATAAACCCTCAATCCATCACACAACAGGCGACGGAAGACCATGCCAGAGGCAGCATAGCCACAGGATCGTGGGGACTGATACAGCCGTCGCTATATATAAAAAAAGGTATAGGCAAAAACCTCTGTCTGCATGCGTCGGGAGAATATCTGCATGCGAAGAACGACTATCCGTTCACCCTTACCAACATCGAGCTGAAGACCCGCGAACGGCGACAGAACAGCCGCATGAACAGCGGGCACGCCGAGGCGGGCATCGACTGGCGCATATCGCCGACGACAACGATGCAGACAATGGCCTATTACTACGACAACGACCGCCAGCTACCGGGAATTGTCAGGCTCTACACGCAGGAGAACGACGAGACGCTCCACGACCGCAACATGTTTGTCCAGACATCCATACGCTCAAGTATCAGCCGAAGGTGGAGAGCAATGGCAAACGGGAAATGGAACTGGGCCTCTACGCGCTACCACAACGGTATGCCCACGGGTGGCATCAGCAGCGCAAGATATCAGCAGAGAGAATGGTATGGTTCGGCCACGGCGATGTACGAGCCCACACGATGGCTCTCGGCCGCCTACTCCACCGACATATTCCATAACACACTCGACACACGGAGCCGGCCACGGCGGACAACATGGCTGCAGACAGTGGTAGCGAAGATACACACAGAAAGACTTACCGCCACGGCACGGCTGCTATACTCCGACATCGGCGACAGCCACGACGGCGGCGAGCGAAAGAGTGAGCACCGGCTCTCGCCATCGGCAAGCATCGCCTACCGACTGCTCAGCAGCGAGATGCTCTACGCAAGGGCAATGTGGAAAGAGATTTTCCGCATGCCGACATTCAACGAACTCTACTACTACCACATAGGATCGACATCGCTCACGCCGGAGAAGACACGCCAGATGAACATCGGACTGACATGGCAGAGCCGCCAGACGCAACGACTCTCGGCAAGCGCCACGGCAGATATATATATAAATAAGGTGGAAGACAAAATCGTGGCTATACCATTCAACATGTTCGTATGGCGTATGACCAACATCGCCGAAGTCCGTTCGACAGGGCTCGACGTGAATGCCACCATCGACTGCCGGATAGCCCGCCAGCAGCGCATCACGCTGTCGCATAACCATACATGGCAACGCGTGAGGAACCACACCGACAGCAAGTCGCCCTACTACGGCAACCAGATAGCATATACCCCCGAGCACACCTTCACCACGACGCTCACGTGGACAAACCCATGGGCAAGCCTCACGCTCACAGCCGACGGCATGAGCCACCGGTGGGCAACCAACGAACACAGCCGCGGCACACGCATGGCAGGATTTGCAGAAATGGGAGCAAGCATCTACAGAGATTTCAAATTAAGAAAGATCACCCTCACGGCGAGGGTCGTGGCACAGAATTTGCTCGACAAGCAATACGACATCGTCGCCCACTACCCCATGCCAGGACGCTCGTGGAGAACAGCAATAGAGGTGAAACTATAACGGAGAACGAAATCAAAATCACAAACAATATAAAAAAAACAAAACAATGAAAAAGTATTTCTACATGTTTGCCTGCCTCTTCGCAGCAACAACACTCACGACATCGTGCCTCGACGACAACGATGACGACCCGATTATCGACCCCGTAGCAGTGGTGGAGACCGACGGGGCATTCATCCTGAACGAAGGCAACTACTATGCCAGCATCAACGGCTCGCTCGACTATCTCGACTACACCACCGAACAAGTGAGACGTGGCATCTTTGCCGCTGCCAACAAACGCTCGCTCGGAAACACCCCGAACAACATGCTCGTGGGCAACAGCGTGATGTATATCGCCATCAACGGCGAGAACCGCATCGAAGTCGTCGACAAGTCGACGATGATGGCCACGAACAGCATCAACGTCCCGTCGCCACGAGAGATGACAACCGACGGCATCTATGTCTACGTGACATCATACGACGGACGCGTAAGGAAAATCGACACCGAATACAACATCATCGTGGCACAGTCGGAAGTCATCGGCGACAACCTCGAAGGAATTGCATACCTCGGAGGAGGCCTCTACGTGTGTAACTCGTGTAAACCAGGGGAGACCTACACCTATCACAACGAACTCGTGAAACTCAATGCGTCGACGATGGGATCGGAAGGTAAAATCACCGTGGGACTCAATCCCACCCAGGTCCTCACCGACGGCACCGATCTCTTCGTACTCTGCATGGGCGACTACGGCACCAACCCGGCGAAAGTGCAGAAAGTGAGCGCAGAAGGCAAGACAGCAAGCGACATCGCTTCCGCTACATTCATGACCATCGCAGCAGGTAAGCTATATCTCATCAATGCACCATGGGGCAGCACACCGACCTACAACGTCTACGATATCAAGACAGGAAGCACAACCACATTCGTTCGTGGCGACGAGATATTCTCGCCATGCGCCATCGCTGTCGACCCGATAAAGGGTGATGTCTTCATCACGTCGTACACAAAAGGAGAGTCGGACTATGCCGACTACAACGCCGACGGATATATCGTCCACTACGACAAAGACGGTAACTTCGTTTCACGCAACCAGACAGGCGTAGGACCCGCAACGATAGTGTTCAACTATCATTTCGAGTACCGATGACAATTAAGTGAAAAATGAAAAGTGAAAAGTGAAAAGTTGAACCTAAAGGGCTTTCGTTATCGTTTATCGGTAACGTTTTCTTCATCGTTAACGTTATCGTTTATCGTATTCGTTCTTTCATTATCGTTATCCTCATGCGGAAAGAATAGCAGTAATAACCCTGGAGAAGGACGCAGCATGCCATTCCACTATGCCACCCTGCTCAGTATCGTCGAGTACGACGACAGCACTGAGGTGACAATCAAAGACCCGTGGAATTGCGAAAGAACACTTCACAGATATGTCCTTCAGGAGAAGCAGGTGGAGAGAGGATTTGCCGCCGCAGCGGTGTTCACATCATCGCATGCGCAGCTTCTCACATGGCTCAATGCCGCCGATCGCATTGCCGCTGTGTGCGACTTGAAATACATGAACATCCCGGAAGTACGTCGTCGTGTGGAAAACGGACGCATCATCGACTGCGGCGACAGTCGCATGCCCGACATCGAACAGCTCACCATAGCTGGCACAGACGCCATCCTCCTCTCCCCCTTTGAGAACAGCGGAGGCTACGGAATGCTCGAGACAATGGGCATACCAATCATCGAATGCGCCGACTATATGGAGCCTACCCCGCTGGCACGGGCCGAATGGATGAAGCTCTACGGACTGCTGTTCGGATGTGAAGAGCAAGCCGACAGCCTTTTCAGAGAAGTGGAGCGCAGCTATCTGCAACAGGCAGCAGCAGCCAGACGGATGAATACCCGCTCGACCCTGCTTACCGAGCGGAAGACAGGCAGCACGTGGTATGTGCCTGGAGGAAAGAGCTGGATGGGGCAACTCATAAAAGACGCTGCAGCACGACACCCCTTCCCCGACGACACCCACAGCGGAAGCCTGCCGCTATCGCCTGAACAGGTGATTGCACGCGGCGAAGAAATCGACGTCTGGGCGGTGAAGAACAGCAGCAGCCAACCACTCACGAGAGAATCGCTACTCGCAGAATACGACGGCTACAAAATGCTCAAGGCAATGAGAGAAGGACGTGTCTACGAATGCAACACCATGGAGAAGCCCTTCTTCGAACAGACAGCGTTCCGTCCCGACTGGCTTCTCAGCGACTACATAGCAATCACCCACCCCGAGGAATGTCGCGACTCAGTGCTGAGATATTACAGGAGAATAGAATAAAACTCCGCTTTCAAAAGAAAAAGATGCAGAGACCCGTCGCGGTTTCTGCATCTTTTTTCTTTGACATATAGACATTTATTACCTTATTTTTAAGGGAACAGAGAGTGTCAGTTCGGTAAAGTCGGCCTTTGTGAGATGTGCTTTCACGCTGGCTCCTAAGGCTATGCCGCCAAGCGTGGGAAAGGTGTAGGACAGACCGATACGTTCGTAGTAGGGCTTTTCTATTATCTCGGCGTTGGCTCCCATGTGCCGGTAGAGATAGACTCCGATGGCTCCCTCGAGGGCAAGGCGCCGGTAGTAGACGGCATGCTTTGCAGCAATGCCAAAGGACCAAGGGCTGTGTTTCGTTTCGATACCATCGGCAAGATCGATTTCCTCAACTCGCGAGGCGTAGGTACCATAGAAGAGATCGGCCCCGATGCCCGATGCCCAGCGACGGGCATAGCGGTACATGAGATCGGCAGAGAGCGAGTAGGCGGTGTAGAAATGGAACCGATTGGTGCGATAGCCAGGCTCTCCGGGGCGCGTCTGAAACTGTGTGCGCTTCCAGTCTTCGTTGAGTACTTTTCCTCCGACGCCCAAGGTGATGCGGGAGAAGAGGTAGGGCTTCATCTTTGCCACCGCCGATGTCCGGGCTGAAGCCGATGTCACACTCTCATACCAAGGATAGTATTGCACTCCAACGGAGCCGCCAATGAAGTTTGCTCCTTTGTTCGGACGATTGAGAGCACCATTGCTGAGGTGATAATAGTCTACTCCTGCCCGCAGTCCCCAGTTCTTGGCAATGCGGTATGTGGCATGAAATCCTGCTGTGAAATAGACAAGGAAACGGCTGCCGATGAGTTCGTTGTCGACGTTGTCCGTGGGATTATACTTCAGATGGGAGTATCCTATGCCCGTGCCGAGGTAGTAGTCGACCGACCAATGACGATGTCGGAAGAATGGCCGGGTAAAGAGGAGATAGGCAGAGACTTGGTTTCCGAGCCTCGAGTCGTAGTCGACCATCTCAGCCAGTCCCCACGCCGGGTCGGCAGTGCGCCGCATGGTGACGTCGTTGAGGGAGTAGCGCAGTCCGAGGCTGAACGTGGGATAGCCGTAATCGACAGCATAGGCGTCGGAGTCGGAAGGAAGGGAAATGCGATTCAACTGTAGTTCAAACGACGTGGAACTCTTATGGAGCTGGTACTTGCGCTGGTACTTATCCATGGATATGAGCCGCGAGGGAGCGACGTTAAAAGTAAATCCGTAGCGAGAGACACTGTCGCCGTCGACCTTCAATGTGGTGGCCGATGCCGACAATGGCAATGCTACGGAGTATATTAGGGAAACTACGAGCGTGGCAGCTATAGTTTTAGCTGTCGCTGATTTTCTTAATGCCGTTGAAGTTTTACAACCTCCCCGCGGGGCAACGTCGGTTAAAACTTCTGTAAGGCATTTGCGAAAATTCGTCATCGTTCTTCGTTATCGTTCCCGTTCCCGTTATCGTTACCGTTTTTTTAGTTGGCTGCGGTGAACTCTTCGAGGAAACGAGTATCGTTTTCAGAGAACATGCGCAGGTCGCTGACGCGGTACTTCAGGTTTGTGATGCGCTCCACTCCCATGCCGAATGCATAGCCGGAATATACCTTACTGTCTATTCCGCATGCTTCGAGCACGTTGGGATCAACCATTCCGCAACCGAGTATTTCGAGCCATCCTTCGCCTTTGCAGAGGCTGCAGCCTTTTCCTCCGCAGATGGTGCAACTGACGTCCATCTCGGCCGATGGCTCTGTGAAGGGGAAATAGCTTGGGCGGAGGCGTATCTTTGTATCGGCGCCGAACATCTCACGTGCAAAGGTGAGGAGCACCTGCTTGAGGTCGGTGAAGCTGACGTTCTTGTCCACATAGAGTCCTTCCACCTGATGGAAGAAGCAGGGTGCACGTGCGCTTATTGCCTCATTGCGGTATACTCGTCCCGGGCAGATGACGCGGATTGGCGGTTCGTGGGTCTCCATATAGTGAACCTGGTCGTTGCTCGTGTGGGAACGTAGGATAACGTTCTTTGCCACGTCGTTCGGGTTTGTCTCCACGAAGAACGTGTCTTGCATATCGCGGGCGGGATGGTCGGCGGCGAAGTTCAGCTTTGTAAACACGTGCAGGTCGTCATCCACCTCTGGTCCTTCGGCCAGGGTGAAGCCCATACGCGAAAAGATGTCGATGATTTCGTTTTTCACTATCGTGAGCGGATGGCGCGTACCGAGCCTCACGGGATATGGAGAGCGTGTGAGATCGAGGTCGTCGGCCGATGATTCGTCAGCCGCCGAGCTTTCTTTCAACGAATTGATGCGCTCGATGGTCATCTGCTTCAGCTCGTTTATCTTCATTCCTACAGTCTTCTTCTGGTCGGTAGCGACATTGCGGAAATCGGCCATAAGTGCTGTTATCTCGCCTTTCTTTCCAAGATAGTGCAGGCGCAGTTTTTCTATTTCTTCGGCATTCGACGCCGTCATCGAGCTCACTTCCTTCAGAAGTTCTTCTATTCTTTCGAGTATCATAATTCTATATAATTTTACTTCACTTACAGCCTAATGCTGCCAGCGGTATGCAAAAAAATCTGTGCAAAGTTAATATTTTTGATATAAAAAAAGAAATGTATGAGAATAAATGTGTATTTTTGCGCAAATTTTTAACCGTCTCATTTGTGAGACACATAAATGCATGCAATGAGAAAAGCCGCAGCCATTTTCGCCGCAATCATTCTTATCTCGGTCATCTGTTTCCCAGTTGCCGGTTGTAGAGGCAACTCCGACGTGTCTGAAAGGGCTGACAGTATTTCTTCCGACGACTCCATCAATGTTGAGGAAGCCTCCGAAGATTCTTTCGCCGAGATGTCTATGCCCTTGGCAGCCGACATGATTTTCGAGGATTTCATTTTCAATTTCGCTTCAAACCGCAAGCTGCAGACAAACAGGATCTCTTTTCCGCTGCCAATAACCCGCAACGGGGAAAAGAAACTGATAGACAAGCGACAATGGCAGACGGAGCATTTCTTCATGGACAAGGACTATTACACTCTCATCTTCGACAATCGCCGACAGATGCGGGCCATGAACGATACGGCGATGAAACACGTGACACTGGAAAACATCCTCCTCGCCGAGAAGACAATCAAGCAGTACATATTCAACCGTATCGACGGAAAATGGATGCTCACCGAGATAGTCCATCTGCCGCTGGAGAAAAGCCAGAATGCATCGTTCCTCACTTTCTACGAACGATTTGCCACCGACGAGAGCTTCCAGATTGAAAGCATGAGCCGGTATGTCAACTTCTCAATCCCCGACCCCAACCACGACTTCACCAGCATGACAGGCACGCTGCAGCCCGACCAATGGCCGGCTTTCAAACCTGAGTTTATGCCCACCGACAGTCTGCTAAACATTGTCTACGGAAATGACACGGAGAGCGGACCGCAGAGAATATTCATCATCGAGGGCGTGGGGAGCGGTATGCGCACGGAGATGACCTTCCGACAGGAAAGTGGACGATGGCGGCTGAAAGAGCTGAACAGCTAAGCACCGCGCAAACTCAGAAGCAAAGGCATGACAGACAAAAAAGGATATAACCTCAAGAGCAGGAACACGTTTGGCATATCGGCCACGTGCGACCGCTTCATAGAGTTCTCCTCCACCGACGAACTCATCTCTCTCCTACCACTTATTCGCACGGCAGACCCGCTCCTCATTGTAGGAGCAGGGAGCAATCTGCTGCTCACTGGCGACTTCCACGGCACAGTCGTCCACTCTGCCATTATGGGACGCGAAGCGCAGGAAGACGGCAACGACATGCTGCTCAGGTGCGGATCGGGAGAAACATTCGACGATATAATCGCCTACTCGATAGAGAAGGGCTGGCATGGTGCCGAGAACCTCTCGCTCATTCCAGGCGAGGTGGGAGCATCGGCAGTGCAGAACATCGGCGCCTACGGGGTTGAAGCCAAGGACATAATAGAATGCGTAGAGGCTGTGGAGATAGAGACGGGCAAGACGCTGACAATCAGCAACGCAGAATGCCAGTATGCCTATCGGCAGAGCCAGTTCAAGCAGGAATGGAAGGGCCGGTTCATCATCACCTACGTGACCTACCGCCTCAGCCGCTCGTTTGCTCCGCAGCTCGGCTATGGAAACATTCGCAGCGTACTCCTCCGGCAAGGCATCGACAGTCCCACGCCTCAGCAACTAAGGCAGATAATCATCGACATTCGTCGCGAAAAACTGCCCGACCCCGCCGTGGAAGGCAATGCCGGCAGCTTCTTCACAAACCCCATCGTCGACAACAACACCTTCTCCTGGCTCATAGAGCGCTATCCCGACATGCCCCACTACCCCGCCGCCGGGGCCGGGACAAAGATTCCTGCCGCATGGCTCATCGACCAGTGCGGATGGAAAGGGCGCACAGTGGGCCACGCCGGAGTACACAGCCGTCAGCCACTCGTGCTCGTAAACCGCGGAGGGGCAACAGGCAAGGAGATTGTAAACCTCTGCAACCTAATACGCCACGACGTGGAGCAGAAATTCGGAATCACAATCTCTCTCGAAGTGAATATCGTCTAAATACAGTCGCTAAAGACCTTAAAGCCATTAAAGTCCATAAAGTCCTTAAGGTCATTAAATAGTAACAGAAAATGCAACTCACTTTCCTCGGCACCGGCACATCGGGCGGCGTCCCCTCACTGGGATGCCATTGCCCTGTATGCGAAAGCCGCGACCCTCGCGACAAACGCTATCGCAGCGCCGTACTCGTCGAGAACGACGGCACTCGACTGCTCATCGACGCTGGTCCCGACATACGCATGCAGCTGATGCCGCTGCCGTTCCGGCCGCTCGACGGAGTACTACTCACTCACATACACTACGACCACGTGGCGGGCATCGACGACCTGCGACCGTTCTGCGTCTTCGGAGAGATAAACATCTATGCCGACAAGCTTACAGCCGACGCGCTCAAGACGACGATGCCATACTGCTTCACAGAAAAGCTCTACCCCGGCGTGCCGCTGCTGAACCTCCACACTATCCGCCCGCAGCAGCAACTGAAGATCGGCACTCTCGACATCATGCCGCTGCAGGTGATGCACGGCCGCATGCCAATCATGGCTTACAGAATCGGACCCCTAGCCTACATCACCGACATGAAGACCATCGACCCCTCGCAGGAAGAGACGCTCCAGGGCGTCGACACGCTCGTCGTGAACTCACTGCGATGGGAACGGGAGCACCATTCCCACATGCTCGTCGACGACGCAATAGAATTCTCACGCCGCATAGGGGCACGACGCACCTTCCTGACACACCTGACCCACGAAATCGGATTCCACGACGAGGCCAACAGCCGATTGCCCAAGGGAGTGCAACTTGCCTACGACGGACTGAGAATCGACATCTGAATGCCGGACATAAAACCACACTCGGAGAGAGCAAGAATATCATAACAAAATCTAACAAGCGACAGAAAAGAGATGTAAAAAGTTAAGAATTGTTAGAAATACACATTTTTCTTTCCCATTATGAAAGAAATACGGAGAAAATTATGTAAATTTGCAACGTGTTTTTCATAGTATTAGATTTAAGGTTAAAAGATTGGAGTACAGCGGTACTCCTTTTTTTATGCTCAAGCGGCAACACATTCTTCCGCAACCATCCCCTCTTCTTACATTTCATACAAAACCAATATAAATTCAACATCAACCTGCGACGTTTCTACTATCAAGCTTTGATAGTAATGCTATCTAGCTTTGATAGTGGCGCTATCTGTACTTGATAGTGGCGCTATCTGTGCTTGATAGTAATGCTATCCGTGCTTGATAGTAGAATCAAATGGGGCCGCATATCATCAATGAATAGAAAAAAAGTCATTTTTCTTTTGCATTGTCCTCTATTTGCAGTAATTTTAATTTCATTGATATAAGGCTTCAACTCGGGATAAAAAATAAAAAACTTTCGTTTTTATTTTGTTCTCCGCTCGTTTTGCAGTAATTTTGTGGACTAATGAGAATAGACATCATAACGGTGCTGCCTGCGATGATAGAGGGATTCATCGGCGAATCAATCCTCGCAAGGGCACAAAAGAAAGGACTTGCAGAAATCCATCTGCACAACCTGCGCGACTACACTCTCGACAAGTGGCGGCGCGTAGACGACTATCCCTACGGTGGGTTTGCAGGGATGGTGATGCAGATAGAACCCATCGACCGCTGCATCTCGGCACTGAAAGCCGAAAGGGAGTACGACGAGGTGATATTCACCAGCCCCGACGGAGAACAGTTCAACCAGCACGTGGCCAACGAGCTGTCGATGCTGCAGAACATCATCATCCTCTGCGGACACTACAAGGGCATCGACCAACGCATCCGCGACCACCTCATCACCCGCGAGATATCCATCGGCGACTATGTGCTCACGGGCGGCGAACTGGCAGCAGCAGTGATGGCCGACGCGATAGTGAGAGTCGTGCCGGGAGTGATTGGCGACGAGGAAAGCGCACTGTCAGACTGCTTTCAGGATGACATGCTCGCTGCTCCCATCTACACCCGGCCGGCAGAATACAAGGGGTGGCGAGTGCCCGACATACTGCTCAGCGGAAACGAGGCGAAGATAAAGCAATGGGAGCTCGACCAGGCAATGGAGCGCACCCGACGACTAAGGCCCGACCTGCTGAAGTGACGGCGAAGAACAACAGGCGAGAAGTGCTTTACTATAAACACTCATACACCCGCCTAACTCACAAGGTAATCATAATTATCAATTTCCAATTATCAATTATCAATTTTAGAAGTGTTCAGCAAACAGACATACATCGACCGCCGCAACGAGCTGAAAACGCTCGTTGGCGAAGGCATCGTGGTGCTCTTCGGAAACAACGAAGCACCCTGCAACTATCCGAATAACGCATATTATCCGTTCCGACAGGACTCCTCGTTCCTCTACTACTTCGGTCAGCAGCGCGACGGGCTAGTGGGAGTGATCGACATCGACAACGACCAGGAGACACTCATCGGCAACGACATCGACATAGAGGACATCGTGTGGTATGGTTCCGTCGACAGCGTCAATGACCTCGCAGCGCAGGTCGGAGTAGGACAATCGGCACCGATGAGCCATCTGAAGACAATCATCAACAGTGCCCTGCGCGAGAAACGCACCATACACTTCCTGCCACCCTATCGCCACGACACGAAAATACAGATGTTCGACCTCATGGGCATACATCCTTCGCAGCAGAAGGAAGCAGCATCGCTCACACTCATAAAGGCCATAGTGAAGATGCGCTCACGCAAGACAGCCGAAGAGATAGAAGAACTGGAACGCGCCGCAGAGATAGGCTATCAGATGCACACCACAGCAATGAGAATCACTCGTCCGGGGCTCACCGAGAAATATGTGGGCGGACAGGTAGACGGCATCGCCCACTCGCTCGGCGCACACGAGAGCTTCGCAACAATCTTCTCGCAGCACGGAGAGATTATGCACGGCAACCCGTCGATGGCAATACTCGAGGCCGGGCGCCTCGCCCTGTGCGATGCAGGGGCAGAAACCATCAACAACTACTGCTCTGACAACACGCGCACCTTCCCCGTCGACGGCAAGTTCACGCAGCGACAGCGTGAGATCTACACGATAGTGGAGGAATGTCACGACCACGCCCTGGCCATCTCGCGCCCGGGAGTGAAATACATGGACGTGCACTTCAGCGTCTGCCGCCTCATGACAGAGCGCCTGAAAGAGCTCGGACTCATGCGGGGAGACACCGATGAAGCCGTTCGCGCCGGAGCACATGCAATGTTCCTGCCCCACGGACTGGGACACATGATGGGAATGGACGTGCACGACATGGAAGGCCTCGGACAGATCTACGTGGGCTTCGACGACGAGACGCGCCCAAATCTGGAGCAGTTTGGCACAAACGCCCTGCGCATGGGACGACGGCTGGAAGAGGGATTTGTCGTGACCGACGAACCGGGAATCTACTTCATCCCCGCACTCATCGACGACTGGAAAGCGTCAGGCCACTGCAAGGAATTCCTCAACTTCGACAAACTGGAGACCTACAAGGACTTCGGAGGCATACGCATAGAAGACGATCTGCTCATCACCAGCGACGGATGCCGGTTCCTCGGAGAGAAACGCATACCATACCATCCCGACGAAGTGGAGGCTTTCATGGCAGCCGGAAAGGAATAAGGGTGAAGGCATAAGGAATAAAGAATGAATTAACAGTATAAAACCAACAACAAGAGAAATGAAGAAAATCCTTACTTTCGCATTCGCTCTGCTCATAGCATCGGGTGCAATGGCACAGGACAAGGCTGAGAAGAAGAATCCCAACGCCCCTGTGTTTACGACAATCAAAGAGTTGCCCATCACAAGCGTAAAGGACCAGAACCGCTCCGGCACGTGCTGGAACTTCTCTACTCTCTCCTTCTTCGAGGCTGAGATACTGAAGGCTACAGGCAAGACCTACGACCTCTGTGAGTCGTTTGTAGAAAACAAGACATACATGGAACGCGCCATCCAGGTGGTCCGCTTCCACGGCGACTGCCAGTTTGCACAGGGAGGCTCGGCCGAAGACGTGCTCTCGACACTGAAGAACCACGGCATCTGCCCCGAGGAGGCCATGCCGCTACCCGGCACTCTCTACGGCGACTCGCTGAACAACTTCAACGAGTTCTTCTCGCTGCTCGAGCCATACGTGGCTGCCGTGGCAAAGAACTCAGCAAAGAAGATCTCCGGCCAGTGGAAGGTGGGTCTGCAGGGAATCCTCGACGCCTACCTGGGCAAGTGCCCCGAGGAGTTCATGTATGAGGGAAAGAAATACACCCCGAAGTCGTTCGCAGCATCGCTCGGAATAGACTTCAACGACTATGTGTCGATCACATCCTACACACATCACCCCTTCTACTCGACCTTCGCCGTCGAGGTACAGGACAACTGGCGCTTCCCACAGAGCTACAACTTGCCCATCGACGAGATGGCACGCGTGATTGAGAACGCCATAGACAACGGATATACCGTGGCATGGGGCGGCGACGTCAGCGAAGACGGATTCACCCGCGCAGGTCTGGCTTACGCAATAGACACAAAGAAAACCGAAAGCCTGGCAGGCAGCGACATGGCCCGCTGGCTGAAGATGACACCGGCAAAGAAAAAGAGCCTCATCGACTCCCTCGGATGCAAAGTGCCTGAAGTGGTTCCCACACAGGAGCTACGTCAGGAGCGCTTCGACAACTGGGAGCTCACCGACGACCACGGAATGCTCATCTATGGCGTGGCTAAGGACCAGAACGGCAAGGAGTACTACATGGTGAAGAACTCGTGGGGAGAGACAGGCGACTACAAAGGTACATGGTATATGACGAAGAACTTCATCATCGGCAACACCATGGACTTCCTCGTAAACAAGAATGCCATCCCCAAGGACATTCGCAAGAAGCTCGGCATCTAAAGCCGCAAAGGAGGCTACAAAGTCTCACACATCCACAGCCGCGGAGCTCCATCAACGGACTTCGCGGCTTTTTCGTGCCCATCAGCGGAGCCACACATATCAACAGGCGATAGTACAAAGCCCATGTACTCGCAGTACAAAGCCCATGTACTCACAGTACAAAAGCCATGTACTCGCAGTACAAGGCCTTTGTACTCCGCCCAGACACGACGAACGCCTGTGCCAGACGTGCTTCCTCCCTCCGACAAGCAAGTCACATAGCCAGGCACAGAAGCGTTTTACACTACGGAAGAAGATTGTGGACAAAAAAAAAGGCGGACCGTCTCAACGACGCCCCGCCTACAAAAAAATATAACTAAAAATCTAAAATCATTGTCTCTCTAAAATAGGCTTTTAAAACCCAGAAGGACTACTTCTGTCCTATCCCGATCTTGCGGCCTACGTTCACGGCCTGTGCGATTACCACCGCAACAACGGCCAAGCTAAATAACGTAGCTGTCATAATTTACCCTTTCAATGCAGTCGAGCCTCGCCTTCTGTGAAAGCAACTCGTCAATTATCGCATATCGACTCGCGCTCCGGGTGGAAGCCGCGGCCTCTCTGCTTTCTAATTAATAAATGTTACCCTGAAAACAGCGGAGCTAAATGCTTAGCATTCTCTTACCATTTTCTGAATGCAAAGTTAAAGCCTTTTTCCTTCGCCCGAAAGAAAACAGACCATAATCTACGCCGCAGAGCCGTATTTTTGACCTTCGTCAAAATCGGCAGATAAGGCGCGCAGAGGAGCAGAGCAGACAGCATGCGTATATATATTATAATAAGGTGGAAAATTGTCAAGACAGAGGAGACATCCATTAGAAAGCCAAGATTTTTTTTGGACAAATACATAATTATTTGTAATTTTGTAGAAAATATGCACATACGACAAAATCTTTAGTTACATGAAATCACGTCTCACTCCACTGGTAACGCTTTTGTTATTCTTTGCCACCGGCGCATCTGCCCAGCACCCCATCGGCGGAGCCGACCAGAAATCGCCGTCGAAATCGGAATACTTCGCATGGATAAACAACACCAACGAGGGACCCACAGCCGCACAGACAAAAGTGAACCTCAACTTCTTCCGCTGGCTCCACGACCGCTACGGCATGGAGCTCGACATATATGCCTTCGATGCAGGAGCTCTCGACGGCTCTAAGATGTACGACAACATGTCGTCGGCACGCTTTAAGTCGAAATTCCCCGATGGCTTCGGCCCCCTTAGCAAGCAGGCCGCAGCGATGGGGACGCGACTGGGACTGTGGTGCGGCCCCGACGGATTCGGAGACACTGAGCAGGAAGCACGACAACGGCAGGAAATGATGGTCAGTCTGGCACGAGACTACGGATTCGGACTGTTCAAGATGGACGCCGTATGCGGACAGCTGCGGCCAAGCAAGTATGGATATTTCGACGAGATGATGACCGACGTGCGTAAATACGTTCCCGACTTCGTGCTGCTCAACCATCGCCTCGACCTCGGGCAGGGAATGAAGCATTCCACCACATACCTGCTCGGAGGACAGGAGACCTACATCGATGTCCACATGCTCAACGACGTCTCTGCGCCCCACCACCGCGCCGGAGCAATAAGCCGAAAGTCACCAGCCGACCTCACACGACTGACGGAAGACCACGGAGTGTGCATATCGTCGTGCAACGACTATTGGGAAGACGACCTCATACTGCAATCCTTCGGCCGCGAACTAATCCTCGCTCCCGAGATATACGGCAACCCCTGGCTGCTCCGCGACGACGAGTTCCCGCAGCTGGCGTTCATCTTCAACCTGCATCGCACCTATCGCGACATACTCCCCGAAGCCAAACGGCTGCCAGAGGCAAGCTACGGACCGGAAGCACTCGCGCGAGGCGACAACGGCACACGCTTCCTCACACTGAGAAACCTCTCGTGGAACCCTGTGACTTACACCATCCGGCTCAACGACGAAGTGGGACTGCAGGACAACCGCAAGCAAGTGAAAGTAAGAATATATCACCCCTACATCGAAGACCTCGGAACATATAAATACGGTTCGGAGATGAAAGTGACGGTGCTCCCATTCCGTGCCGCCCTGGTGAAGGTGACCAACCAGCCAGAGAAAGACAAAGTGGCGCTCTCGGGAATACCCTATCAGATCATAAACGATAAGGTGGGCAACACCGTCGAAGTGAAACTCCTCGGCATGGCAGGAAAGAGCTACAACGTCCGCATTGAGCGTGGCGGAAGCAAGTTCCGGACAGCACAGGTCGACGGAAAAGCCCAGAATGCACTGGCCAAAGGAAAGACCGTAAGAGTACAGTTTGGAGGGAAAGCGCTGAAAGAAGACTACCACCGCCTGCTCGCAAAGATGGAGGAGGTCGGCGTACCCGACGACGCAAGCTCGCTATACTATGCCACATGCTACGCTGCCGACAACAACGCTCTCGAGACAAGAGAACTGAAGCGATCGGGAGAAACGGCTATACCCGAAGTCAAGGCAGCACGCGACGCCTTCTTCAATCAAAAACTGTTCGTCGAGAGAGAAATATGGGACAAGTATCTCTTCGACGACAACCCGAAGACAGCGTTCTCTATGAACATGCGATGGTGGGACCTTCGCGAAGGCACAAAGTCGGCCTTCTATCTCGACTTCGGACGCCCGACAGAGATTGACCGCCTTGTCATGGAGACCATCGACGAGTATTCGCTCTCGCCATGGGCCACTGACGAAGGCGTAGACGTGGAAGTATCGGCCGACTTGAAGACATGGAAACGCATCAACATCCTCGCGTCGACGAAGATGGAAATTCCCCTCGCCTCGGCCGGCGCAATACGCTATCTGAAACTGCCGAAGAGCCCACTCCGACTGACCGAAGTCTACGGCTTCCGCAACGGTAAGAAACTCGACCGCAAGGAGTGGCGCGCAAACAACCTGTTCCGCGACTACAACGTGGCTGGAGCAAAGGCTACACAGGCATGGAAGACCACAGTGCGCCTGACGGAAAAAGCACGCGGGGCATACATCTGCGTCGCTGCAAACGGACAACACGGCAACGAGGCAGTGTGGGCAGCAGCAAAAATCGGCGACAGATTCATCGGTTGCCCCGACAGAGCACCGTCGTTCCAATCGAATCCATGGGAATACACCGTGAAAAAACGGCCGATGAACAACACGTTCTACATCCCCGTGACCGACGAGATGATAGGCCGCGACATGGAAATATGGCTCCTCGGACTCGAAGGAGGATACGACGCGCCAAAGCAGAAACAACTCACACCAGAGGCATGGATAACAGCCTACCCCATTCCATTCGAACAGAAGACACTGACACTGAAATAATCCAAAAGCACAACAATAGCATAGAAAGATGAAAAAACTATTTATCATTCAGGCTCTGATGCTTCTCTTTTGCACGACAACAGCGTTTGCACAAGGAAACACAATCAGCAGTCAGTCGATTGAGACAAAGGCCGCAACGGCAGCCGACGCATTCCCCGAGCGATATTTCCACTACAACATCCGCGGCAGCCTGACCAACTCTTACCTGAAGTTCAGCCGTGGCGGCAAAGCCCGCGTGGCGTTTCTCGGCGGGTCGATAACAGAGATGAAGGGATGGAAGAACATGCTTGAGGAGTTCTTCAAGAAGACTTTCCCGCAGACGGAATTTGAGTTTGTAGAGGCCGGCATCCCATCTATGGGCTCCACTCCCCACTCCTTCCGAATGAAGACCGACGTACTAAGGAAGGGAAAGATTGACCTTCTCTTCGTCGAGGCAGCTCCCAACGACGACACAAACGAGTTCACTCCCCTCGAACAAGTGCGGGGAATGGAGGGCATGGTGCGCCAGGCATGGCTGGCAGACGCCGAGACCGACATCATCATGCTCCACTTCATCTGGGATGGATTCATAGGCATGCACAAAGCGGGACGCCGACCAGACGTAATCTACAACCACGAGCGGGTGGCCAACCACTACCGCGTGCCCTCGATAGACCTCAACCAAGAAATAAACGAACGCATGGAGGCAGGGCAATTCACGTGGAAAGACTTCGGCGGACAACACCCGGCTCCCTTCGGACACTCATTCTATGCGGCGACCATCGAAAGGATGATGAAGCTGATGTGGAACGAGATAGGCAAGGATGCGGAAATCGCTCCCCATGAGCTACCCGAAAAGCCACTCGACGAGTATAGCTACTTTGGCGGCGACTTCATCAACATCTCCGAGGCGAAACTCGGAAAGGGATGGCAGATAGTGAGCCCGTGGCATCCCGACAACAAATACACGAAGCGTCCGGGATTTGTCGACGTACCGATGCTCGAGACGAAGACTGCCGGTGCCAAGCTCACCCTCGACTTCACCGGGAAAGCCATCGGTATCTGCTGTGTAGCAGGACCCTACGCAGGCATACTGGAGTATAGCATCGACGGAAAACCCTTCAAGCGCCTCGATACCTACACCCACTGGAGCGGATACCTATACATACCATGGGTCTACATGTTTGAGACAGAGCTCACTCCCACCCGCCACCGCCTCACTCTCCGAATGGCGAAGGATAAGAACGAGGTGTCGCTGGGCAACGAATGTCAGATAAGAAATTTCGTAGTAAACAAATAAATCCTAAAACAAAACAACATGAAGAAAAACATTTTCCTGATGGCCATTGCAGCCATCGCAATGATCAGCTGCGGACCGAAGGCAGCTCCCGAGCAGAAAGTACAAAACGAAGAGGCCGACGCCGCAGTGATCAGAATCAACTGTCCACTGAAAGTCACGCCCGAGAACCGCGACAAAGTGCTCGCCCTCTGTAAAGAACTCGTCGACTCGTCGCGCACCGATGCCGGAAACATCGACTACGACATCTACGAAAGCGCTACCGATCCCGCCAGCCTCATCATCTTCGAGACATGGCAAGACCAGCCTTCGCTCGACGCTCACATGGCCGCTCCCCACTTCACACGACTCGTGCCACAGATTCAGGAAGCCTCGGAAATGGCCATCCAGGTAATGACCGAGAAGCCGCAGGAAGGAAAGCCGCTGCGCATCAACTGTATGCTCGACGTCCCACAGGAGAACCGCGAGGCTGCCATAGGGCTATATAAAGTGCACGTCAGCGAGTCGCTCAAAGACGACGGCGTGATCGACTTCGACCTCTACCTGAGCGCCACCAACCCCGAGAAGATGATGATCTTCGAGACATGGAAGAACGAAGACGTGCTCGAGGCACATGCCACAGCCGAGCATTCAAAGAACCACATCGCTCAAATAAAGGACAAGGCCCAGTCGAAACTGGAGAAGTTCCTCCTGCCAGAGGAATAGACCTTCATTCTATCATCAAACGCCAGCCGGCCGTGAGACAAACGCTCGCGGCCGGCTGTTTGTTTGTATGAATCAAATGACCCACGTCGTCGGTGGCAGTACAAAGCCCATGTACTCACAGTACAAAGTCCATGTACTCACAGTACAAAGCACATGTACTCGCAGTACAAGGCCCATGTACTGCCAAAGAAGTAGTCGTCGGGCCGGGCCAACAGCGTCGGCATCTGCCTGCAGGGCACGATGCTAATAGAACCTCGATATCCTGTCGAGCGCCTCTTCTGTCGCCTCATGCGACCCGAAGGCAGTCAGTCTGACAAAGCCTTCGCCCGACGGACCGAAGCCTACTCCAGGGGTACAGACGACATGTGCGCCATAGAGCATCTGCTCAAAGAACCGCCACGAGGTCATGCCGTCGGGGGTCTGCAACCACAGGTATGGCGCGTCGTCGCCTCCATACACTTTCATGCCTATCCGACTGAGCCGCTCTTTCATCATGCGGGCATTCTCCATGTAGTAGTCGATGTTCTTCGCCACCTGCTCGCGGCCCTCGGGTGTATAGACAGCCTCTGCAGCACGCTGCGAGAGGTAGCTCGTGCCATTGAACTTTGTGCATTGCCTACGCTTCCACAACGGGTTCAGCGGGACGCGCTCACCAGTGAGCGTGGCAACGGTAACATCGTGAGGCACAACCGTATAGCCGCAGCGCAAACCCGTGAAGCCCGCCGTCTTGGAGAAGCTGTGAAACTCTACGGCACATTTCCGCGCACCCTTTATCTCGTAGATGGAATGGGGAATATCGTCGTGTCGGATATAAGCTTCATAGGCCGCATCGAAGAGGATGAGGGCATCGTACTTCAAGGCATAGTTGACCCACCGCCGCAGCTCCTTACGCGTGAGAGTCATGCCCGTGGGATTATTGGGATAGCAGAGGTAGATTACGTCGACGCGCTGCTGCGGCAACTCGGGGATAAAGCCGTTTTCTACATTACACGGGAGATAGATGACACCAGTCCACCGCCCACTCTCATCGACGGTTCCCGCACGACCGATCATCACATTGGAATCGATATAGACGGGATAGATGGGGTCGGTCACGGCAATGCTGTTGTCCCAACGGAAGAGTTCCTGGAAATTGCCGGTATCGCTCTTCGCCCCGTCGCTGACGAATATCTCGTCGAGAGAGAGATGAATGCCTCTGTCGACAAAGTCGTTGCGAAGTATCGCTTTGCGGAGGAAGTCGTAGCCCTGTTCGGGCCCATAACCATGAAAACTACCCTCTGCACCCATCTCGTCGGCAGCACGATGAAGGGCTTCAACCACAACAGGAGGCAAAGGTCGAGTGACATCGCCTATACCGAGGCTGATCACATCGACCTTGGGATTCTGGGCCTTGAACGCGTTGACGCGCTTAGCTATATCTGAAAACAAATAGCTATTGGGCAGTTTGAGGAAATGATCATTGACAAGTGCCATTATATCTTTAATCGCTTTATAGTTTATCGTTTATCTCTATGTCTCCTTCGAACACAAATACCGCAGGACCAGTCATATAGACGTGGTCAGTAGTCTCGCTCCACTCTATTTCGAGACATCCGCCATCCATCACGACGGTGTTCCTTCTCGATGCGAGAAGCGTTTTCACAGCTGCCACCAAAGTGGCACACGCACCCGTGCCGCAAGCCATCGTGATGCCACTGCCTCGTTCCCACACTCTCATCCTGATGCCATCCCGACGCACCTCGGCAAACTCTATGTTGCATCTTTCGGGAAACGCAGGATGCTGCTCGAGCCGGCTGCCCATGGTGGCAACATCGAAAGTGTCTGCACTATCGACAAACACCACATAGTGAGGATTTCCCATCGACACAAAGACTCCCGCCTGGTCACGCTCCATCAGCGAAGGCACGAATAGCGACGGAGAGGCAAACGAGGGCCGGCCCATATCGACCGTCACGGCTGTCACCACGTCGGAAACAGGGTCCACACTGAGGCGGAGAGCCCTGACGCCCGAGCGTGTCTGAAGTCTAATCAGTTTTTGTGTTGTCAGTCGCTTTTCGTAAAGGTATTTCCCGACGCATCTGCTCGCGTTGCCACACATCATCGCCTCCGATCCGTCGGCATTGAAGATACGCATCGAGAAATCAGCACCGGCCATCGTCGGCTTACCTATCAGCACAAGCCCGTCGCCACCGATACCCGTATGACGACGACTCACCACAACAGCGAGCGACGACGGATCGGAAATGGGATACAGCATCGTGTCGACATAGACATAGTCGTTGCCGCACCCCTCCATCTTCGTAAAATGAATCTTTCTGCCCATCATTCACAGTCTTGCCGGCGAGAACAGACCCGCCAGAGAAATATTATTGCAAAAATAGCACATTCTGAAAAAACCAAAGAAGAAAAAGAAACAATTTCGACCTAAAAAAAGAAAATAAACTTTATTATGTAAGCAGGTGGGCGCAGATTTCTTTCACTTTAGTCATATTTAAACCTGTTTTCTTTCCATCCGAAAGTAAAGCAAATTTCCTTCATATTTTTTAAAAACAGGTATCGACGGCTGGAATTTTACATCGTAACTTTGCAAAAAATCACATACGAACGCAACACTGTCATGCAGAAAAGCAAGTATATTTTCATTACAGGAGGTGTAGTATCTTCTCTCGGCAAAGGGATAGTCTCGGCATCGATAGGCAAGCTCCTACAAGCGCGGGGATATCGCATCACAATCCAGAAGCTGGACCCTTACATAAACTTCGACCCGGGCACGCTGAACCCCTATGAGCACGGAGAATGCTACGTCACAGCCGACGGACGGGAGACCGACCTCGACCTCGGACACTACGAGAGATTCACCGGCATCAAAACCACACACTACAACAACGTCACAACAGGACGCATCTATCAGAGCGTGATCGAAAAAGAACGACGCGGCGACTATCTCGGACACACCGTGCAGGTGGTGCCTCACATCACAGATGAAATAAAACGCAACATCCTCTACCTCGGCGAGATGGACAACTACGACTTCGTCATAACAGAAATAGGCGGCACGATAGGCGACATCGAAAGCCTGCCGTTCCTGGAGGCAATCCGACAACTAAGATGGGAAATGGGAGCAAGTCAGACCCTCAACATACATCTCACCTACGTGCCATTCCTTGCAGCAGCAGGCGAACTGAAAACAAAACCCACACAATCAAGCGTAAACCGGCTGCAAGGCCTCGGCATACAGCCCGACATCCTCATACTCCGGACAGAACATAAACTGAGCGACGAACTACGCAACAAAGTGGCTCACTTCTGCAATGTCGAACGAGGTGCCGTGATAGAAAGCATCGACATGCCATCCATCTACGAAGTACCGATAAACATGCACCGCCAACAACTCGACGACATCTGTCTCAGAAAACTAGGCATCGACAATGCACCGGAACCCGAACTGAGCGAATGGAACAACTTCCTGCAAATGAGAAAAGAGACACAGAAATGCATCGATATCGCACTAATAGGAAAATACGACCTGCAAGATGCCTACAAGAGCATCATCGAAAGCCTTGCACATGCAGGGACATACAATAACAGAAAAGTAAAAACAACATTCATCAACAGCGAACTCATCACCCAGGACAACATTGCCAGAAAGCTCACTGGCAAGGCTGGCATGATAATATGCCCCGGATTCGGCACTCGGGGGATAGAGGGAAAAATCGTTGCAGCGCAATTTGCACGTACCAACAACATACCGACTTTCGGCATATGTCTAGGCATGCAAATAATGACAGTAGAATTTGCACGCAACGTTCTCCGCTATCACGACGCCAACAGCACCGAGACAGACCCACATACCACTCACAACGTCATCGACATCATGGAGAATCAGAAAGCCATCACCGAGATGGGAGGAACCATGCGACTGGGCGAATATGAATGCAGACTCGTGGAACAGAGCATGGCATGGGAAGCCTACGGAAAACAAAAAAGCGTCAGAGAACGACATCGCCATCGCTACGAATTCAACAACCAATTCATCGAAGAATTTGAAAGAAACGGAATGAAATGTGCGGGGATAAACACGGAAAGCAATCTGGTGGAAATCATGGAAATACCTTCTCTCAGATGGTATCTTGGCACTCAGTTTCACCCAGAGTATTCGTCGACTGTGCTGAAACCTCATCCTCTCTTCATGAGCTTCGTAAAAGAATGCATCACCTACGATGAAGAACGGTAAGCAAAAAATACAGAAGAACAAACCTCAAAATAAAATATGGAGAAACATCCAAGGAAAAAGACCGACTCTCAAATCTTCCCTTCCCCAGCCAATCAATCTGTCGGCACAAACAAGCCAAATCTTTTTTCTCTGACAGCAGACGTAATTGTTTTTCTCTTCTAATCTTGATGCCGCTGGCTTCCTTTCTAGTAGCCGCCGGCTAAACAGCATGTAGCCAACGGCTAAGAGCCCCCGAGCCCGAGGTAAAACTACTCCGAGTCAACGCTGTCTCGTGCGGCATGCTAAAACAAGACAACCACACAAAATCAACTCACAGTCCACCCAAGAAGGAAAGAGCTTGTATTAACTAAAAGAATAAAAACTCAGTTTTTTCCTTTGTATTGTCTCCGGTTTGCACTAACTTTGCAAAGAGCGACAGAAAAACTCATGGCAAACGTAGTGAAGAAAACGGGATCGGGCATAGCGAAAGTGCTGCTGTCGGTGGTCTTGGGAGGCGCGATACTCTACTGGATGTACCGCGACCAAGACTTCCGTAGCATACGCGACGTGATGCTTCACGAGATGGACTGGACATGGATGTGGCTCTCGCTGCCGTTTGGCGTACTGGCACAGATGTTCCGCGGATGGCGCTGGCGGCAGACACTCGAACCGCTGGGCGAGCATCCACGCACCGGAGTGAGCGTCAACGCCATCTTCCTGTCATATGCCGTCAGTCTGGTGATACCACGCATCGGCGAGTTTGTGCGCTGCGGAGTACTGAAGCGCTACGACGGCGTGTCGTTCCCGAAAGCGCTGGGCACGGTAGTCACCGAGCGCGTGATAGACTCACTCCTCGTGGGAATAATCACACTGACGGTGCTGCTCATGCAATTCAAGGCCTTCGACACCTTCTTCGACCGCACGGGAATGACTCTCGACGGCATGCTGCACTCGTTCACCACAACGGGCTACATAGTCACTGCCGTGTGCGCAGCGGCCGCTGTGCTGCTGGTGTGGTACCTGCTGAAGTCGCTGTCGGTGGCTGGACGCATACGTCAGACTATTGCCGGAATATGGCAAGGGGTGCTTTCTCTCGGCAACGTTAAGAACGTGCCGCTGTTCATAATGTTCACCCTGGCAATATGGGCAAGCTATTTCATCCACTACTACCTTACGTTCTTCTGCTTCGACGCCACAAGCCATCTTGGCCTGTCGTGCGCTCTCGTGACGTTCATCGTGGGCAGCATAGCCGTGATAGTGCCCACGCCGAACGGGGCAGGACCATGGCACTTCGCCGTGAAGACAATGCTTATCCTCTACGGCGTGGCCGACAATGCTGCGCTGGCATTTGTGCTAATCGTACACACCGTGCAGACGCTCCTCGTAGTACTACTCGGTGTATGGGCATGGGCATACCTTTCTATGACTAAACGGAAAACCAAATAAAAATCAAAATCATGACAAACGAAATTTGCAAACTTCAGCCCGAGTGCATCTGGAAGAATTTCTACGCACTCACACAAGTACCACGCCCAAGTGGTCATCTCGACAAAATCCAGAAATTCCTCCTCGACTTTGCTGCAGAGGCAGGCGTGGAAGCCTTCAAAGACCCCGCCGGCAACATCGTAATGCGCAAGCCTGCAAGCCCGGGAATGGAAAACCGCAAGGGCGTTATCCTGCAAGCCCACATGGACATGGTTCCACAGAAGACTCCGGAGTCTACCCACAACTTCGAGACCGACCCGATAGAACCGTGGATCGACGGCGAATGGATAAAAGCTAAAGGCACCACACTCGGTGCCGACGACGGACTCGGCGTGGCCGCCATCATGGCCATAATGGAGGACAAGACCCTCTGCCACGGACCTGTCGAGGCTCTCATCACAGCCGACGAGGAGACTGGCATGTATGGTGCCAACGACCTGCCCGAGGGCGAACTGAGCGGCGACATCCTGCTCAACCTCGACTCCGAGACCTGGGGAAAATTCGTCATCGGCTCAGCCGGAGGCATCGATGTGACCGCCACTCTCGACTATAAGGAAGTGGAGACCGATACCGACGACGCTGCCGTGAAAGTTACGCTGAAAGGACTCCGAGGCGGACACTCCGGACTGGAGATTCACGAAGGCCGCGGCAACGCAAACAAACTGATGGTGCGTTTCGTACGCGAAGCCATGCAGACTTGCGAGGCACGGCTGGCCACATGGCACGGCGGAAACATGCGCAACGCCATACCGTTCAAAGCAGAGACCGTACTCACCCTGCCAAAGGAGAACGTCGGAGCACTTAAAGAGCTCGTGGAAGACTGGAAGCAGGACTTCGTCGACGAATACAAAGGCATCGAGAGCGGCATAGAGTTCTTTGCCGAGGATGTGGAGACACCAAAGACAGAGGTGCCCGTAGAGATTCAGGACAACCTCATCGACGCCATCTATGGCTGTCATAACGGCGTGGTCAGAATGATTCCTGCATACCCCGACGTGGTGGAGACGAGCTCAAATCTCGCCATTATCGACATCGAAGGCGGCAACGCCGCTATCAAGGTGCTGGCCCGCTCAAGCCGCGAGTCGACGAAAGACTACGTCGCCACGATGCTCGAGAGCTGCTTCTCTATGGCAGGGATGAAAGTAGAATTCTCGGGAAGCTACGGAGGATGGGACCCCAACCCCGACTCTGAGATCCTGCACCTGCTGTTGAAGGTTTACAAAGAACTCAATGGCGAGGACGGCATCATACAGGTAGACCATGCCGGACTCGAGTGCTCGGTCATCCTGGGCAAGTATCCTCACCTCGATGTGGTCAGTCTCGGTCCTACCCTTCGCAGTCCACACACCACCACAGAGCGTGCTCTCATAGCCACCGCCGCTCCGTTCTGGGCCCTCCTAAAAAAAACACTCGAGGAGATACCCGCGAAGTAAAGCCCCACCCTACCTCCCCAAGGGTAGGCTTTACAATTGCAGACACACTGCTAACAAGCATGATATAAAACTATCAGAATAAAGAAGCCCTCCTTGCAGACATTGCAAGGAGGGCTTCTTCGTCCTTCGTCTTTCATTAATTCGTATTCACTGTGCGGACAGCTGTCTGTCTACGCCCCTGATGCCTGGGGCGTGCAAAAGCCGGGGATTCTACGGCCTGCACGCGCGGGTCTTTATGCCGCAGTTTCATGATGAAGATGCTAGGACCGGTGGTGATGCTTCCGACAAAGGCGAGGGAGGAAAGCAGTATGTCGACGGAAATGATGAGCCGGACGATTGCTTCCTTCTTGCTCTGTGGGGGCTCCTGGCAGAATTGTTTGTGATAATACCCTTGCTCGTCCTCACGGCAGATAGTCAACAGACGGAGACGAGGGTATTCTTCCCTGATGTTCTGAAACAGGCGATAGTCGTCGGTCAGCACGAACAGACTGTCTCCGTCGCGGGGGTTTAACTTCCGGATGATGGTCGCTCCGTCTATCAGGCGTGTTTCCGTCTCTTTGTCGCCACCTCTGATCTGTATTCCTGAGTATACGGAGGGCAGGGATATTTTCTTTTTGTAGGCTTTCTCCTTTTGAAGAATGTCGGGCTGAAGGCGCCAGACCATGCGGGCTACGAGTGCGTATGTCTCCGAATAGTCGCCGTCGATGCCTAATTCGGGAATCAGGTATCTTTGGGGCATTTTCAGGGGTACGTCTTGCGCAAACAGGACGTATTCTCCATAGACCCGAAATGCTTTCAAACGGCCGATGTGGGTCTTTACGCTTTTCTTCAGTTTCCAGGCTATTGGCCCCAGGGTCTTCTTTTTGGCGCATAGTCTGAGGATAGGGCGCCAAGACGGCATTCGGTGAAAATTGTACTGTCGATGGAGGGGCTCGTGGACTTCCTCGCAAAAGGGCAGGAAGTATTCGGTCCATCCTACACCTGTGCCAAAGTTGGCATCGTCGGAATAGAGTTGGAACTTTATACGGTGAGCCAAGCAATAGAGCATCGCATTCACCATAGAGTTCATTTCTATGAAAAAGCCGCAGTCTACTCCTATCCGGCAAACCATTCTCCTGCGGAAGGAGTTGTTGTACTTCTGATAGGATGTCAAATCCAAAGATTCCATGTTTTGCAGTCTCAGTTTTATGATTATCTTATGGTTAGGCTACATTTTGCCTTACACTCATATAGATACCATAAGAGAAACAAAGACTGCATCGTTGCGTATAAAAATTGGGCAGTAATGGTATTACCAGGTAATTCTTATTCCTAACGGACATGTAAACATAAACGGATGTTTCGTGCGGTAGGTCTCAATGCTGCTTCCCGTCGGGATATAGTATTGCATGCTTGGCTCAGTAAAGAGACCGATGGCAGGTGTGAGGTTAAACTGCAAGCCAAGGCCCGCACCTGTCGACCACTGCAGCGGAGCGTGGAGCGCAGACTTCTCTTCCAGTTCTTTCATTCCGTTCACGAAATAGCTTGTGCTGAGCGGAGCATAGACAGGTATCTCCAGCTTCACGCCAAGACTTCCGTAGAGGTTCCATCTTCTAAAATTATATATATTATAGGATCCCTTCAGCGGTATGCCGAGGTAATGGATGGTCTGCTGCTCGCAGATAGCGTTTCCTCCTGTGCCTATCTCCGACTCCGATTTCAAGCGGCTGTAGCTCAAGCCTGTCTCCAAGCCAAAGCGGTTATTCAGTTTGTACTTCATGGCCAAGGAGAATCCCGTGGGCATGTGATGATGAGTCTTACGTTCAATCTTGTCCGCGCCAGGCAGGGCAGCGTTGTTTTGGGCTATCTTCAACAAGACTTGATATGTCTTGTAATCTACATCAAGTGTTCCACTCTGTAAGGCTTCGGCATAGTCGCTCCATTTGTCGAAAGAGCGGATAGGCAATACGATTGTGGCATCTGTCATCTCCTTCTCGGTGAATACAAACGGGCTATTAGCATTCATTTCTCCCATGCCACCTGTGTATGCCATATCTACCGACCACTTTTGCCCCTCGTTCCTTCCCTCTGTTGGTTTTTCCGGGAACAGGTTGGCAACATGGGTGTCTTTGTCCGAACGCAAGTCGGGCAGTGGCTTGTCGTCGTGTGAAATGAGCAGCGTGTCGGTGCGCTCTGTTTCTCCGACAGCATGATGGACTGTGTCAGCAGAAGCAAGACTTTCTTCTGGAACAACTTTGGCAGGAGCAATGGCTACCTGCTGCGGAGTAACTATGGGAATGGTTGGAGTTCCTTGTTCTATCGCAGGAGCTCCTTCGTCATCATGCTTTGTTGGGGGTGTAGTTTGTTCTTGTTTTGTCAATACCGTCCCTGGTGTCTCAATAGTCCTTCCCGTCTTATGAAGATAGATGGCCAAAGGCAACAGAAGCGGCAAAAGCCATAGCAGCCAATAGTGGGCAAGCGACTTCTGCAACATTTTCTTTGCCCTTGACAGCTGTGACGATGAAGAGTGGGCTGCAATTCCAAGGATGTAGGCTATTTCCTTGTGCGACATTTCTTGGATGACTGCCAACTTGAACACTTGCCCGTAACCATTGGGCAACGCATCTACAGCCGCCATCAGTTCTGCCATTGTAGGCAAGGGCTTATCGTCCGACTGAACAGGTTGTGACTGTTCTTCGACAAGCGATGCGGCAGAACTGACTGCTTCCTCAGAGAGGGTAGAAAGAGATAGCGTCACAGAATCATGATGCCGTTGTTTGTAACGTCGGGCAACATTGGTAGTTATGCTTGTCAGCCATGCCTCGAAGCGTTGTGGATTGCGCAACTGTTCCATCTTGGCAAAAGCCAGAAGGAATGCATCATGTGCCAATTCTTCTGCCACTTGCCGATTGCCTACAATGCGTTGGCATATCCCCGTCATTTGCCGGTGATATGCCATATATAGGCTGCCAAGTGCCGTCTCGTCGCCTTGCCGCCCTCGCTCTATGAGTTCTTCTATGTCCATCAACGTACTGTTGAGTCTTCGGCGAAAAAAACATACTGCCTCTATTGACATAGATACCACTTACCCCAAAAGACTGCACGAGAAGAACAACTTTTTTCCGAATACGAATAACTACGACAATCTATATAGGTGGAATGGTGGACTCCTATTGATGATGGCGAGGAGGCTATTCTGCAATCCGCTTCGGGGCGGCGGGGGTGAGGAAGCCGTTGTAGTCTACAACCTTGCGCTCGCTGCGGTGGCTCATGACGGGGAACCAGATGTCGTCTGGCGTGAGTGAGCAGGTGCGTATGATCTCGGTGGCATACTCCAAGCGGCCGAAGTGGGAGTCGACATTGTTTGTTCCGAACGTGAACTTCAGCCCGCGGGCCTTTGCCTTGCGGATGAAATCTGCCGATGGAATCTTATATCGGGGATTGATCTCCACTGCGATGCGGTGCTTCACGAGCACATCGAGCACTCGCGCCATACGCTCCGGAGTCCAGTATTTGTCGTACTCCTTCATCCACTCGTCGGGAATGTATGTAGCATTTGCGTATATATCGGCAGGCTCATTGTCGAGAATCTTCACCGTCTGATCAACGATTACATCCATATACTGCTGCGGTGTGAGTCCATCGAGCTGCACCTCCTCAGGTCGGTAGATGCGTGCTATGCGGCGTTTCTGATCAACTATGGTCATTGCGTCGGTGAAGAGATAATCGAATATTGCCAACGCCTCGGGGCTGAATTGCGTTGACCATCGTCGCCCCTCACCCTGCACACCACAGAGGAATGGCAGCGGCTTCACTTCTTCAAAGTATTCGTATACCTCTTTGTCGTCGCTGAGCATGCGTCCTACTCCACCCTCTCCGGCATTGGGGGCAACGCCGTAGTTGATGCCGTAGTTCATCGACATCGCGTGGGCCATCTCTTTCGTGAGGTCGCCTTTCAGGTGGACGTGGTAGTCAATGACGGGGAAGAACGTCTGCTGCAGGCGTATGATGGAGTCGTTCTGCTCGTCGACGGGAGGCAGGGTGTCGTTCTTGTTCACGACGTTGTCGCCCAGCGGAGTGAGCGTCATGTTGCGGAACAAGGTGGTACCTTCAACGCCTTTCAGCCAAAGATTACCCTCTCCGAGCAGGCGGCTGGCGAACTCGGGAATGCGGTATGGCTCGGCTGGCTGGGTGTAGCACACCACGTCGACGCCGTTCACTTTCACGGCAATGTTCTTTCCCCTCACGGCCACCTCAAAATCCATCCACTCGCCGTCGGCGGCCAGAGAGCGGTAGAGGTTTCTCACTGCCGCGAGACTTCCGGTCTTCAGCGTGCCGTCGATGGGACCGTTGTGGAACACGACCTCGTATCCCGACCGTCCATCGGAGTGTAACATCAGCGATGCCACGGCCCCTGAGTCGGAGAGGGCCTGGCCTGTGAGCACGAAGTTCTTGCATCTCATGCCCATCCATGCCTGTCCCGCAGCCACGCTGACGGTATCGCCCGTCGTAACACTGTCGCCCATCGTCCACTCACGGAGTGACACCTTCTCTCCACTCTGACTGCATGATGCGAAAAGCACAACAATCATGCAGGCGCAAAATAATCTCAAAATAGTTTTCACTGCTCGCATAGTAGTCGTCATATGTTAATTTGTCAATCTGTCATTTTGTTACTCTGTTCCGGCTCTGGCAGCGGTCCTATGGTGCGCCCGTAGTATCCGGTGATGGCGGCAAGGAGGAAGTAGTAGTTTTCTGCCAGGTAGTTGTATCCCGACGGTTCGCCGCCTTTGGTGCGCCAGTCGATGCTTTGCTGATAGCCCGGCATGATGCCCGAGTGGGTATAGTCGCGCTCGAAGGTGGCCATCATCGTGAAGAGTATGTTGTCGGCCTCGGCTCTCATCCCGACGTGATAGAGTGCCTGGATGAAGTGATAGGCCGTTTGTCCGCAGAGCCCTCCGTTCTCGTAGCGTCCCCAGCGGCACATCTCGTCCCACCCGATGCGGTCCTTACGGTCGACAGGGATGATGTTGCCCGGCACGCCATAGACGAAGTCGAACCCTTCCCGACGCAGCATCTTCAGCATTTTCTTCAATATCTTCTTCGCCCTGGCCTTTGGCACGAGGTCGAGATAGATGGCCGTAGCGTTCACGAACGTGAAAGCATAGTCGTGGATACGTCCGTCGCGGCTTATCCAACCTGCATATAGTCCCGACGCCGGATTGTAGAACGTCTGATGGAACTTGCTCCGGAAGGTCTCAAGGAAGCTGTCTACCTTTGCCTTCTCCTCCGCCATGCCGAGGCGCTGGAACACCTCCGACGCACCGGTCAGGGCGCGGTAGGCCAGCAGATTGCGGTAGGCATTCTTGTGGCCGAAGGCAAAGTCGTCCCACCAGCATACGGTCTGATCCTTGTCGCCCATATAGTTTCCGTGGTAGGGATCCTCGAGGATACCGTCGCCGTCGGTGTCGGTCATGAGCACTCCTTTTACGAGCTGGCAGTACTGCGGCATGTATTTCCGCAGGAAAGCCCAGTCGCCAGTGGCGGCTATATAGTCGTAGGTGGCTATGATGGTCGACTCGGTGCCTTCGTATCCGAACCCACGCAGGCGGCACGTGGCACTGTCGATCATGTGACGCAGGGCATACTCGATGCTCTCCCTGATGCCGTCGCGCATACCGAAGGAGGTAGCATAGTCGGGGGTGAAGGGCAGCATATCGGCCTTGAAATAGAGGGCAATGTGTCCGTATCCGGCCAGATGGATATCGTCGCCGATAGTCTGGGTATTGGGTTCGAGCGTGAACATGTTCTGCCAGCAGCGCTTCAGTCCGTCGAAACGGCTGTCGCTGAGGTCGACGCCTGCAATGTGAGGATAGTTCTCCTCGAGCACGGTGAACTTCAGTGTCACCCGATCGTGGGGCTTCTGTGCGTGGAACGAGAGCATTATCTCTCCGAGGTGGAGCGCCTTACGCTCCTTATGGCCGTGGAGATCGCCCTGCCCCAGGTTCTGCCCGGCATTGTCCCAGTCGGGCACCATGTGCTCCTGAAGGTAGACATCAGGCTCGGAGGCCTCTACCAGCACGTTGCCGAAATCGGGGAAGGTGAGCACGGCAGGCAGACGGTTGCTCTCTTTCACCACCATCGGGGCAAATAGTCCCAGCGGGCGATCGTACTCGTCGGAGGGGGCAATACCTATCTTATCCGACCACACCGACAGCGGTACGACGTCGGGAGCAAATGCCATTCGGAACAGCCGCCCGTCGATCTGGCCCTCCTTGCTCGCAATGTCGATGGTGAACACGCGTGAATCCACCGCCGTCACCTCCATCGACATCAGTCCGCCGCCGAACGCTACGGAGTCGTAGCCGATGACATTCTCCTCCACTCTCACCCGCGAGCTCTTCACCCCGAACGAGCTCTCGCCGTCGCGGAACATCGTCGATCCGATGCCCGGACGCAGGTGGTTGCGCTCGCAATAGTGATGGCTGCGACCACCACTCTCCACGCCGAAGAACGTCATCATGGGAAACTCGCCGTACCACGACATAGTGTAATACTGCGATCGCATGTGGGCAAGGCCACGGTTGAAGTCCACTCTCACGTCCTTGCCACTCACACCGAGCGGGAAACAAGCGACAAGAAACAAGAGACATGATGCAAGATGCAAGAAACAAAAAGATTTATTCTTTTCCATTTTATACTTTTCTTTTTCGTTTCCCATCCTTTTTTAACGTCGACATTGACGCTGACGTCAACCTCGGACGGGCTTTCTAAACCGCGTTGAGCGTGCAACTTCGTTGCGACTGCGAAGTTACGAAAAAGCCGCGAGAAGGCAAAGAGAAATCGTCCTTTTTATCCCAAATCGGACATTAGACTTTATGATAGGGCTGTATTTGTTTTAGACAGATTAGCGGTTTTATCTTTGAAGGCGTAGCGGGCTACGTCAAAAAGATAAAACAGGTAAGGTGGCAAAACAAGGACAGCAATAGCTTAAAGAGAGTCATTTCTTACTATAATAAGCCTTTCCTCGGTCTAATGACCGATTTGGGGTTATCCCTTGGCGGCAGTACAACGTTCTTGTACTCGCAGTACAAAAGCCATGTACTCACAGTACAAAGCCCATGTACTCGGAGTACAAAGCCCATGTACTGCCGCCAAGGAGCACAGTCGTCCGGCCTGACCCACTATCGCGACCGCGACAAAACAAAAAGGAGAGGCAACCTCAAGGTTGCCTCTCTCTCGTTGGGGTACTCGGAATATTTATCCCAATATTGTAGCAAATCCCATGTAAGCGAAAGATTGCAAACTCCTTTTGTTTAGGACGTTTTGCGGGCATAAAGGTTTAATCTAAACTCGCTAAAAATTTGATTAAACCTCGTTAAATTTGACCTCCGACGATAAAAAGACGATAAAAATTTTGGCCGTTTGACTCCTTCTTCATAACTTTGCAGCACGTTAATTAAAATCGACATTATGGCAAAGATTGAGTTGCGGCTTTCATCGAAAGTCCAAAAGGAAACCTGTAGGCAGGAGGTGCTTATTCGTTTCCATGAAGGCAAGAAGTTTTGCCTTTATGCAAAGAGTGGTGTCTATGTTTCACCAGAGTTTTTTGAGTATTACATTGATCGTGCTGCAACAGAAGCGAACGATGTAATTGTTCCGTCCAAGTTAGTAACAGCCACACAGAAGAAAGCGGAGAGCAAAGGTTACGTCTTATACAAGCGTGGCATTATCTGTGTCAGCAACCACCGATTAGAGACTCCAGAAGTCAGATGGCACAAACAGCAGGCAGAACGTATCGAGCAACTTTCAAAGCAAATCATCAAGTGCTATGAAGACGCTCCCAAGACTGAGATTGCTGGCAACTGGCTAACAGACATCGTGGATAAGTTCAACCATCCCGAAGTTTACAACAAGGCTCCCAAGACGTTCTATGAGTTGGCAGAGGAATACATCGAGAAGAAAGAGCTGGCAGAATCCCATGCCAGAGTGTTTCGTGTATTGTTACGCGCTGTTTCCCGCTATGAGGGATTTGTCAGGGCTACCGATGATAGCCGGAAGTATTTTTCATTCGACATCAATCATGTTACCCGTGAAGACATTGAGGACTTTTCCGATTATCTGCGTAACGAAAGCACCTTGGCCGAGGAAAGACCCAAACTGTTTGCGCGGTTGCTGAAAGACTACCCAAACAACGTTAAGCCAGGACACACAAAAATTGAGGTAAGGGGAGATAATACCATTATCAAAATGCGCGGACGCTTGAAGTCTCTGTTTCTCTGGTTCTTGGAAATGGGCTATACCATGAACAGACCTTTTGACGGACTGAAGATAGGTGTCGAAAGGGTTGGCACTCCTTATTATATATCTATAGACGAGCGAAATGCTATTGCCGAAACCGACCTTTCTGCAAGATGGGCTACCATGACGAAAGAAGAACGTAAACCTGCGAGAATGCCATTGAAGACATTGATTGAACAGCGTGACATATTCGTATTTCAATGTCTGATTGGCTGTCGTGTCGGTGACTTGCTCAAGCTAACCAATGACAACATACATGACGGTTTCCTTACATACACCCCACATAAGACCAAAGATGAGGGAAAGACTCCTTTCCAAGCCAGAGTACCACTACACCCAAAGGCACTTAAACTGATTGAGAAGTATCAAGGTAAAGACAGGAAAGGGCGGCTTTTTCCGTGTCTGAGCGGTCAACTGTAGATAATAACTGAAAAGGATACCACTATAATAATCGAAAAGGTTACCACGTAGACCAGAGTTTTACGTTATAT
>JAFUVV010000062.1 GCA_017477435.1 Prevotella sp.
GCTGACGGCAAAGTCGATTTCCTTGTATCCGCCGACAGCTCCTTCCGACACGGAGGTGACAGAGAGGTTCCAGCCTTTTGAGTCGCAGAACTTCTTATACATCTGGAAGAGATCGCCGGCAAACAGACATGCTTCGTCGCCCCCTGTGCCTGCTCGTATCTCCATCTGCACGTTCTTGGCGTCTTCGGGATCTTTTGGTACGAGCGCCAGCTTGATTTCTTCCTCTATCTGAGGCTGCAGGGCTTCGTTGGCGGCAAGTTCTTCACGCGCCATTTCCTTCATGTCGGGGTCGCTCTCGTTGGCAAGAATGTCTTTTGCCTCCTTTATCCCGTCGAGGCACGCAATGTAGCGGCGGCGAGCATCCATGATGTCGCTCAGGTCTTTGTACTCTTTTGTCAGTTTCACGTATCGGCTCTGATCGGCAATGACTGCCGGGTCGGTGATGAGGGTCGACACTTCCTCGTAGCGGCTCTCAAGGCCGTCGAGCTTCTGTAGTATGTTGTTTCCTTCTATCATAGTAATATCGCTAATAATACGGCTACAGGGATCTTCATGTCCCATGTAAGAATGATGTCGCTTTTGTATGTTGTTGCTCCCTGATACAGATGGCTGGCATCTGTCGTGAAGAGAATGTAGCTCCTGTAGGTCGTTGCTCCCTTGTAGACGTGCTTCCCGTCGTAGGTGGCTATTATGTCACTCCTGTAGGTCGTTGCTCCCTTGTAGACGTGCTTCCCGTCCCATGTGTAAAGGATGTCTGAAGAGTATGTCGTAGAACCTTTATATAGGTGCTTCCCGTCCCAGGTGTAGAGAATGTCCGACGAGTAGGTGGAATTTCCTTTATACAGGTATTTGCCGTCCCATGTGCAGACGATGTCCGATGAGTAGGTAGAAGCCCCTTTGTAAAGGTGTATCTTGCCGGCATTTGTCCTTCCCAACGATACTGCCGGGAGCAACATGCAAAGCAACATTATCGAAAACATCATTCTTGTTCGTAATATCATTATCTCTCTTGATGTTTTTATCTTCTTATTTATACTCGAACACGCCATATTCCGACTTGATTGTCAGCGATTTCTCGCCCTTCTCTATGTGGCCTATGACCTGGGCGTCGATGTTGTATTTCTTGCTGATGGCGATGATGCTGTCGGCAAGGGTTTCGTCGACATAAATCTCCATTCGGTGTCCGCAGTTGAACACCTTGTACATCTCCCGCCAGTCGGTCTTGCTTTGTTCTTGTATAATCCTGAAGAGTGGCGGCACGGGGAACATGTTGTCTTTCACGACGTGGCAATCGTCTCCGACAAAATGAAGCACCTTCGTCTGTGCCCCACCTGTGCAATGCACCATTCCGTGAACATCTTTTCTATGTGCATTGAGTATATCTTTAATCACTGGGGCGTATGTGCGTGTAGGAGAAAGGATTAGCTGTCCGATTGTAAGCCCTGTTTCTTCCTCTCTCTCGTCTATTCTTTTCTCTCCGCTATACACCAATTCGTCGGGAATCTCGTGGTCGTAGCTTTCAGGATATTTCTCTGCAAGATACTTGTTCAGCACATCGTGTCGTGCCGAGGTGAGCCCGTTGCTGCCCATTCCGCCGTTGTACGTCGACTCGTACGACGCCTGGCCGAAGGAGGCTAAGCCGATAATCACGTCGCCCGGGCGGATATTGGCATTGTCGATTACGTCTTCGCGGCGCATACGGCACGTCACCGTGCTGTCGACGATAATCGTTCTCACGAGGTCGCCCACGTCGGCTGTCTCACCTCCCGTAGCGTAGATGCCTATCCCCATGTCGCGCAGGCTTTGGAGAAGTTCGTCGGTACCGTTGATGACAGAAGATATCACGTCGCCGGGAATCAGGTTCTTATTCCTTCCGATGGTGCTTGAAACGAGGATGTTGTCGGTTGCCCCGACGCAGAGCAGGTCGTCGGTGTTCATGATTAGGGCGTCTTGGGCTATTCCTTTCCAGACGCTAAGGTCGCCCGTCTCACGCCAATACATATAGGCAAGAGAGCTTTTCGTGCCTGCTCCGTCGGCGTGCATAATGTTGCAATAGGCGGGGTCTCCTCCGAGTATATCGGGGATTATCTTGCAAAAGGCCCGGGGGAATATGCCCTTGTCGATGTTTTTTATTGCGTTGTGGACGTCTTCCTTTGCGGCCGACACGCCACGAAGCATGTATCTTTCTGTCATGATGGGTGGGGGTTATTTGTTTTCGTCGTCTTCGTTCCAGAATTCCCAACTTGCAAATGCCTGTAGCAGAAGCATCTCCAACCCGTTCTTCACGGTTGCCCCTTGTGCTGCTCCATTTTTCATAAAGAGTGTCTCGTCGGGGTTGTAGATGAGGTCGTAGAGCAGTGTGTGGCTGTCCATTTTCTCGTAGGGCAGGCTGGGGCACTCATTGGCATGTGGATACATACCCACGGGGGTGCAGTTCACGACGACGTTATATTCGTTCAGCACGTCTCCGCTTATCTCTTCGTAGGTCAGCGCCCCGTTCTTTCCCGTACGGCTGACGAATCTCGTCTCCAGTCCGAGTGCGCGTAATGAATAGTTTATAGCCTTCGACGCTCCGCCAGTACCAAGTATGAGGGCTTTCTTATGAAAGGTTTCGAGCAGGGGCTCAATGCTTTGCGTGAAGCCTATCACGTCGCTGTTGTAGCCTTTCATCGTGGTCTTCTTGCCTTTGTGCATGATCTTCACCACGTTGACGGCTCCGATTTCCTCCGCCTCCTTACTCATCGCACTGAGGTAGGGGATGACTGCTTCTTTATATGGGCGAGTCACGTTGAACCCTCTCAGCGTGGGGTTCGAAGCCAGTATCTCCGGCAGGGATTCTATATTGGGAATCTCAAAGTTGACGTACTCAGCATCGATGCACTCGTTTTGGAATTTCTCATTGAAGTATCCTATTGAGAAAGAGTGTCCCAGCGGATAGCCTATTAATCCGTACTTGTCCATATGGAAGCGATTTGATGATTATAATTGTGAGATGTATATACTTGCTTGTCAGAGTGATATGTCTGTATGCTTCTATCTCGACTTCAACCAGGCGCTGATGTTCTTCTCAATTCTCTTGGCGATGTTTTCGTCGGCTTTTTTCTCAAACTTCTCGCCTGTTATGTGCTCATAAAGTTCGATGTATCGCTCGCTGACGCTCTCTGCATATTCGTCGGTTATCTCGGGCATTGTCTGTCCTGGCTCGTTCATGAAGTTGTGCTCGATGAGCCATTGGCGCACAAACTCTTTCGAGAGCTGACGCTGGGGCTTGCCTTCGCGAAGTCTTTCTTCGTAGCCTTCGGCATAGAAGTATCGGCTCGAGTCGGGGGTGTGTATCTCGTCGATGAGATACACTTTTCCGTCGCGCTTTCCGAACTCGTATTTCGTGTCGACGAGGATGAGCCCGTGCTTGGCGGCTGTCTCTTGTCCGCGCTTGAAGATGCGGCGGGTGTAGTCTTCCATTATCTCGTAGTCCTCACGGCTGACGATGCCTTGCCGGATGATTTCTTCTTTCGAGATGTTGAGGTCGTGGCCTTCGTCGGCCTTTGTCGTTGGGGTGATGATCGGCTCTGGGAAGCGCTCGTTTTCTCGCATTCCCTCGGGGAGCTTCACTCCGCATATCTCTCTCACGCCTTTTTTATATTCTCTCCAGGCGCTGCCCGTGAGTATTGAGCGGATGATCATCTCCACTCTGAATCCTTCGCACTTTAGTCCTACGGTGACCATCGGGTCGGGGGTGGCGAGCTTCCAGTTGGGGCAGATGTCGGAAGTGATGTCGAGGAACTTCGATGCTATCTGGTTGAGTACTTGCCCCTTGAATGGTATTCCTTTTGGCAGGACAACGTCGAAGGCGCTTATTCTGTCGGTTGCTATCATGACGAGGATGTCGTCGTTGATGTTGTAGACGTCTCTCACTTTTCCGTGATAGACGCTTTTCTGTCCCTCAAAGTGGAAGTCGGTGTGTGTCAGTGCTTTCATCTTTTTATTTGACTATTTGACTATTATCATTTATCATTTATCAATTATCAATTATCAAAGAGTTCTCTCTGCCGTTGGCTTTCTTCGTATCTGTCGTAGGCGTTTACGATGCGTGTGACGAGCTTGTGTCTTACGACGTCGCTCTTGTCGAGCTCTACGAATTCTATTCCCTCGATGCCGTTAAGCACTCTCATTGCCTCCTTCAGTCCGCTTGCGTTTGGGCGTGGGAGGTCTACTTGAGTCATGTCGCCCGTGATGATCATCTTTGTGTTCCATCCCATGCGGGTGAGGAACATCTTTATCTGCGCCGGCGTTGTGTTTTGGGCTTCGTCGAGTATCACTACGGCGTCGCTCAGTGTGCGTCCTCTCATGAAGGCGAGGGGAGCAATCTGAATGACGTGTTTCTCCATCATCTCCTGCAGCTTTGTCGTCGGGAGCATGTCTTCGAGGGCGTCGTAAAGGGGTTGCAGATAGGGGTCTATCTTGTCTTTCATGTCGCCGGGGAGGAATCCGAGTTTTTCTCCTGCCTCGACGGCTGGTCGGCTGAGTATGATTTTCTTTGCCTGCTTCTCTTTCAGTGCTCTCACGGCCAGCGCGATGCTCAGATAGGTCTTTCCCGTTCCTGCAGGTCCTACGGCGAATATCATGTCGTTGCGGTCGTAGGCGTCGATGAGTCGCTGCTGGTTGGCTGAGCGGCTCTTGATGGGACGGCCCGACATGTTGTAGAGAAGCACTCCTTTCGTCGATTCGGCCTTCGTCTTCTCGCCGTTCACGATGTTGACAACGTCTTCGTCGGTCAGGGTGTTATACTTTTCTATATGCTTACGTATATTCTCCAGATTCTCAGTGGCTTTAGCAATCTCTTCTTCGTCGCCCATTATCTTCACCACGTTGTCTCTGGCCACGATGCGCAGCTTAGGATAAAACGACTTGAACAGCTGCATGTGGATGTTGTTCACGCCGTAGAATGTCATCAAGTCGACATCAGTAAGGAAAAAGTTCTGTTCTATCAATTTTTCTTGTCTGTTTATATACATCTGTTGCCTCGTCGAACATGGCATTTCTGCTTTTCGCCGAGGCTTTGATGCTTCATTCCATATTTTTCTGCAAATTTACAATAAAAAATTTATATTTCGTTTGTCTTCCTCATTTTTATTATTTGCGACGTCATTTTTTTCTTTTTCGCAGCCGTGCCTTCGGTAAAGAGGCTTTTAATCGACGCTTAAGAGGCTTTTAACCGCGATATAAGAGGCTTTTATGCGGCATTAAAGAGGCTCTTTAATAGCGCATTGAATATCAGTGTGTTGCAGCTGTGTTTTTTCACTCTTTGAGTGAGGCGCATTTCTTCGGTGAAGACAAAAACTGATTCTTAAAAATATTCAAAAATGACTTCGGCGTGGCAAAAAGTCTTCTTTTTGTTTTCTGTTTCATCCGTGTTTTATTAATTTTGCATCCGTTAAATTCAGAAACATTTCGTTTTGCGATGAAAATATCCAAAAAGAGATATATACAGTCATTCCTGCTGGCAGTTGTCCTTCTTGCAATCATTCGTGCGTTCGTTCTTTCCCCGTCGAAAGGAGGAGCCGCCGATGTCGTTGCGCCTGCCGATAGCATAGTCCTTGGCGACACGATAGGGGAGAAAATGCTTGCGGAGGTGGAAGAAGAGCACGAGGCTTCTTCTGTTGAGGAAAACGACGCCCCCGACGATAATCTCCGCCCCAATGCCTCCTCCGATACGAAGAGCCAGAAGGCGAGCGACGACGGCTTCATTCCGCATAAGATTTATAGCGTGCCCAGCTATGCGCGCACCTTCCCCGACTCAAACGACGTGCAACTCGTGGCTGCCGATCGCTGGGGCGTCACGCCGGTGGAGAATCGCGAAGAGGCAGAGCGCCGTAAGATGGAACTCGTCTACGTCGGCAGCAATCCCTATTTCTTTGTAGACAAGCTTCGTAGCAGTATTCCTTACCTCGTTCCGCGGGCATCAACACTTCTTCAGGACCTTGGCCGAAACTTCTACGACAGCCTTCAGGTGAAAGGTCTTCCGCTTCATAAGATCATCGTCACGAGCGTCCTTCGCACGAAAGAAGACGTTGCCCGCCTTCAGCGCCGCAACTCAAACGCCACCCCCAACAGCTGCCACCTGCGAGGCACCACGTTCGACGTGTCCTATCACCGTTACATCCCCGTTGCCCCTCCTGGCGAGGAGCGTCGCCTCGTGCGCAACGACTCACTGAAATGGGTGCTCAGCGAAGCCCTCCGCGACCTCCGCGAACAAGGCCGCTGCTACGTGAAATACGAGCGCAAGCAAGGCTGCTACCACATCACAGTGAGGTAGGAGAGATGTTCTTGCTTTGATATAGGAAAAGAAAAAAGCCGAAATAACATTGATAGTCAATGTCGTTTCGGCTTTTAATTACTTAGTAGCTAAATTTATAGAAACCTTGTTTTTGAATGGTTTCGTATACGAGACTCTATTTCAGTGTTATCTCAACGATTGTATCAACTCCCGATGGCTCGACGGGCAATGTGAGCATAACGTTGTCCTTTGTGCGTGTGACGGTGACGGGAGCTTTGCCGTCGAACATCACTGCGCTCTTAACTTTCTTGCCTTCGATTGGCAGGGCGAGGGCTTTGTCGTTGCCTTTGAGGATGTGTATGTAGAGTTTATTGCCTTTTTGCGTGGTCACGCCCCATTCGCGTGGTGTGATCATTCCGCCGCGGGTGCCGTAGATGGTCTCACCGTATTTCTTTGTCCATTTGCCCATCTCCTTCAGTCGGTAGAGTGCGTCGGTGGGGAGTGTGCCGTCGGCGCGTGGGCCGATATTGAGCAGGAGGTTGCCGTTCATTCCTGCGGCGCGTACGAGGTAGCGGATGAGATCGTCTACCGACTTATAGTTACGGTCGTGGATGTTGTATCCCCAGCTGTTGTTCATTGTGATGCAGCTCTCGAGGGGCAGCACGTCGATGTCTTGTCCTACGCCCCATCCGTGAGAGTTTCCGCCAGGCAGGTCTTGCTCGAATATCTGAATGTCTTCTCCCGGAATGACGGCGCGGTGGTGGTTGTTGCCGATGAGGCACGAGGGCTGCAGCTTGTGGATGTGGGCATATTGCTCGTCGAGCTGCCAGTCGAAGTCGTGGTTGTCCCACATGCCGTCGAACCAGATGGTGTGTATCGGGCCGTAGTTGGTGAGGAGCTCGGTGAGCTGGTTGTTCATGAACTTGAAGTATGCCGGCCAGTCGGTAGTGCTTTCGTCGTGAGGGTATTTCTTTGCGGTGTTTCCCATGCGATAGTCGGGTCGGTACCAGTCCATGTGTGAGTAGTAGAATCCGAGTTTCAGTCCACCTTCCTGACATGCCTGCGAGAGTTCTTTGAGTATGTCACGTTTGAAAGGCGATGCGTCGATGATGTCGTAGTCGGTCTGCTTTGTGTCGAACATAGAGAACCCGTCGTGGTGTCGGGATGTGATTGTGACGTATTTTGCACCTGCGTCTTTGAATGCATCGACCCATTCTTTTGCGTTGAAGTTGGCGGGGTAGAATCCTTTTGCAAGTTGCTCATACTCACCGCGGTTGATGTTGCGGTTGAGCTGAATCCATTCTCCGTCGGCGAGCATCGAGTAGATGCCCCAGTGGATGAATATTCCGAACTTTGCGTCTTGGAATTCCTGACGCGCCTTGAGATTGCCTTCTGTGGGCTTGTAGTCTTTTTGTGCGAATGTTGCCATCGAGCACATTAGTGCAATGGCGAGTAGGATTTTGTGTTTCATAAGTTTTGGGTTTTTAGTTTTTTCAGTTTTTAGTTTTAAGTTTTCAGTTTTTATTCGCTGCGCTCATCAGCAAGCAGTTACTTTCTTCCCCTGGACTTTGCTTTCGGACATTGACCGAAGGTCTGGTTTTGGGGATATAAAAAACGTCACAACCGGCTCCGTGTTGAGTCGATTGTGACGTTGTGAGGTACCTAGCAGAGTCGAACTGCTCTACACGGTTTTGCAGACCGTTACCTAACCGATCGGCCAAGGTACCATTGCAGAAATGCGCTGCAAAGTTAGTGTAAAGAATTGGTTCGACCAAATTTTTCATTCTATTTTTTCGTATAGCATGTTGGCTTTTCGCCTTTTCGGTTGTAATTTTTCAGCAGTTCTTCTTTTTTGCTGCACCCTGTGCATCCTTTGCAGATGTCGTCGGTGTGGAGGAATGCCTGATGGATTCTCTTTACGGCGTATCCGACGGCAAGTGCGAGTATTATATATATAATAATGTGTTGCACAGGGGTGGGGGTGTTTAGTAGGCGAAGAGCGGGTATGCTTTCATCGTTTCGTTCACCTGCTTCCTGACGGCTGATATTGTATTTTCGTCTTCTGGTGCGTCGAGCACGCGCTCAATGAGTTCGGCAATGAGCACCATGAGGTCTTCCTTAGCACCGCGAGTCGTTATAGCTGGCGTGCCGAGTCGTATTCCGCTTGTCTGGAATGCAGATCGTGTGTCGAACGGCACCATGTTTTTGTTCACGGTGATGTCGGCTGCTACGAGTGCGTTTTCTGCTACTTTTCCTGTGAGGTCGGGATATTTCGAGCGCAGGTCGACGAGCATTGAGTGATTGTCGGTTCCTCCGCTGACGATTGTGAATCCGCGCTTCATCAATTCTTCGGCAAGTACCTTTGCATTTTTCTGTACTTGCTTTGCCCACTCTTTGAACTCTGGCTGTAGTGCTTCTCCGAATGCTACGGCTTTTGCAGCGATAACATGCTCGAGCGGTCCACCTTGTTGTCCTGGGAAGACGGCAGAGTTGAGTATCTGACTCATCATTTTCACCTGTCCTTTTGGTGTGGTGAGTCCCCATGGGTTTTCGAAGTCTTTTCCCATGAGTATGATTCCTCCTCGTGGTCCGCGGAGTGTCTTGTGGGTTGTGCTTGTGACGATGTGAGCATATTTGACAGGGTTGTCGAGCAGTCCTGCTGCGATGAGTCCTGCGGGGTGTGCCATGTCGATCATGAGCAGTGCTCCCACTTCGTCGGCTATTTGCCGCATGCGTTTGTAGTCCCACTCGCGGCTGTAGGCCGAGCCGCCTCCGATGATGAGTTTTGGCTTGTGCTCTTTAGCGAGTTGTTCCATCTCGTCGTAGTCTACTCGCTCTGTCTCTTTGTTGAGGTTGTAGCCCACAGGTTTGTAGAGTATTCCGCTCGTGTTGACGTGTGACCCATGCGACAGATGCCCTCCGTGATCGAGGTTCATTCCGAGGAAAACGTCGCCTGGTTTGAGTACTGCGAGCAGTACTGCTGCATTGGCTTGTGCTCCTGAGTGTGGCTGTACGTTGGCGTATTCTGCTCCGAAGAGTTGTTTGACGCGGTCGATTGCGAGTTGTTCTACTTGGTCTACGACTGCGCATCCGCCGTAGTAGCGTTTCCCTGGGTAGCCTTCGGCGTATTTGTTTGTCAGATATGATCCCATAGCCTCCATCACTTCGTCGCTGACGAAGTTTTCTGATGCGATGAGTTCGATGCCTCTGAGTTGGCGTTGGTGTTCTTTTTCGATGAGGTCGAAAACGATTTGGTCTCTTTTCATTTATTCTGTTATTTTGTTATAGATGCTATAGATTTTTATAGATGCTATAGATTTTTATAGATGCTATAGATTTTATAGGTGCTATAGATTTTTATAGATGCTATAGATTTTAGACAAGTGTCACGTCTTCCATGTTTTGCTCTTTGTCGCAGTAGTGGCATTTGAGTGTTCTGAGTTGTTTGTTCACGACGTGGAAGAGTGTTGTCATCGGTTCGTTGTTTGTGATGCACTTTGGGTTGTTGCATCTGACGATTCCTCTCAGTTCGTCGGGTGTGACGACGGTTTTCTTCTCTACTACTTCGTAGTCGCGTATGATGTTTAGCACGACGTTTGGTGCGATGACGGAGAGTCGCGATATTTCGTCGTCGGTGAAGAATTTGTCGGATACTTTTATGATTCCTTTCTTTCCTACTTTTCTCGATGCGAAGTTGTTGCCGATGGTGATGGGTGCTTCGAGACTTTGTATTCCGAGGAGTGTTGCCACTTGGAATGTCTTTTCGGCTGGTATATGGTCTATTACTGTCCCGTTTTCTATTGCGGCTACGAGTCTTTCTTTTTTATCCATCTTTGTGTCTTTATTCAATGATTGTCTTGTCGTTTCTGATTTCATCGAGTCCTATTCCGAGCACGTGGCAGAAGATTGCTTCTCGTGCGTAGAGTCCGTTTTGTGCCTGTTGTATGTAGTAGGCGTGAGGGTTGTCGTCGACGTCGTAGGCTATCTCGTTCACTCGTGGAAGTGGATGTAGTATGCGCATGTTGTCTTTCACGTGTGAGAGCATGTCGTTTTTGAGTATGAACACGTTTTTCACTCGCTCATATTCCATGAGGTCGGAGAATCTTTCTTTCTGTACGCGTGTCATATATAATATGTCGGCGTCGGCGATGGTGTTCTCGTTGAATTCAGTGCTTTCTTCGTATCTGATGCCGTGCTCTTGGCAGTAGATTTTATATTCTGTGGGCATTGCGAGCTCTTCGGGCGCTATGAAGTGGAACGTCGGGTTGAAGTGTCGCATGGCCATTATGAGCGAGTGTACGGTGCGTCCGTATTTCAAGTCGCCCACGAGTGTGATGTTGAGGTTTTCGAGCGTGCCTTGTGTCTTGTAGATGGAGTAGAGATCGAGCAGGCATTGTGAGGGGTGCATGTGTGCTCCGTCGCCGGCGTTGATTATCGCCACTGGCGACACCTCGCTTGCATACTGTGCTGCGCCCTCGATGTAGTGCCGCATGGCGATTGCATCGGCATAGTTGCTCACCATGAGAATAGTGTCTTTCAGTGTCTCGCCCTTTGTCACACTCGAAGCCTTTGCGTCGGAGAAGCCTATTACTTTCGCCCCAAGGCGGTTGGCTGCTGTCTCGAAGCTCAGTCGCGTGCGTGTGGAAGGTTCGAAGAACAGGGTTGCCACAATCTTGCCTTTCAAGAGCTCTCTGTTCGGGTGGCGTTCAAACTCCTGCGCCATCTCGATGAGGTAGAGGATCTCGTCTTTCGAGAGGTTGGCAATGGTCACGAAATCGCGCTTTTTCATTCCTTTTGTTGGGTTTTAGTATTCTTACATGCAAAGTTACAAAAAAGTCGAGAGTAGAACAAAGGAAAAAACTTGTTTTTTTCATTTTGTTTTACCGAGGCGCTATAACTTCTTCATCCGCAAGGACGGAAAAGTTACAAAAAAAACAATAGTGGAACAAGATTTTATCTTTTTTTATGCCGAAAAAATGCAAGTGACTTTTTCATTTTCGACCATAATCCTTTGAGATTATACAAAGCCAGCAATCTGGTTTAATAATGTGTATATCTACAAAGCGTCCGAAAAAAGTTTGGTTATGTGAAAATAAATTACTACTTTTGTGGTAGTTATGGGCCACATAATTGCCGCATAAGTGCTCTGTATGCTCGGCATAAACGCCCGATATGCTCAGCAATCAAAATATTATGGTGAAAACGATACTTTCTCTCATTTTGAGTCTCGCGCAGCTTCCGATGCCTTCCGTAGCCGATTCTGATGCCGACAGTCTTAGCCTCGGCGAGGGTGGGGGACTGGCTGCCGACAGCCTTGTGACAGACAAGATAAGCAGCAAACTCTCGATACAGCTTTCGGCTACGGCCAGCCGCATGATTCATCACGGACCCGACATCAACGAGGTGCTCCACAGCTATTCCGCACGTTTCTTCGACATTCGCCTGAAGAGACAGCAGTCGTTTGAGACTCCTACAGCCTTCGACCAGGCCATGAACTATCCCTCGCTTCAGGTGGGCCTTCAGTTGGACGATTTCAGCAATCTCGACATCTATCGCCCCGAGACGCCTTACCGTTCTCGCATCGGTCGGATGGCAACCCTCTACGGCGGCATTCAGATTCCTCTCCTCCGTGCAGGACGGTTCACTCTCGGCACCGACCTTCAGAACGGCTTGGCCTACTGTCCGCACCCATTCGACGAAAACGACAATGTCGACAACGAAATCATCGGCTCTACGCTTTCTATATATGTCAATCTCGGCTTCTACCTCCGTTATCGTCTCTCATCCCACTGGAGCGCATCGGCAGGAGTCGACTTCAAACACTTCAGCAACGGAACTCTCGATCGCCCAAACATTGGGATAAACGCTTTGGGAGGCACCCTCTCAGTAGATTATAACATCAGTCCCCAGGCAGAGTCAGCTCCCCGTCGCGTAGCCTTTGAGAAAGAAGGAAGACGAGGATTCTACGTGGAGGCGATGGCTGGGCTTGGGATGAAGGCCCTCTTCGACGGGTTCAGCGTCAACCACAGCAAGCACAACGCTATCTACGGATTCCCAACGGTGATGATAGCTCCGATGTATCGCTACCACCTTCTCCACGCCTCGGGCATAGGAATCGACTACACCTACTCCGACTACGTCTACACCGTTCGTCTCTACGATCAGATTCTCGGTCATCCTGCCCCACACTACTCGCCCCACGTGGCAGGCATCACCCTCCGCCACGAGATTTTCTATCGCCACTTCTCCCTATCCTGCGGCGTCGGCACATATCTCTGCCGCCACCTCGGACGTCTCTCCGACGACGAGAGTCGCATCTATCAGACCGTGTCGCTGCGCTATTCCTTCCCCTTCACCTCCGACCGCCTCTTCCTCGGCTACAACGTGAAAGCCCACCGGTTCCAGAAAGTGGAATGCCTGCAAGTAGTGGCTGGATACAGGATTTGGTAATTCATGATTCATAATTCATAATTCATAA
>JAFUVV010000019.1 GCA_017477435.1 Prevotella sp.
AAGGAAATATCTAAACTCTTCCTGGGCAACACCCTCACCACAGAGGCACAGGCCACGGGAAGCGAAGCCCTCGGCAATGTGCATAAGAAGGAGGAAGACCAAATCCTGAAGGCAGATCAGAATTTTGTCCTCAACGTACTCAACTACGACATGGCCGATATCTTTGCGGCCATGGGCGTCAATACGCAGGGGGGTATGTTCACCTTCCCCGAACCGAAATACATCGACCTCACCGCGAAGTCCAACATCCTGGTGCAACTCCAGTCCAACTTCCGGCTCCCCATCTCCGACGACTATCTCTACGAGACGTTCGGCATCGAGAAGCCCAAGAACTACAACGAAATGAAACAGCAAATTGAGGACAATCATCTCCTCCAGCAGGTGCTTTCATCGCCTGGCATACAGTTCCATGAGGGCGATGATGACCAGGATGACGGACAGGAAGACCCGGAGGTTCGTAATGACGATAGAACGTTATCACGAAATCACGAGAAAAAGAAGACCGTCAAAAACATACTGCGGAGTTTTTTCGCACGAGCCCCTCGCGACCGGGGGGCAGTTTTAGAATGGTAGTCAACGACCTCTACTACGGTCCCGTATGGCGCGACACCATCGCGCCCATCAAGGCAGAGGCCTCTACGGTTTCCATCTCCGATGAAATCATAGCAGCAGCTCTCCGCAACATCTACCGACGCGATTTCAACCCCCACGACGACATTGAACCGAACCTGTTCAATACCATCGCCCAAACCCTCGGTAGCGCCGTCACCGAAGGCTTCTCTGCAGGCAGCGGTTCCGCCGCTGCCCCCAGCCTCGGTCAAGACCCATTCCTCCATGCCCTCCGCCATTCCACCGATGTCTTCGCAGCCTTCAAGACCCACCGGGCGCAGAACGACATGGCCGCCCGTCTCCTCGATTCTAACGGCAATCTAAAGCCGTTCAAACAATGGAAGGAAGAGGTGCTCCCTATCGCCTCGCACCAGTGCAACAACTGGCTCGAAACGGAATACAACACGGCCGTACTCCGAGCACGTCAGGCCGCCAACTGGCAACAGTTCCAGCGTGAGAAGGACATACTGCCTAACCTCAAATGGCTACCGTCAACGTCGCCCAATCCGGGCGCGGACCACCGCCTGTTCTGGAACACCATCCTCCCCGTCGATCATCCCTTCTGGGACCAGCACCGACCCGGCGACCGCTGGAACTGCAAGTGTGACCTCACCTCCACCGACGAACAGCCCACCGACGTCCCGTCTGTTGCGACTCAGTCGCAACCCCAGAACACCCCTCAGTCCGGCCTAAAGAGTAACCCCGGCAAAACCGCCGAAGTATTCTCCGACGACCACCCCTATTTCCCCACAGACTGCCGCCACTGCGCCTTCTACAAGCCAGGCACCAAAGCCCGTCTGCAGAATGTGTTCACAGCTCGAGTAAAGGACTGTTACAACTGCCCGTATATCAATGGCTGCATTGGACGTGTTATGGAGAAAAAGCAGATAGATGAAACCGCCTTTGCAAGGAAAAAAGAGGTGGAAGAACAGAACCTAATGTCCCTTCCTGTTGAGACAGACATTCAGTTTGAAAACATTTCTACGGGCACTCTGCACCTATCAGGCAAGTCAAGAGGAAGGTTCTTAAAACACGCGCACCATGATTACGATGTAATCGCTGCTGTCTATGCGTGGAACCATCCAGAATCACTTAGTTTCATAGAACCTTCTGCGCTGGGCGAAGGCAAAGACATGAACAATCCTGATGACGTGAGGAATATAAATAAAAAATGGAGGCGTGGCGTTAGGGGGTATCTTAAATATAGGCTCACCCACAACGGTAGAAATTTCATTATAAAGACTGAGAAGCTAAAGTGGGGAAACGAGCAATTCTACTCTATTATAGAGGAATAAAAAAAGCCTACCTTGCCGACGATCCGAGACAGACCATTTCGATGTTACCATCTACTTCTGCAGGTAAGCGATGCAAATATAAGCATTTATTCTGAAACAACAAACAAAAAGAAGAAAAAATGAAGCAAATAGACAAAAATGCACTCCTCGACTGGGAAAAATACAAGGAAGCCATCTATCGGTCAACACCAGTCGATACATCGATGAGCCACGCCGAAAGGGAGAAACATCGTCTCTATCTGGAGGCACACCCCATCGAGTGGATTAAGTTCTTCTTTCCCGGCTATGCCAAATATGAGTTTGCAGACTTCCAGAAACGGGCCATACGCCGCATCCTCGCCCACGACGAATGGTACGAGGTGCTGTCCTGGTCCCGCGAGTTGGCCAAATCGACCATCACCATGTTCGTTGTCCTATTCCTGGCACTCACCGGGAAGAAGCGCAATATACTCCTCACGTCCAATTCCAGGGACAATGCCGTCCGTCTCCTCGCTCCCTATCGCGCCAACCTCGAAGCCAATGCACGCATAGAGGCATACTATGGCAAGCAGCCCTCTCTCGGCAACTGGACTGAGGATGAGTTTATCACCAAGGGGGGTGTGGCCTTCCGGGCCATCGGTGCCGGACAGTCGCCCCGTGGTTCCCGCAACGAGGCCATACGTCCTGACGTGCTGCTCGTCGATGACTTCGACACCGATGAGGACACCAAGAACCCGGACATCATACAGAAACGCTGGGAATGGTGGGAACAGGCACTATATCCAACGCGCTCCACTTCCGAACCCACGCTCATCCTCTTCTGTGGCAACATCATTGCCAAGGACTGCTGCATCACCCGTGCCGGAGAGATTGCCGATCATTGGGATATCGTCAACATCCGCGACAAGAACGGACGCAGCACATGGCCGGAGAAGAACACGGAGGAGCATATCGACCGCACACTCTCAAAGATCTCCACACTCTCCCAGCAGCATGAGTATTTCAACAATCCCATCTCCGAAGGCGAGATATTCAAGGACGTGGTCTATGGCAAGATACCGGCGCTCTCCAAGTTCCGCGCACTGGTCATCTACGGTGACCCCGCACCGGGCGAGTCCAAGGGGAAGAAGGGAAAGTCATTCAAGGCGGTCATGCTCATGGGAAAAATCGCCGATAAGGTCTATGTCATCAAGTCGCGGCTCGCCCAGGCACTCAATGCGGAGTTCATCGACTGGTATGTGCAGTTACTCCAGTTCGTAGCCGGGAGAAGCAATGTCTATTGCTACATGGAGAACAACAAACTCCAGGACCCGTTCTTCCAGCAGGTCTTCAAACCGCTCGTGCAAAAGGTCCGTAAGGAAAAGGGCATCGACCTCTATATCCGGGGCGACGAGGAAAAGAAGACGGACAAGGCTACGCGCATCGAGGCGAACCTGGAACCCGTCAACCGCGAAGGCAACCTCATACTCAACCAGGACGAGCGCGACAACCCGCACATGGAGGAACTCGAAGATCAGTTCAAACTCTTCACCCTCAACCTCAAATACCCCGCTGACGGCCCGGATGCCGTCGAGGGTGGACTGCGCAAACTCAACGAACTGACAGCCTCCCTCGAACCGCCGGTTAAGATCACGGCAAAAGACTTACGCACCAAAAACAAATACCGTATATAACAACTATAGCATCTATTACAACTATAGCATCTATGACCCCACAACAATTCACAGCGCTCGTAAAGGCCAAGGAAAAGGAAATACGTGACGCCATCCATCGCCGATTGCCTGTCAAGATTGGACGCATCGCTCAAGATCACTTCCAGGACAACTTCCGGCAGGGCGGATTCGTTGACGGAGGCCTGCATCCATGGCCCGTCACGCGCCGTCAAAGGCTACGGGTAGGCGATGGAACATCGGGAATGCAAGCCGGGGGGAAATCGGCCAACTCTCAGTATGGTCCCCTGATGTCTGCCCGGAAGAACCTCTACGGATCCATCCGCTACGTCCCTGGTGACGCACAGGTGGTGGTAGGTACCAGTGTTCCTTATGCAGCCGTACATAATCAGGGAGCGACCATCACCTCTCATCCGCGGGTCACGCCGAAGATGCGGCGTTTCGCATGGGCTAAGTTCTTCGCCAATGGTGGCGGTTCCACCGCCGCTAACCCGGAGGCAGACAAATGGAAAGCCCTTGCCCTCACTAAAAAGGAAAAACTGACTGTCACTTCTCGCATCCCAAAACGGCAGTTCATTGGCCCCTCACAGGAACTTAGCCAAAAAGTCAGTCAGGCTATCGAAAAAGAAATAACGAATATCCTCAATAATTAAGACATGGAACAAATTCTCATTAACATCCTGAACCGTATCGATGATCAGGTCCCAGGACTTTCTCTCGTAGATGAAGACTACGGGCAACTCGAATTCGTAGAAGATACTTATCCCGTTACTTTCCCATGCGTTCTCGTGGGGAACATCAATACAGATTGGGAGGGTACAAAGCAGGGATGCCAACGCGGAAAGGCAACCTTCACCACACGTCTTGCTATCGACTGCTACGACGATACGCACGTCTCATCTGGAACAACAGGGAAAATTGCAGAACGAATGGCACTCAAGAAGGCTGTTGTCAATGCACTGCAGGGCTTCATCCCTGATAACTGTGCAAGTCCGATGTTCCGGCAGAATTCAAGGGATTTCTCGCTCGCTGGAGGCATCAAGGTATATGAGACCACATTTCGTTTCTCCATCCACGATTGAGTCAGAAGTCTTCATCCATGAACAGACAAAGTTGCTGCTCCGTCAGACGAGGCTTCCTCACCTTGGGAACACCGCGCTTGACGATGGCATCTACTTCCTTGGCCTTCGTCCGGATAATCGACATGATGCGCTCTTCTGAGATGAAGAACTCGCGCTCTGACAACTGCTTCAGCGCGTCGTCATAGCGAAGTCTTTGCCGTTCGGTCCAATAATACCAGCGACGGCAAAGTGCATCATCACGTTTCTGAATCAGGCTCTTGTTTCTTCCCCTCACGTATCCAAAAAACCAATTATGCAAAAGTAATAAATAATATTCAAAAACAACATCAAAATTGAATATTTTTACATCTTAAACACAAAAAACGCCCTTTACGCGTGTAAATAGTAATTGAAAAGTATACCACCATAATAATTGAAAAGTATACCATGTGGGTCGTGGATTTTACGTTATAATAGTAGTTCACAAGAGTACTGTTTAGCGTACAAAGAGTAAAGATGATCGACATGGACAAAAAAGAACAGATTCTACATTACCATCGCATTGATGGTTTGAGTTTACGGGAGATTTCCCGCAGGGTTGGTCTTAACCGTAAGACCGTGACCCGCTACATCCGTGAGTATGAGGCTCAGGTGTTGTCTGACCCGGAAGAGGGTGCTGACATGTGCCTGGCAAGCAGACCTAAGTATCCGCCGCGCAAGGTAGAGCGCAGCAAGTTGACAGAAGCCGTCTGTGCGGAGATTGAGTACTGGCTATCGGAGAATGCGAAGCGCCGGCAGACAGGCATGAGGAAGCAGTGCCTGAAGCGACAGGACATCCACCGCGCCTTGGTAGAGAAGGGCTTCAGCATCAGCTATTCGAGCGTGTGCAAGTACATCCAGCAGCGCAAGGCGGAGAAGCGGAGCAAGCCCAAGGATGTGTTCATCAAGCAGTACTACGAGCCCGGCGAGGAGTGCGAGTTTGACTGGGGCGAGGTCAAGCTGCGCATAGCGGGCAAGCAGGTCACCTTCACGATGGCCGTCTTTGCCCTGTGCCACAGCGAGGGCCGCTGGGCCTACCTCTTCCGCCATCAGGACAACCTGGCCTTCATGGAGTCGCACCGCAACTTCTTCCACGACGTGCACGGTGTACCCCATATGATGGTGTACGACAACATGAAGGTGGCCGTCATCCTCAGGCCTGACGGCAAGCAGCCCACGGAGTCGTTGCTGCGCATGGAGGCCTTCTACGGCTTCTCGCACCGTTTCTGCAATGCCCGTGCAGGCTGGGAGAAGGGGCATGTGGAGCGCAGCGTGGACTTTGTCCGAGGACGCGCCTTCACCACGCGCGTCGACTTCGACTCCATCCAGAGCGCCCAGCAGTGGCTGAGCCGCATCTGCGACAACATCAACAGGGAAAGCGGCAGCATCGCCACGGGTGACAAGCGGCAGGCACTGCGCAGGGACATGGAGTGCATGCTCCACTTCCCCGGTGACTTCGGCTGCTTCGACCTGCTGCAGGCTACAGTGGACAAGCAGGCCACCATCTGCGTGAAGAACTCGCACTACTCCGTGCCCGACCACCTCGTGGGGCAGACCGTCATCGTGCAGCTCTACTCGGAGAAGATACGTGTCTATGATGCTGCACACAAGAAGATGGCCGAGCACGAGCGCAGCTACTCCTCCGGCTCGTGGACGTTTGACATCAACCACTATATAAACACGCTCATGAAGAAGCCCGGTGCACTGAAGGGCTCCGTAGCCCTCAGACAGATGCCCGAGAAGATGCAGGAACTCTTCCGCGTCCACTTTGCCGATAACGGGAAGGACTTCCTGCGACTGCTCAAGTACTGCAGGGAGAGGGGCCATGACTACAGGGACATACTCGATGCCGTCAGGCAGATACGCGTGCGCGGTGCGCGGCACATCACCTCTGACCAGATAAAGGTGGCGCTTGAGACAAGGGATGCCGCACCGCTGACGTTTACCGACAGCCAGAAGACGGATGCCTTCCTGGAGATAGAACTCGGAAGTGAGGACGTGCTGGCACAGCTCGACGGCATCATGCAGGGAAGCAATAATGCCACTGGTACGGAAAGGAGGTGTACACCATGAACGAGAGGGACATCATAGATGCATATGCCAGGGAACTCAAACTGGCTGCTGTGAGGGAGAACGTGACGCTCCTTGCCGAGGATGCCGTAAGGGAGCAGTGGGGACACCTCACCTTCCTCCGGCGGCTGCTGGAGGAGGAAGTGACCCGACGGCGAGAGAGAAGTAAGATAACCCGCATACACAGGGCCGACTTCCCGCAGATGAAGTATCTTGAAGAACTCAAGAGGGAGGAGCTGCCGCTGGAAGGACAGATGATACTGCCGGAAGTCGAGACGCTCGACTTTATCAAGGAGGGACGAAGCATCGTCATGTACGGAAATCCCGGAACGGGAAAGACGCACACTGCCATCGGACTCGGCATCAAGGCTTGTCTTGAGGGCTACTCTGTCTTCTTTACCTCTGTCCCGCACCTGCTGACTATGATCAGAGAGGCAAAGACGGAGAAGACGCTGAGGAATCTGGAAATCAAGTTTGAGCGCTATGATCTCGTCATATGCGACGAACTCGGATATGTCGGCTTCGACAAGGAAAGTGCGGAGATGCTATTCAATCATCTCTCGCTCAGAACTGGAAAGAAATCTACGATTATCACGACGAACCTGCCCTTTACTAGGTGGGAGGAGGTGTTAAAAGATAAGGTATTATGCTCAGCACTCGTCGATAGATTATGTCATAAATCCTACCTCGTCAACATGACAGGAACATCATATCGGATAAAAGAAACAAGAAAAATTATCAACAACAAGTAATGTTTAACAAACTTTTTGTACCTTTGCAGCACTCAACCGAAGTGGTATACTTTTAGATTATTATCTGGTATACTTTTGCGTTATCATTTACACTCCAGGGCATAATCATCCCCGAACCTGACTTTTTGAAACATTTCAAAACGTCTGAGCATACGCATCATTGTCTCATAGTTTTTTTCATCAGTAGGAGAATAATTCTTCACATCAAGGAATTTCCTAAACCAGTAATAAAAATCCTTCTGATCTTTCCCTTCTTCCTCGTATTTTCCGGGATGAAGTTTCATGTCTATCAACTTCTCGAATCCCGCACTGGTCAGGGATTCTTTGTTCTTGGCATTTTCATACAAATCTATCAATAATGCTTTCCTTGCAGAAACGGCAAACTCTAACCTAGCCCTCTCGCTTGGACTGTACAGGATTTTGCCTTTGATACATTCTTTCTTGTCATCCCATGCGTCAGGATTAACAAGAAACTCAGATTTGTGAAATAACTGTATTTTTCGTCCATCTGATAACCGGAATCGTATGAATACCTTGGAGTCCCGACTCCTTAAGGTTGTTCTTATGAATGCACGTACTGTTGCCATATCTGTTCAAGTTTGTTTTGTTTGTTCACCTAACTATCTCTTTTCGTTGTGCAAATATACAACATTTGCACAACATTTGCACAACAACTATGAACAAATATAAACGCCGTTAAACATTTTTAAGAGTTCAAGAGTGTTCAAAAAAGTACTGAAATCCCTTTATATACGCTAATAAATGGCTTTTCTCCAAAAGGATAAAAGAACTTTTAACGACCTCCTACGAATGTTCACCTATTCAAGTCCAGTAATCCCGACAGAGAGAATCCAAGCCGCACAATTTTATGTGGCTTGGTTTTTTTCGTTACCATTTCTTCCTTTTGCCGAATATGTGCCAGCCTATGAGGGGAAGACCTCCAAAAATTGTCAGAAATAAATTCAGAAATTATATTTACGTTAAAGTCCTCCGACCATTGCCGACCATTTCCCGACCATCTAATGCTTTTAATCCTAAAGATATAGTTGTATGATAGTCGACGATAGTCGAAGGGAAAGGCTTCCAAAAATTGTCAGAAATAAATTCAGAAATTATATTTACGTTAAAGTCCTCCGACCATTGGCAACCATCGGCCAACCATCATAAAAAGATAGTCGTGGGATAATCGCCGTTGGTCGGAGGGTGTTTCTCTTCTTGAGAGAGGGTGGGGAGGGGGCTTCTTACAGATTCTCTCCCTGTTTATCTGGGGTTGCTGAGAACTTAAAACAAATAACTGAAAACTTATAACCAAAACAGGCTTATATGGACGCATTCCAGATAAGAAACACTGATTTTTGCCCTCAGACGCGTTTTTCGAGCATTTTGCCGATTTCAGCCACTTTTTCATGAAATCCTTCTAACTCCCTGTCATATATTCACTTGTCGCGATTCCCCTCCCCAGGAAGGGGTAAGGGGTGGGCCTCGCTTTCCCATTAACCCAATGGGTTGACGTCGTCAAAGGGCCCAAGTAACAGTCTTAAAGGGCCCATCTAATGGCGTCAAAGGGCCCACTTATTGGCGTTGTTTTTTCGTTTTAGGGTAGGAAAAATGTCTTTTTGGTCAGTTTTCATGTCCTTTTTGTCGGTTTTTGAGGCGTTTTTTGCTTGACGAGCCTTACCTCCGAAAATACCCTGAAATATTGCTTACGAATTGTTACTTTTTGTGTTTCTTGTGGCTTTTGTCGGGTGCATTTACCCAGGATACAACGCAAAAGGCTCCTCTGCCGGTTAGGGCAGGGGAGCCTTTGGTTGTTTGTGGTTTCTTCTTAGGATTCTACACCTCGTCCCACTGTGTGCGAAGAAGGTTTACGGCATTTGTTACTGCCGTTGCTCTGTCTTCGCCTTTGAGTCCGCACTCGAAGCATACGTATTTGTCGTAGCCTATTTCCTTGAGTGCTCGGAATCCGTCGCGATAGTCGTCGACGTCGCCATCTTCTCCAGGCATGTTTCTTGTTCCGCGGCTTGCCATGTGCACGTGTTGCAGGTATTTCTGTCCTGCAGCCCAGAAAGCGGCGTAGTCGGATGTTTCTTCCTTCATGTGCCAGAAGTCGCCCATGCACTTCACGCCTTCGCTCTGCGAATCGCGTGCGATGGCAGCGGCGTCGGCCACGAGGCGCATGTAGAAGCACTCGTCGCGGTTGAGCGGTTCGAGGATGACGGTAGTGCCCTGTGAGAGAGCATATTCGCCGAGCTCATGGAGCTGTTCGCAGAGATAGTTGCGTGTCTCCATGGTGTGAGGCTTGCATGGTTTCTGACCGTTGAAGGCCGGTACCATGACGACGCCTACCGATCCGAGTGCACCTGCTGCTGCGACGATTTCGCGCATGGTGGTGTCGAATTGTTTCTTCACATCGGGCTCTTCGGCGAGGATGAATCCGTCGAAGCCTGCGCAGATTGCCGACACTTTGATGTTGCGGCCATTGAGTGCTTTCTGTATTTCTTCTACTCGTCCTGCCAGTCCGCGTCCGCCGGGTTCAAAGCCTACTACGCCCAGATTCTCCATGAAGTCGAGCTTCTCGGCAAGTGTCTCGCCAGGGGCAATGCCTTCCTGGAACGACAGGTTGAGCACACCTTTTTTCTTGTCGCTCTTCTTGGTGCTTGCGCACGAGCTGAGCGTCAGCGATGGTGCTACGGCCAGTGTGGCGATGCCGGCGAGTGAACGCTGCAAAAATTGTTTTCTGTTCATATTAAGATAGATTTAAGGGTTTTTCTTACTCGCCGCCTGGCACGGGTACTGTGTACTTAGCGAGGTCGAGTGGGCCGAGTTCGAGCTTTGCCGGCATGTAGTCGAGCTCAGAAGCGGTGATTTCGTCCCATGTGACGGTCTTTCCAGTGTAAGCGGCTTCACGTCCCATGATACCTGCGAGAGTAGAGATGGCAGTAGCCTCCGACTCGTCGTGAGGTTCGCCCTTGCGGATGTGGTTCACCCAGTCGACATGCTCCAGCACGTATGGATTTTCCTGCTTGAACTCCTCGCGCATCTTGTCGTAGTCGAACTTCCAGATCACGTTGCCTTCGAGGTCGGTGATCTCGTCGGTTTCGCTCTTCCACATACCCTTTGTGCCCTGTACGTATTCGCCGATGTAGTTGCTGCATCCGTCGATCTGTCGGCACATGCTGTGGAGATGGATTCCGTTTTCAAATTCAAAGTCGACGCTGAAGTTGTCGTACTGGTCACCAGTCTTGCGGCGCTGGCGGCTACCGAATGCAGTAGCCTTGACAGGATGTTTGCCGAGCATCCAGAGGAACACGTCGATGTTGTGTACGTGCTGCTCAACGATATGGTCGCCCGAGAGCCATTTCCAGTTCACCCAGTCGCGGATGTTCCATTCCATGTCGCTCCATCCTGGCTGACGGTCGCGGTACCACAGCATTCCCTGATTCCAATATACGCATCCGCCTGTGATTTCGCCGATGAGGCCTTCCTGTATCTTTTCGAATGCTGCCACGTAGGGGCGCTCGTGGTGACGCTGTGTGCCGGTGACGACGCAGAGTCCCTTTGCCACTGCCTGCTTCGAGGCTGCCATGATGGTGCGGAATCCCTTTGGATCGACAGCAACTGGCTTCTCAAGGAAAGCGTGTACGCCCTTCTCTACAGCATACTGGAAGTGAGTTGGACGGAATGCTGGTGGTGTGGCGAGGATGACCATGTCGACCATGTCGATGACTTTCTTGTAGGCATCGAATCCCACGAAGCATGCGTCGTCGGGAACGACCTGGTTCTTCTCTTCTGCGAGCATTTTCTTTGCATCGTTAAGGCGATCCTCAAACACGTCGCCGAGTGCTGCCACGGTGATGCCGTTGGCTGCTTCGAGGAGATCCTTCACTGCGCCTGATCCACGGCCGCCGCAACCTACGAGACCCACTTTGAGCTCACGTCCGTCGATGGCCTTGTCGGGAAGCTCGGGCACGTAGTATTCGCCTTTCTTCTTAAGGGGCTTGCCACTCTTGTTGCCTCCTGCGCATGAGGAGAGGATTGAAGAACTTACCACTGCGGTTGCACCGACAGCAGCTGAATAGCTTAGGAATTTTCTTCTGCTAATTTTGTTTTCGCTCATAACTTTTTTATATTTAAATCAAAATTAATTTAGTTTTCTTTCTGTCCAGTTTTTTTATTTTGCGTTAACTCCTTCCGGCACTTCGCATACTACGCGGAATCCGATGCCCTTGATGTCGGAGTACCACCATATACTCTTCGGGTTCTGCGGGTCGGTCTTCAGCCATGCGTCGTGCTGTGTATGGCTACGTGCTGCGCAGCGCAGGTTGGCGGCATCGTCCATGTAGTAGCCTCCGCGCACCACATATTCATCGCCATCCTTGCAGATGGGGTCTTTGTCGCCGTCGTGCCACTTGCCGTAGGCGTCGGCGCTATATTTGTCGGCACAGTATTCCATTACATTGCCGAGCATGTTCTTCAGTCCGAATGGGTTTGCTTTCACCTTCGACGGCTCCTGTGTCTTGCCGTCGCTGTTGTTCAGATATACGATAAATCCGCTGATGGAGGTGGTGTCGACTCCGAATATCTTTTTGAAGAATCCCTCGTTGGTGAATTTCTTCGGGCTTCCCTCGAAGAAGTAAGGTGTCTCTGTCCCTCCGCGTGCAGCATATTCCCATTCGGCTTCTGTCGGCAGGCGATATTTCTTTCCTGTCTTCATTGACAGCCACTGGCAGAATGTCTCGGCCGCATAGTGGGTCATTGTTATAGCCGGTCGGTCGCCCATTCCCCATCCTTGGTCGGGAAATCCGAATGGTGGCGTAGGTCCGGAGATGGCATCTACGTCGGGCCGCGAGTTGTTGGCATAGACCACCGACGGCGGTGTGCGGCCTTCCGACATTGTCTCGTTGTAGAATGCCCAATACTGGTCCCATGTCACTTCTATCTCTGCCATGAAGAATGGCGATACCGAGATGTTTCTTTGCGGGGCTTCATCGTCTTTGTGGAATGGTTCGTTCTTCGGGCTTCCGATGTTGAACTTGCCACCAGGCACAGCCACCATGTTTATCTTCACGGCAGTGCCGGGCACTGTCTCGGTGAAGTTCTTGAACTCTCTGACGGTTGCTGCCGAGTCGTATTTGATGCTATTGTTCACCACGGCGAGTCCTTCCATCTTGCCGTGCTTGTAGTTTGGATTGAAGTGTCCTGCGTCGAGGTGGCAGCTGATGCACTGCAGTCCGAGTTTTTTCTCGTTTTCTTCGTAGTAGAGGTGAGCTTTCAGCCCGTCGTCCGACAGTTCCTTGGGGAAGAGGTTAGTGTGGCATTTCTTGCACGACTCGTTGTATACGATCTTCTGTGCATATTCGAGTTCGCCTTTGCGTTCCCAGTTGATTTTCTCCTTGTCTTTTGTGATGTATGCCCAGATGTCTTTCATTCCCATTCTTGCCTTTGCCGTGAAGTGTGCCATCGTGCCTCGTGGCGGCAGGTGGCATTCGGCGCAGTCGGTGGTCACTCCGCTCTTGTTGTTGCTGCTGTGGTGCACAGACTGTTTCCAGGCGTTGTCGGCTTTCTCGTGGACATGGCATGCCATGCACGATTCGTTTGTCGACGTGCGTTCCCACATATCGTCGAAGGCGAGGGTGATGATTACTCCCACTGCAATCCATGCAATGGCAATCAGGAAAAATTTCTTTTTATTTGATTTCGACATGAATATCTTTGTTAAGGTTTTTATGACTCGTTGGGCCATATTCCCTACAAAATTACGAGAAAAAAGCGATACTGCAAATTGAAACAAAAGAAAAAGCCTGCAGATTAAGCAATTTTAACACACTGTCGTGCTATTGCTTACGTCTGCAGGCTTGCTTTTCGGTTTTTATCCTTGACGTCTATTCTTCAACCCACTTCTGCCATTTTTTGTCGGTGGCTTGCGACGAGCGTACCATCGTTTCTATGAACTGCAGTCCGCGTACTCCGTCCTCCACGTTTGGGAAGTCGAGCATTTCTGCTGTCGGTGTCTCGCCTGCCTCTTTGGCCTGGACAGTCTTCACGAAGTTGCGATATATGTTGGCGAATGCCTCTATGTATCCTTCCGGATGTCCGCCTGGTGTCCGGGTGTTCCATTTGGCCAGCGATCCCATATAGCCGTTGCCTGTGCGTATGATTTCAGCGGGACGGTCGGCCCATCTCACAATCAGGGTGTTCGGTTCCATCTGGTGCCACTCAAATGTTCCTTTTTCTCCGGCGATACGTATTGCCAGCCGGTTTTCTTCGCCTGCCGACACCTGTGTTGCATGGAGCACACCATGCACGCCATTCGTGTAGTGGAGTATTGCCACGGCGTCGTCGTCGATAGGACGTCCTTCGGCGAATGTGCTCAACTCAGCACATAGTTCGACGACTTTCTCTCCTGTGATATACTCCGACAGGTGCCATGCATGTGTACCTATGTCTCCCACGCATCCTCCTTTTCCCGACAGGCTTGGGTCGGTGCGCCATCCGGCGTTGTTTCCTCCCAGCAGTTCTATTCGTTGCGAGAGCCATCCCTGCGTGTATTCCACGTCGACGAGTCGTATGCGTCCCAGTTCTCCTGCTGCGATGCGCGATTTCATTTCCTTCACGGCGGGGTAGGCGGAATATGTGTGTGTCAGTGCCAGGGTGCGTCCTGTCTGCTCTACTTTTTCGCGTAGTTTCAGTGCCTCTTCCAGTGAGAAGGTCATTGGCTTGTCGAGCACTACGTCGAATCCCTTGTCGAGTGCGAGGGCTGCCTGTTCGTAGTGGGCTATGTTTGGCGTCACGATGGCTACGAAGTCCATGCGCTTCTCCTTTGGCAGTGCGGCCTCGCGTTCCATCATTTCTTTATAGTCGTGATAGATTCGTCCTTCGTCGACGTGCCACTTGCGGCCTGTCTCGAGCGATGTCTGATAGTTGCGGCTGAAGCATCCGCACACGAGTTCGATGTCATTCTCCATCAGTGCTGCCCGCAGATGGATAGGGCCGATCATGGCGTTGCCTCCGCCACCGACCATGCCCATTCTTAGTCTTCTGTTTGTCATGATATGGTTGTGTTTTATGATTTGATTGCTGCGTCGAATTTGATGTCGGAAGGTTTGAAGTCTATCTTTCGTACGAACTCGCATGCCTCTCGTGCGCCGTATTCGCGGTCCATTCCTGAGTCTTCCCATTCCACGGAGAGCGGTCCTTCATAGTTGTAGGCGTTCAGCACGCGGATGATTTCCTCGAAGTTCACGTCGCCGTGTCCCAGCGAGCGGAAGTTCCATCCTCTGCGCAGGTCGCCGAAGTCGATGTGCGAGCCGAGCAGGCCGTTGCGGCCGTTCAGAGTGACGGCGCAGTCTTTCATGTGGACATGATATACCCTGTCGATGAAGTCTTCGAGGAATATGTGTGGCGATATTCCCTGCCACTGGAGGTGGCTTGGGTCGAAGTTAAGTCCGAACTCTGGGCGGTCGGCCATCTTCTCAAGCAGGCGCTTTGTGGTCCAGTAGTCGAAGGCGATCTCAGCAGGATGCACTTCGAGGCAATATTTTATCCCGTTCTCGCGAAAGACGTCGAGTATTGGCAGCCATAGGTCGCGTATCTCCTGGAATCCTTTCTCAATCATCTCTTCCGTTGTCTGTGGGAACGAGTACATGTATTTCCATATCGGCGATCCCACGAATCCCGTCACACAGTATGCCCCCAGCTTGCGTGCTGCCACTGCTGCGGCTTTCATTGTCTCCACGGCCCATGCACGTATCTCGTCGGGCTTGTCGGCCAATGCCGCCGGGGCGAAGTTGTTCAGTCGCGGATCGTTGTAGTCGCCTACGCACTGGCTGGGCACGTGGGCACACAGTGCTTTCACGACAAGGCCGTGCCGCTTGAAGACCGACTTGATTTCTTCCACGTAGTTGTCGTCCTTTGCTGCGCGGATGGGGTCGAGGTGATTGCCCCAAATGGCGAGTTCGATACCGTCGTAACCCATGTCGGCTGCTTTGCCGCAGAGGGTGTCTAAATCCATGTCTGCCCATTGGCAGCTCATTAGTGTCACTAGTCTGGCATTTCTCATAGTTGTTTAAGATTTACAGTGTTTCAAATTATAATTTCCCATTGGCTACAAAGATACACATTTTTTTAATAGGGTGTGCATCTTTGGTGCTAATTATTTTTTCGTCATACTGACTTCATTGCGGCTGCGATGGTGTCGTCCATATCGAGATAGCGGAACAGTCCGAGTCTGCCGCCGAGGATGATCTGGGGATACTTCTTCTGTGCCATTCTCACGTATTCGTTGTACATTCTCTCGCTTTCTTCCGTTCTGACCGGGTAGTAGGCTTCCATTCCGCGTCTCCATTGCTGCGGATACTCGCGGGTGATGATGGTTGTCTCCGTCGTCGGCATGTTGCCGGCCATGAAGTGCTTGTGCTCGATGGTGCGGGTGAAGTCTATGTTGCGTGCTGCCTCGTTCACCACTGCCTGTCCCTGATAGTCGCTCCTTGCTATGCTTTCCGTCTCAAATCTGAGGCTCCGGTAGGGCAGCTCGCCCAGGTTATAGTCCATCAGTTCGTCGATCATGCCCGTGAAGATTACCTTCCGGCCCATGTCCATCCAGTGCTCTCTCTCTCGGAGGAAGTCGACGCCTGTTCTTACCTCTATTCCGTCCAGCATCCGTTCCGTCATCTTGTAATATCCCTCCTTCGGGATGCCCTGGTATGTGTCGGAGAAATATCGGTTGTCGGCATTGCGTCTCACGGGTATGCGGGTTATGATATCTGCCGGCAGTTTGCGTGCATCGCAGCCCCATTGCTTCTCGGTGTATCCCTTTATGAGCAGGTCGTAGAGCCGCCGTCCTATCAGGTTCACGCCCTTCTCTTCCAGGTTTCGCGGCTCGGCGTAGTACTCCCGGCGGTGTTCTTCGGCAAGCACGGCGTCGATGTCGTCGCTGCTCTCTATGCCATACACCTCGTGGAACGTACTGAGGTTTATCGGCATGTCGTAGAGCCGGTCGCCAAACCTTGTGCGCACGGTGTGGACGTAGGAGTTGAACTCGGCAAACCGGCCGACGAACCGCCACACTTCCTCGTCGCTCGTGTGGAAGATATGTGCGCCGTAGAGGTGAACGTTGATGCCCTCCTGCCACTTGTCGCGGATGTTTCCGCCCACGAGGCCTCTCTTCTCCAGCACAAGACACCGGAGTCCCCTGTCGGTGAGTATTCTCGCTGCGGTGGCACCATAGAGCCCGCCACCGACGATGATAAAGTCGTACTTGTTCATGTTTTCTTGCGTATCTGCCGCAAAGATACTCATACAATGTCAATCCTGCAAGCCTTCGACCCGATATTTTTCCATACAAGTTCCGCACTATGCCGCTTCGGCCGACTTTAGTACATGGCTTTTGTACTCGCAGTACAAAGCCCATGTACTCGCAGTACAAACGTCATGTACTCGCAGTACAAAGCCCATGTACTTGCCCCTTCAGCATGCTATGAAACTAACAAGTTGACATGTCGGTAAAAATAAAAATACGGGTTGTTCAAATACTTTAACGTTAAAAGTTTCGCCGATTGAAATATTAATTGCTACTTTTGCAGGTGTAAATTGGTAACTATGCGCTTTTCGCCCGTAGGCGGCGGGGAGCCGTGAATAACATCAGAACCTGAATTAGATGAAAAAGAGAATCCTGACTGCGGTCGTTGCAGTCGTTGCATTTGCAGGAGTTCATGCCCAGAGCGGGCTGACGAGTGAGGAAATGGCAGTGAGAAACCTACAGCGCGCCATCGAACTGACCGACGGCATCTTCGACAAGATGTTCACCGTGAGCGGCGGTAAGCTGGCGTTCTACTATAACGCCACCACGGGCAAGGCATCCGACATCGTGTCGGTGTGGGAATACACGAGTGCGCTCGAGGCAACTAATTCGGTGCTCGAAGGCCTGACGGCGCTAAAGGAGTCGCAGCCAGAGATATACGAAGCCAACTACGACAGATATGTCAAGCGTTTCAACGACCTGTACAGAGGCCTGCAGTATTATCGCGGAAAGTATACAGACAGTAAGCCGCTAATCTCATACACCGGCCCCAATGCGTGGGCAAATGTCTACGGTGTACACCGCGCCAACAGCATGGGAGGAGCAAACGTGCAGGGAATAGAAAACGTGTACGACGACCAGATGTGGATCATCCGCGAACTCCTTCGCGCCTATAAGGTGACGGGAGTGGAGAATTATCTCAATATGGCTGAGAATCTCGCGGCCTATGTGCTCGACGGATGGGACTGCAACCTCAAGGCCGACGGCACAGAATACGGCGGCATCACATGGGGCCCAGGCTACACATCGAAACACTCGTGCAGCAACGGACCGCTTATCTCACCGCTCGTATGGCTCAGCGAAATCTACAGCGAGGGAGAGAGAGCCGACGCCGATGTGACCTACTATGCTCTCGACAAAGACGGACGACGCTACGAGGTGACAAAGAAGAAAGGAGAGTACTACCTCGACTTCGCCCGCAAGGTGTTCGACTGGCAGTACAACACCCTTCTCGACAGCGGGACAGGTGTGTTCTGGGACGCTGCATGGGCATCGACCGGCGACATTACCTACAGAGAGATCGACGGAGTGAAATACCGCGTACATCTCGATGTCGGAGGTGGCGGCGGCGACAAGTGGACCTACAACACCGGCGTGATGCTCTCAGGAGCCGCCGACCTCTATCGCGTCACCGGAGAGCAGACATATCTGTTGAAACTGAAAAACATGAGCCTCAGAGCCCACGGCAATTTCTCGAGAGTCGTACGCGCTGACGGAGTGAGATACACACAGATGCTCTACGCCAAGAACAACTCTACGGGATGCAACGGCACACCGTGGTTCAACGATGTGCTCGAGCGAGGATACATAGCAGGAGCGGAATTTGTTGAGACAATGAAGGGCTACGTGGAAGAAGAGCAGAAATGCCTCGACTATGCCTACGACAACCATCAGATAGACGGCTTCATGCCCATCGACCTGATAAATGGATGGAACGACTCCGACGCATCGAACCCCGAGGAGAATAAAATCCACGTGATGTACGCCCTGTCGCGCGCATCGGAATACGGCATGATGGTGAAATATCAGGCCGGTCTGACAGGCATCAAGGGCGTTGAGGCTGAAAAAAAAAACTAACGGCCAGGTAGACGTCTATACCGTCGACGGCCGCCACGTGCGCTCAAGTGTCAGTCGCCAAGACGCTACCGACGGACTCGGACGAGGACTGTATCTCGTCGACGGAGAGAAGGTAGCCGTCAGATGATGAAAACGGGAACGGAAACGTTAACGATAACGAAAGGACAAGTCCGAAGAGGCGATAACGATAGCGACTGCTAAATACGGAGAACGAGAAAATAATATATAGAAATGAAAAGAATACTGACCTCTACAATCATTGCAATCTTTGTATCCCTCACTATATCGGCGCAGGGACCAAACAACACAGGCACCTACTACAAGAGTGCCAACGGAAAGAGCGGTGCAGCGCTGAAGACAGCCCTGGCCGGAATCGTCAACGGTGAGTACAATGGCACCAAATTCGCCCAGATGGAGTATGGCTCTGGCCGCCTGAACGGCGTCTGGGGAGCCTTCGCAACGACCGATGTGTTGTCCAACGGCACAACAATCCGCGACCGCTATTCGAACATTACGAAGTATACGGTGGGCGACGACCAAGGCTCAAGCAGCAGCACCGAGGCAACAGGCGGCTACAACCGCGAACACTCGTTCCCGAAGAGCTGGTTCGGAGGGAGCACTGCCAAAGGGCCGGGCACCGACTTGTTTCATATCTACCCGACAGACGTATGGGTGAACAACATGCGCGGAAACCTTCCCTTCGGCGAAAACAAGGGAGAGGTAGGTCATTCCAGTGGTTATTATAGTAAGGTGGGCGAATGCACCGTCGAGGGTTCTGGCGGCGTGAGATGCTTCGAACCAAACGATGAATGGAAAGGTGACTTCGCAAGAGGCTATTTTTACATGGTCACTTGTTACGAGAGTAGTCTCGTTTCGTGGGGAAAGGCAGGCTCTACCATCAACGGAACCACATATCCCTCGTTCACAACATGGGCACTGAACATGCTGCTGAAATGGTCGAGAAACGACCCCGTCAGCGATATTGAGCGCGCCAGAAACGAAGCCGTGTGCCTGAAACAACACAACCGCAACCCGTTCATCGACTACCCGGGACTGGAAGAATATATCTGGGGAACAAAGACGTCTGTCGCATTCTCCTACGACAACTATGCCGAAGGCGGCGATACAGAAACACTCGTGGCTCCAACGTTCTCGCCAGCCGGAGGAACATACTCGTCGACTCAGACCGTGAAGATAACTACACCAACCACCGGAGCCGAGATATATTACTCCGTCGACGATGAAGACTTCGAGCTCTACACCGAGCCGCTGACCGTCGCGAGCAGTTGCGTCCTGACAGCATTCGCACGTAAGGATGGAAAGAACAGCACCGTCGTGACTGAGGAATACGTCATCACCGGCGGCGGCGATACACCCCCTCCGACAGGCAACACCTATGTGCTCGTCGAATCCGACGCCGACCTCACCATCGGTGGCGAGTATCTCATCGTCTGTGAAGGTTACAACAAGGCGCTGGCGGCCGCAAATGGTGATGTGCGTAAAGATGCCGACGTGACCATCACCGACAAGAAGATAGAGACAGAGACAGGCGGCATTCTGCCGCACAGACTGCTTCTTGGCGGAACTGCAGGGGCTTATACTTTCCTAGACCAGGAGGATAAGACCTATCTGGCACTTACTTCCGACAAGAATAAGTTGGAGTCTGCATCTACGTTGTCCGATAATACGAGCTGGACAGTAGATATTAATGGCGGTGTTGCTTCAATATCAAACAAAGTTTATCCGAAACGGAGTATCAAGTATAATGCCGATTTTCCTCGCTTTGCTACATACATTACAGGGCAGCAGAGCGTCTCGCTCTATAAGCGTACGGGCAGCACAGGCATCGCCGACGTGGTGGGCGACGGTATGAAAAAGGTGAATGTATATACCGCCGACGGCCGCATCGTTCGCAGAGGCGTGAAGGCACAGGACGCCATGCAGGGACTGAAGCCTGGCATATATGTCGTCAACGGACGTAAAATTCTGAAAAGATAATTGTACCAATATAAATTAATTGTACTGAAATGAAAGGAAGACATTTTGCAATCGCGATTGCTCTCGTTGCAATCATCATGGCGGCATGCTCCACCTCGAAGCTTACCCCAGAGGAAAAGGCCGCACGGAAAATGCAGGTGGCACAGGCTGTGGCATCGGCCATCGACAACCGACGCTTCAAGGTAGAAGTAAACTATATGAAGCCATTCCGCGGTCCTAACCGGCACCTGTCGTTCGGATACGAGATTCGGGTGTCGGGAGATACACTCTACTCCTACCTGCCTTACTTCGGCGCAGCATACAATGTGCCCTACGGAGGCGGCAAGGGACTCAACTGGGAAGCACCGCTCACAGGGTATGAAGTGTCGGAGGGACGAAAGGGAGCAACCATCGTAGACATGACTGCCTACAACGGAGAAGATTATTTCCTCTACTCGCTCGAACTGATGCCCGACGGATCGGCATACCTCAATGTGCGCTCACGCGACAGAGAACCAATATCATTCTCAGGTGACTTGGATCTTAGATATGAATAAGTCGCACGTACATATCCTCGCCCTCCTTCTCCTCTGCTGCGCCCAAGCATTCTCACAGGAGAAGAAGACCATCGTGGCCGACGGACTCTACTACTCTCCGCAGCCCGAACAGATCCATCATGGCATCTCGCATGTGAGCTATTTCAAGGAACACCTCTACTATCACCTCGGCGACGAACTGAACGTGATAGACATCGACGTGGAATGGCCCGACAAGGTCGACGGATCACTTGTCCGACCACTGCAGCATTTCCTGGCAGAGAAAATATTTAAAGTCGACGCCGACAACCTCACCGATGCCTACACGAAAATGAAAGCCCGATACGGCGAGCCCGTAAGGGAAAAGTTCAAGACCCTGCCCGACGACAGGAAATACTGCCACGTATCCTACGAACTGAAAGAGATGGGCTACGAACCTTCGAAGTACGTCTCCTACATCCTAACGTCTATCTCAGAGCCAAAAGAACTGTCGTCGCAAAAAGGCGACACCACCATCATGCTCCTCACCTACGACCTCGGACGACAGACAGTGCTCACCATCGATGATATCATCCGCCGCTCACGCCTCGAAAGCAGCAACTACAGACGGCCATTCCTACGCATGCTCATCAACGGAGTAGGGGAGGAAGTGGAAGGAAATTACAACGCCATTCAGGTGATCGACGGATGCATCTCGGGAGAAGACATCCTGTTTAAAACCCTCTGGACAGGAGACAAGGACACCGTTTCCGTCGTCTCGGCAATACCATGGAACTGGTTGAAAGACTATCTCGACAAAAACCTGTATAAACAACTGCGCCGTCCCGCCGCAGCCATCGCCGACGAACCATACATCCTTCCGAAAGAGAAAGACGGACGACCCATCTACGTCGCCGTCGACCAAAATGCAGAATATCCGGGAGGACACGAAGCAATGATGAAATACGTCAGCTCCACTATCGTCATCTCCGACGATGCACGGCCGAAGAAGAAACCCATAAGGTGCATCGCTACATTTATCGTCGACGAGAACGGACGCATCAGCGACGTGGCTGTCATCAGTAAGGCAAATCCCGAGATCGACCGCGCCGTTGTCACTGCAATAAAGTCAATGCCACTCTGGAAACCAGCACAAGTAGACGGAAAAGCCGTAAAGCAACGCCTGAGCATCCCCATCCAGTTCCAACCCGAGAGATAGCCTGCTTGCAGTATCAGGTACGGATAGCAATGGTATCTGGGCTTGATACTGGTAGTATCTGCGTCTGATACCGACACTATCTGGGCTTGATACTACAGTTGTCGTGCATAGATAGTCGCACTATCAAAACCTGATAGTTGCAGCGAGAGATAATAATATAAGTAACACCCCACTCTGTCGGTTGTGTCGGCAGGGTGGGGTGTTATCGTTGTTAGTTATTTGTTATGATGTCAGATGTCGAGGGTGAGTTCGACGGGGCAGTGGTCGGAGCCGAGGATGTCGGTGTGTATCTTCGCGTCTGTGATGTTCGGTCTGAGGTTGTCCGACGTGAGGAAATAGTCTATTCGCCATCCTGCGTTCTTTTCGCGGGCGTGGAAGCGGTAGGACCACCATGAGTATGTTTCTTGGTCGGGGTGTTTCCATCGGAAGGTATCGGTGAATCCGCTGCCGAGGAGTGTGGTCATTTTCTGTCGCTCTTCGTCGGTGAAGCCGGCGTTGTGGCGGTTGGCTTTCGGGTTTTTGATATCGATTTCCTCGTGTGCCACGTTGAGGTCGCCGCATACGATGACGGGTTTTTTCTCGCTGAGCTGGAGGAGGAACTGTCGGAAGTCGTCTTCCCAGCGCATGCGATAGTCGAGTCGTCGCAGGCCGTCTTGTGAGTTTGGCGTGTAGACGGTGACGAGGTAGAACTGCGCCATTTCGAGGGTGATGATCCTGCCTTCGTGGTCGTGCTCGTCTATTCCCATTCCGAGTTTTACGCTGAGCGGTGTGTGGCGGGTGAAGATGGCTGTGCCGGAGTAGCCTTTTTTGTCGGCGTAGTTCCAGTATGACTCGTAGCCGTCGAGGTTGAGCGACAGTTGTCCTTCCTGCATCTTTGTCTCCTGCAGGCAGAAGAAGTCGGCGTCGAGAGAAGTGAAGGCATCAGTGAATCCTTTGCCGACGCACGCTCTGAGTCCGTTGACGTTCCAAGAGATGAATTTCATTTTAAATGAAGAGTAAATGTTGAGGGATGAAGATTAAAGATTGAGGTATGCTTTTAGCCACTCCTCTGAGGAGGGAATTTTTTTGAGCAGCGTCCGCGAGGGATGTCTCCTCTCGCTGACGGTATTTCCTCTCCTCAGGGCTGGCTTTGGGAGCGTTTTTTACTTCTGTCCTACGACGAGGAATGGTATTGGCTCGATGGCGTATGTCTGCTGGTTGACGGTTACGCTTCCGATGGGCAGATATCCGTTGGCTCCTCCTCGGTCATATACTCCATAGGAAACGACGTTGAGTGTGTAGAAGTAGCTTGCCGATGTTGTGAACTTGACTTCTACTTCGTAGGTCTGATCTTCGTATGCGCATGTGAACTTCAGGTATGATGCTGGGTAGAGGTAGTATCCGTATGTTGTCGAGCTGTTTTCTCCGTAGATGTCGTTGAGCAGTATCTTGAATGTCACTTTCTTTGGTCCTGCATTCTTGAGTGCTTCGATGAGTTTTGTGTCGCTCTTGTCTCTTACGGCGTAGCTGAGGAAGCTGACGGGCAGGTTTACGGTGAGCAGTGAGTCGCGTCCGCTTATTGAGAATGTTGTCTCGGTGGAGTCGCTTTTCACTTTGTAGTCTTCGTTGTAGAAGGCGTAGGCTTTTCCTTGGTATGTGCCGTTCATTATGTTCAGGCGACGTGCTGCTTCTTCTGGGGTGACGGTGATGTTATCCTCGTCGTCGTCGAGACATGATGTGAAACTTGTTGCAACGAGTGTGCAACCTACTAATACCATGAATAGATTTCTTAAATTTTTCATTTTCTTTTTAATTTTAAGTCTTTATTTAATGGTTGATGTTTTATGATTGATGTTTTTATTTTTCTTCTTTTTTAGAACTCACCTCGCAGTAGGTTCATGAATTCTTCGCGTGTCTTTGCCTGGTTGAATGCTCCGCTGAAGTCGCTGGTTGTAGTGATGGCGTTTTGTTTCTCCACGCCTCTCATTTGCATGCACATGTGTTTTGCTTCGATTACGACCATCACTCCTAGGGGATGCAAGGTTTCCTGTATGCAGTCTTTTATCTGTTGTGTCAATCGTTCCTGCACTTGCAGTCGGTGTGAATATATGTCTACTACTCGTGCTATCTTCGACAGTCCTGTGATGTAGCCGTTAGGTATGTATGCCACGTGTGCTTTTCCGTAGAACGGAAGCATGTGGTGTTCGCAGAGGGAGAAGAAGTCGATGTCTTTGACGATGACCATCTGGCTGTATTTTTCTTCGAAGAGGGCGTCGGTGAGTACCCGGTGAGGGTCTTGCTGATATCCGCGTGTGAGTATCTGCATGGCTTTTGCCACTCTCATAGGTGTCTTCTCGAGTCCTTCGCGCGTTGTGTCTTCGCCGAGCAGTCGGATTATTTCTTTATAATGTGCTGCTATTTCTTCGAGTCCTTCTCTGTATTCTGTTTCCGGGCTCATTATGTTGTATGTTGCTTTTAAGTTGTTGTCTTTTTGTCTATTGCACGGTGATTTTTCCTTTCACTATGCTTGCTTCGGTGTATCCCATTGCTTTTATTTCGCGGAGTACTTGGCTTGCTTCCTCGTATGTGCGGTAGTTTCCGATGCGACATGTCCATCGTGGGGAGTAGAAATGCACGTAAACGGGTTGGCTTGGGAAGCGTCGTTTTATGGCGTCGCCTATTTCGCGGGCTTTGTTTTTTGCTTCTCTGGAGTTTCCTCCCGAGAATGCCTGAACGCGGTAGCCTGTGATTTTGTATGATCCACGCATCAGTTTCCGCGATGTATCGACGGTGGTGTTTGCTTCGTCGGTCTCAGTGGCGACGGGGTCGGCCGGGCGTGTCTCGACTGTCCGTTTTGTTGTCTCGGCCTCTTTTAGTGTGCTGATGGCGGGTTTTGTCTCGGTCTTCGCCGCAGTCTTTTCTGTTTCAGCCTTGGGTTTTGCCGGCTCGGCAGCTGGTGTTCCATTCACGAGATCGTCGATCTCCTTGCTTTGCGTGATGGTCAGATGACCTTGTCCGGGAACATCCTTCCGGAGTGTTTCCAGATAAGTCTGTGCATGGCAGCCTGCTGAGGCTGCAATGGCGAATAGTGTAAAGACGACGATTCGTTTCATATTCTTGTGTTGTTTTTTTGAAAGAAGAGTGGGGGAGTGCATGGCTTTTGTCCTTCACTCCCACGCTCTTCTGCCGGTTTGCTTTTTATTTCCAAGCGTCGATTATTCCTTTGAAGTCAGGAGCTTTCAGTGAAGCACCTCCGATGAGTCCGCCGTCGATGTCGGGTTTAGCGAACAGTTCGGGTGCGTTGCTTGCCTTGCAGCTTCCTCCGTAGAGTATTGTGGTGTCGTCGGCGACCTGCTTTCCATACTTCTCGGCGATGATTGAGCGTATGTAGGCGTGTATTTCCTCGGCCTGTTCGGCTGTAGCGGTCTTGCCTGTGCCGATTGCCCAGATGGGTTCGTAGGCGATGATGATGTTTTTGAATTCTTCTTCGCTGAGGTTGAACACGCTGCCTTCGAGTTCGGCTTTCACCACTTCGTTCTGCTTGTTGGCTTCACGCTCCTCGAGTGTTTCTCCGATGCAGAAGATCACTTTCAGTCCGTTCTTCAGTGCGAGGAGCACTTTTTCCTTCAGGATCTCTGGTGTCTCATTATAGTATTGGCGACGCTCGGAGTGGCCCAGTATGACGTATTGTGCGCCTGTGCTCTTCACCATCTCAGCGCTCACTTCGCCTGTGTAGGCACCCTTTTCCTTGTCGGCACAGTTTTCGGCGCCGAGTCCGATGACGTCCTGGTTGAGGAACTGAGCTATGCTTGCCAGGTGGATGAACGGTGTGCAGATTACTACACCGCAGTTTGGCTTTTCAGTTGTAAGTGTCTCGTTGAGTTCTTTGGCAAGTGCCACTCCGTCTTGCAGGCTCATATTCATTTTCCAGTTGCCTGCTACAATCTTTTTTCTCATTTTGTTTTTTTAATTAATGTTTAACTATGTTGTTGTCTTCTTCGTCTGATATGTTTTGTCCATGCCCAGAGTCTGTCGCTGATGGTGAGTACAATGAGCGACAGTACGAACCACATGAGCAGTGTCACCAGTGTCTTTGCGCTCTGTGTCTTGTATTCTGTCGGCGCGGCATTGCTGAATATCTTCTTGTCGTTGCCGTTGTCGAGCTTGGGCATGTCGTTGTGACTCCACTTGCCCAGTATTTTTCCTTTCTTTATCAGCAGCAGTCCCGGGTTACTTCGCACGATTGTCTTGAGTGTGGTCTCGTCGGTTGTTGCTATCTGATACTCGGCTCCTGTGGCGTCGCGCCAGTCTTCGCGTGCTTTCTCTCCGCTCGATGTCAGGCAGATGAACTTATGTCCGTGTTCGAGGCAGTATTCGTAGATGTGGTCTATGTCTCCGAAGCACGATTCTGCTGCCTTTTCCAGCCGTGGCGATATGAGCAGGAATGTGAATCCGTCGTCGTCGAGGGTTGCTTCGGTCATGTCGTTGCCGTCGTCGTCGGTGATGCTGAAGTCGTGGATCGGAGGCACGTAGCCTGGGCTTATCACTTTGTCGTGTCGGTCGACGAATGTCCATGTGGAGTCGGGGTAGTTGTCGATGTTGAACTCGCGTTTCTCGCCGTTTTTCTCCATTATGAATGTCTGCTCGATCACTGGCGTGGGTGCTCCTTCGGGTATCTCCATACCTTTTTTGATGTCGGCGTCGATGTGATATGGCCGGAAGTCGATGAGTGGCAGGTAGTGTATGCAGTATAAGCTCACGGCTATGATGAACAGCGGTGTGAAGTTTTCCACTATCCACTGGGTCGACTCCGATATTATCCTTGGCATCACCGTGGCCCATTTTGCTGTCACTGCGGCGCAGATGAGCAGCACGATGTTCTTTGCCAGTGTCTGTGCGTTGGTGAGTTTGAGTGCGTCGCCGAAGCATCCGCAGTCGCTTATGGGGTTTGCTGCGACGAGCCATATCGCCACCACTGTCATTGCTGCCATGAGCAGTAGTGCCAGTCGCGATGCTGCGCGGCGCTGTATGGCGAAGAGGATTAGTATTCCCAGTGTGAACTCCACCGTTGCGAGTGCCACTGATGCTACGAGCGACAGCCAGTCGGTGAGGATTCCATGCAGGCCGATGGCAGAGAGATAGTCTTCTATCTTGTACTGTGTGCCTACGGGGTCGACAGCTTTCACGAATCCCGAGAAGATGAGTGTGGCTGCGAGTATGAGTCGGCAGATGTTCACTCCCATGCCCAGCAGTATGCGCCTCTTCTTCGGGCTATTGCTGCTGTTCTCGGTCGTTGCGGTTTTTTCTTCTTCCATCGCGTGGTAGTGGCTCTTTCGGCTGTGGCCTTAGTCTTCCTTCAGTTTTATTGCTCCGAACACGGAATAGTTGATGATGTCCATGTAGTTGGAGTCGATACCTTCCGATACGATTGTCTTTCCGCCGAGGTCTTCTATTTCCTTTATGCGGTTGAGTTTTGTGAGGATGAAGTCGGTGTATGAGCTCACGCGCATTCCTCGCCATGCCTCGTCGTAGTCGTGGTTTTTTCGTATCATGAGGTTGAGAGCCTCGTCGGCATATTTATCGTAGAGTTTTAGAGCCTCGTCGGCTGTCTTGTCGACGTTGTCGGCGAATCCCTCTTCGAGTTGTATGAGTCCGATGATGCCGTAGTTGATGAGTCCGATGAATTCGGGTCTTATTCCTTCTCCCACGAGCGATTCTTTCTTCATCTCGAGTGAGCGTATGCGTTTTGCCTTTATGAACAGCTGGTCGGTGAGCGACTCGGGTCGGAGTATGCGCCACGATGCTCCGTAGTCGTGGAGTTTTTTTGCAAATATCGATCGGCTCTCGGCCATCACGCTTTTAAACTGTTCGTCGGTCTTGCTTGTGTTCATTCTTTGTTTATGTTTACAGAGTCCTTTCCTTCGTTTTGTTTCACGTGTATTATTCTCACCACTCCGCACATTGCTTCGTATCTTGCTTTCAGCGAGTCTCGCTTTGCCCGGAGCATGTTTGCTGTGTATAGGTCGCTGGTGCGTTCTATCTGTTCGAGTGTGGCTTGCAGTGCCGAGTCGGTCTTTGCGATGTCCTCCTGTGCGTTTTTCAGCGATGCCTCTTGCCATATGGCGAGCGCTCTCTTGCGCGATTCCACTGCCCGCGGGTGCTTGTCGCGCAGCGAAACGATGGAGTCGAGCACCTCGTGGTACTTCCCTTCGCTGTAGAGTTGTTCGATGCACTGCATCAGCGGAGCTGCCTTCTCGTCCTCGGTTTTCTCGCATGAGGCGAGCACTGCAATAGCGATTATAATCCAGATGTGTCTCATATTGACTGCAAAGTTAGTGAAAGCTGAGAGTAAAACAAAAGAATTTATTCTTTTTTTTACCGAGGCGCATCCTAACTTCTTGTCCCAAAGGGAGAAAAAGTTAGTGCAAACCGAGGACAGAACAAAATAAATTTATTTATTTTTTATGTTGATGCGCAGCCTAACTTCTTCGTCTATGTGTGGAAAAGTTAGTGCAAACCGAGGACAGAAACAAAAGACGTGTTGTTGGGAAAAGCGCAGATATTCACTGCGGATTATTGCCGTCGGCAGGCCTGCACGGCTTTCTTCCTTAGCTGAAAAAGCCATGTCGGGATGTCAGGTGGTTGGGTCGGGCGGAGTACATGGGCTTTGTACTCTCAGTACATTGGCCTTGTACTCGGAGTACAAGAACGTTGAACTTGCAGTACATGGGCTTTGTACTGCGCCCGTCAGTTTCCCTTGGCGACGGAGGGGGATAGACTGACCGCAGCCGACTCGGCATGTTGCTCGTCGGTCTCGGGCTTGGCGGTAATCCATAAAAACGGAAATTTTTGAAAAAATAACCGCAGTTTTGGTTTTTGAGAATGGTGTTTTTTGTCGTAACTTTGCCGTCGGAACAATCTAAAACATAATAAAATCATGAAAGAGGTAGTTTTGAATAATGGAGTGCGTATGCCGATTCTCGGCTACGGAGTATATCAGGTGGACCCTCGTGAGGCCGAGCGTTGCGTGAGTGATGCCCTCAGCGTGGGCTACAGAATGATTGACACTGCCCAGGCCTACAACAATGAGGAGGGTGTGGGCAATGCTGTCAGGAAAAGCGGACTGCAGAGAGACGAAGTCTTCCTCGTCTCGAAGGTGTGGATATCAAATTATGGCTATGAGAAGGCAAAGGCGAGCATCGACGACAGCCTGCGCCGGTTGCAGACCGACTACATCGACCTCATGCTCCTTCACCAGCCTTTCTGCGACCGCTATGGTGCCTACCGCGCACTGGAAGAGGCCTACGGCGAAGGCAAGCTGAGGGCCATCGGAGTGTCGAACTTCTATCCCGACCATCTGATTGACTTGGCCATGAACGTCGACGTACGCCCGATGGTGAATCAGGTGGAGACCCACGTGTTCAACCAGCACCGTCAGGACAGGAAGTTCATGGAAGAACTCGACTGCCGCATCATGTCGTGGGGACCGCTTGCCGAAGGACGCAACGGACTCTTCACCAACCCCGTGCTCGCCGAGATAGGAAACGCGCATGGTAAGTCGGTGGCACAGGTGGCACTGCGATTCCTGCTCCAGGACGGAGTGATAATCATACCGAAGTCGGTGCACAAGGAGCGCATGGAGCAGAACCTCAGCCTTTTCGACTTCGAACTCACGGCCGACGAAATGGCACGGATAGAGACGCTCGACACTGCGAAGAGCCTGTTCTTCGACCATCACGACGGAGAAGTGACGAAGATGTTCATGGGATGGAGATAATTCAATAGGAAGACATATAAAAACGAGAAACTTATGAAGACATTTTTATTAGCCGCACTGACCATGCTCTTCAGCATGTCGTGCAACGGAAACAACAGCGGCGAGACATCGAAAGCCGAAACGGCTGCCGCTCCCGAGACAGCTGCAGCAAAGGGAAAAGCGCTGATCATATACTTCTCACATGCCGGCGAGAACTACAGTGTTGGCAACATCGAGGTGGGCAACACAAAGATTGTGGCCGACTATATCAGCGAGATTACCGGCGCTGACCAGTTCGAGATTGTCTGTGAGAAAGACTACGACATGCCTTACGACAAACTTATCGAGGTGGCTAAGAAAGAGGCAAACGACGGTGAACTGCCTGCTTACAAAGGCAAAGTGGAAAACCTTGGCGACTACGACACTGTGTTCATCGGTGGCCCGATATGGTGGGGAACCTACCCTCAGGTGATGTTTACCTTCTTCCGCGACAACGATCTCAGCGGCAAGACAATCTTCCCATTCACCACTCACGAAGGCAGTGGACTCGGATCGACGGTGAAAGACCTGAAGAAAGCTTATCCGAAAGCCGATATCAAAGAAGGATTCTCGATGTATGGTCACGACGTGAGAAAAGGTCGCGACAGAGTGGAGAAATGGCTGAAACGGATTGGTTTTTAAGCAGATAACAAATGAAAAGAATAATCCTCAGCCTGGCAGCAGTACTCATGTTGTCGGGCTTTCAAGCTAAAGCACAAGAAATGATGAAGTTATCCGAACGACAGAAATCGCTTGTGGCAATTGCTGCCATGGAAGCGAAAGGCAATATCAATGGTCTGAAAACAGCTCTTGACCGCGGTTTTGACAACGGTCTCACGGTGAGCGAGGCAAAAGAGGCACTCTCGCAACTATATGCTTATACAGGTTTCCCACGCTCTCTAAACGCTTTGGGCGCACTCCAGCAGGTGCTGGCAGAGCGGCGTATGGCAGGTAAGACAACAGATGAGGGACGCGAGGCAAACCCTGTTGCGCCCGACTACGATGCACTTAAGCAGGGCACCGAGGTGCAGACACGGCTCTCGGGGGCTCCATTTAACTACACATTCGCACCGCAAACCGACTATTATCTGAAGGCTCACCTCTTCGGAGACATCTTTTCGCGCGACAATCTATCGTTTGCCGACCGCGAGATAGTCACCGTCAGTGCCATCTCCGCACTTCCCGGATGCGAGCCACAACTGTCGGCTCACGTCAGAGGAGCAGTGAACATGGGCGTCGACCCTGATCAGCTGCGCGAGATACCCGCCGTGCTCAGCGAGCGAGTGGGAGAGGAGGAAAGTGTCCGTGCTGCAAAGGCAGTGGCAGCATTCTTCGGAGAGAAAGCCGACGGCGTGGCCACAGTCGACTTCACAGTGTGGCCAAAAGGCGAGCTGAACACCGCCTACGCGCAGTATTTTATCGGCAACAGTTATCTCTATCCCCTTTCAGCAGAGCAGGGTGGGCCAGTGAATGTGACGTTTGAGCCACGTTGCCGCAACAACTGGCACATCCACCATAGCCAGGTGCAGGTGCTCGTATGTGTGGCAGGGCGTGGATGGTATCAGGAGTGGGGCAAGGAGCCGATTGAACTGAAGCCAGGCACTGTCGTAGCCATACCTGCCGAGGCTAAGCACTGGCACGGTGCGGCACGCGACTCATGGATGCAACATCTCACCTACCACACGCATGTCGAGGCTGGTGCATCGAACGAGTGGCTCGAACCTGTTGGCGATGACATATACGACAGACTGCCATAGGCGGGATGTAGTAAAAGATTAATATCTCGGATATGATTTTTCGTTATATTTATTAGGTAGTATCGATAAATCTTATTAATTTTGCACGCGCTTATTTAAAGCATGCAAAAAGTCGATGAACGGATAAGATTACGATAACACTTTTAACAATATGAAAAAGACATTATTTATCTCTGCCATTGCTCTGCTGGCAATGGTTTCATGCAATCAAAAGCAGACATCTCCATTTGAATGGAACACCTCTAAGTATGATGTAGTGGATATTGAAGTCCCCGACCTTAGCGGTATTTCAGACAATGGCAAGGAGGTGCTTAATCTGTATCGTTTCGCTGCCGATGAGGTAAACGATATCTATTGGAAACAATATTTCGGTGACAAGACATCTCTCTTAGAGAATATCACCGACTCTGTTGAGAAGACATTTGTCGAAATCAACTACGGTCCTTGGGATCGTCAGACAGGAAAGGCATTTGTCGGTGGTTACGACGACCGCACCCCGGGCGCTGGTTTCTACCCTGCTGACATGACTGCCGAGGAGTTCGAAGCCTACAACAACCCCGACAAGAACAGCCCATACACGTTGATACGCCGTGCTGAAGACGGTTCTTTGCAGACAGTGTGGTATCACGAAGCTTTTGCTGAGAACATAGAGAAGATTGCCAACTATCTTAACGCAGCTGCGGACATCACCATCAAGCCCAGTGTGAGGAACTATCTGCTGAGCAAAATCGAGGCTCTCCGCACCGACAAATATTACGACAGCGGCATCGCATGGCTGGATATGAACGACAGCAAGATGGACTTGGTAATCGGTCCTAACGAAGCTGCTGACGACCAGTTGATGGGACTCAAGCGCTCTTACGAGGCATTCGTGCTGCTCAAGAACGAAGCTCGCACCAACGAACTGATGGAGTTTGTATCACGCATCGGCGATTTCCAGAATGATCTCCCAGGCGAAGAGGCTTACAAAGCCTTCCAGCCAGGCGCAGGTTCGAACATCTTCTCATGCGACGCACTCTACTATGCCGGCAAGGCAAATGCAGGCGTGAAGGTCATCGCGCTCAATCTTCCATTCGATACCGACGTGCAGCGCGATAAGGGAACACGCACTATCCTCTTGGATAATGTCATTAAGGCAAAGTACAACAACATCATAGTTCCTGCCGCACAGGTGCTGCTCAATAACGAAGCAACCGAAAGCCTGTTACAGGAAGCCTTCTACTGGAACATCGTGTTCCGCGAGGTGGCCCATGGACTTGGCGTTAAGGAGACCGTCAACGGCAAGGGTAGCGTAGAGAAGGCACTGGCAGGTGCTGCTCCTACTCTCGAAGAAGTAAAGGCCAACACAGCCGGTGTGCTGCTCGTATGCCAGCTGCAGAAGCACTTCGACATACATCACATCTTTGCCAAGAAAGAGGCTCTCACCACATACTTCGTATCTCTCGTGCGTTCGGAGCGCTTTGGCGAAGGCTCATCGCTGGGTCGTGCCAACATCATTATCTACAACTACCTTAAGGAAGCAGGTGCTTTCGAGCGCAAAGTGTCGGGCAAGTACACCCTCAATCTCGAGAAGATGGAGCAAGCACTCTCTGACCTCACCGCCCTTGTGCTCAAGATACAGGCAACAGGCGATAAAGTAGCTGCTGATGAACTGGAGGCTAAATACTCCAAGATGTCTGCCGATACTGAGGATGATATGAGAAATCTCGTTATCGGTAAAGTGCCATACGACATCCGCTTTAACTTCAAGAAATAAAGAATCATTCGCCATATAGCGATTAAATACCAGTACGAGGGGTATGCACGAACAAGCATACCCCTCGTATTTTATTCACCTACCTGCTACACACTACTCCCTCACACCGTGCTTGGGCGCCCAATGCTGCATCATCTTACGGCAGCAAGGAAGAAGCACAACGAAAAAATTTGCTAGCAAAATTTCCATTAACTGGGCACTTTATTGGCATTAAAGAGCCTCTTTATTCGAAATTTTGCTAGCAAAATTATCAGCCAGACAATGGCAGGGGGATTGTTGGCAAGGGTTTTTCCTATTTCATGCGGTAGGTTAAGTGCCAAACGGGTGAGATGTCGATGACGATGTCGCCGTTAATCATGTACGTCTTCCAAGGCTTTATCTTCTTCAGCGCCTTCTCCATGTCGGATGCTATTGCGCGGTGAGCGGTGCCCTTCTTCTTATCAGTGAATGGGGTAGCGATGACTTTGCACGAAAGCAGTTCGCCTTTCTTGTTGAACTTCATGCCTTCTATCTTGAAGTCAACGCGGTCGCATCCTTTCAGATTGGCATACTTCTCGGGATGTATGTCGATTTTTTTCCACAGGTCATCGTATTTTGTACCTCTAATGGTGAACCCATTGGTTAGCATGCTGTTGTTGCATCGCTGCATCTTCACCACCTCTCCGTTCTTCACGTCGATGACGATCTCGTGCTCTAAGTAGCGATAAAAAGCCGAGTGTTCGTAGAGGAGTGTCTTCCCATTTGCAGCCCTGACGGTGCCTGAAAACCACGAAGCGACCACATTGTCGGCAGTGGTGTATTTGGCGAAAATGTCGTCAATGACATCCTTGGCGACCTTCTCTGTTTTATACTCGCCGCGTTTATCGGTGTACATTTCCACTATCATGCTGTCGAGCACGAGCTTATTCGCTTTTATGCTCCAGCATCCGATGAGCCCATCCCAGTTGGCAGTGCTCTTTACTCTTTTCTCGGGCAGCATCGAAAGCAGTCGTTTGCCGTCGATAGCCTTGTTGGCAGCTGGGCGTGCAAGGAGTTCCATTTTCACGCCGTCGATATATATAATGTCACCTTCCTGCCCTGTTGCCCAAGAGGAAACTGTGGAGAGGAGTATGAGTGAAATAAAGGAAATAATCTTTTTCATAATGGTAGTTTTTTGACGAATTTACGAATTAACGGATTAACAAAATAACGAGCGCGTGGAGGTTAGATGTCTTGCAACTCCCTTAACTCCTTGTCTTCTCGTCATCTTCAATTTGCAAAGTTATTTTTATTTTTATATATCTACAAATGTTTTTATCATTTTTATACCTTGATTTTTGTGATTTGCCGGCAAATAGTGCTATTTTTGCATCGGATATGAAGAGTAAGGTAATCAGAACGATAGTGTTGTGTCTGTCGCTGATATCGTGGGCGCTTTGCGTTGATGCGCAGCGTAGGATAGAGGTGAGGGACAGTGTGACGGGTGAGCCGATACCATATGCAAGTGTTTACTTTGGCAATCGGTCGGGGAGTTACACTGATGTTGACGGTGTGGTGGAGATACCTGTCGATGCTTCTGAGATGCGCCTTTCGCATATAAGTTATGAGACAAAAAGCCTCGCGGTTGCATCATCGGAAGACGATGTGGTACGGATGGCTCCAACGAGTGTCACGTTAAGCGAGTTGAGTGTTGACGGCAAGGCTCCTAAGAGGATTTCGACGGAGAGTGTGGGGAATATGAAAGCGAAGACGCACACCGTGCATAAGGGTGCCAACGGGTTCGAGATGGCATTGTTTATCCCATACGACAGTGCCTGGACAGAGCCGCCTTACATCCACTCCATACTGGCAAGCCTCGACTACTCAACCCGTTGGTTGGTTTTCAGAGAGATAGAGAAGCCGATTTATGCGACGCTGCGATTCGACTTGCGCTTGCCCGATGCGGTGACAGATGCACCTTGCGCTGAGTCGTTGATAGGTGGCGGAATACTTAAGGAAGCAGGGGAAAGAGTGGATAAGAAAGGCGTGAGTCTGGTGAGGCCTATTCCTTTTCCCACCACGGGCGTATTCGTTGTGGTGGAATGGATTACGACAGCTCGGGTGTCGGAGTCGGAGAGTCTGGTCCCATCGCTTGGCATGACTCTTGATGGAACAGGAGGCACTACGTGGAACAAAAAGACTTTCATGGGTATGGGTTGGATGATGGAGCAGAATGAGCCGATATATAGCGACGGATACACGCAGGAACTCTACAAATGGCGCACTCCATCGGCTAAGCTCGGGCTGGCGATTTCGAGGAAGAAATGATTCGTATGGCGGTGACATCTATCTCATCTGCCTGCAGTATATGGGCTGTGTACTGGCGATACATGGGCTTTGTACTGGTGGTACATGGGCTTTGTACTGGCAGTACATGGGCTTTGTACTGGCGACGGACGAAACGGATTAACGAGTTAACGGATTTACGGATTAACTTAATATGAAGACATAAAGACTGCCTGTGGTGTCTAATCTCAAAAAATAATTGTAATTTTGCACGCGGATTATAAAACGGTGTTTTTAGGACACATCTGACTCTATTTACTTATGCGACAACTTTCGGATGCCGTTCTGGCACAGATACTCGATTGCGAACCGTTCAGGATGATTGGTTCCGTAGCCGATGAGCAGGGCGTGGAGTGCTACGTCGTGGGTGGCTACGTGCGCGATCTGTTCCTCGAGCGGCCGTCGCAGGATATCGATGTGGTGGTGGTCGGCAGTGGCATCGCTGTGGCCGAAGCACTGAAGAAGCGGCTCGGGAGGAAGGCCCATCTGTCGGTGTTCCGCAATTTCGGCACGGCGCAGGTGAAGTGTGGCAATCAGGAGATAGAATTTGTCGGTGCACGCAAGGAGAGCTACAGCCACGACTCACGCAAGCCGGTGGTGGAGAATGGTACGCTGGAGGACGACCAGAACCGCCGCGACTTCACTATCAATGCCCTCGCTGTCTGTCTTAATGCCGACCGCTATGGCGAGCTTGTCGATCCCTTCGACGGGCTCTACGACCTCGAGGATGGTATCATTCGCACGCCGCTCGATCCCGACATCACCTTCTCCGACGACCCCCTGCGCATGCTCAGGTGCATAAGGTTTGCCACGCAGCTGTGTTTCTATATCGACGACGAGACCTTCGAGGCCCTCGAACGCAATGCCGAGAGGATAAAGATAGTGAGCGGCGAGCGCATATCGGTGGAACTCAATAAGATAATGATGGCGCGTTGCCCGAGCCGCGGATTTGTCGATCTGCAGCGCGCAGGGCTCCTGCCGATTATCATGCCCGAGCTCTCCGCGCTTGACATTGTAGAGAATCGTGGCGGCAGAGTGCATAAGAACAATTTCTATCACACGCTTGAGGTGCTCGACAATGTCGTGCGCACAAGTCTTGAGGCAGGCATGAGCCCAGAGCAGTCGCTGTGGCTGCGATGGGCAGCACTGTTGCATGATATCGGAAAAGCACGCACAAAACGCTGGGACAACAACGTGGGGTGGACTTTCCACAACCATAACTTTGTCGGCGCGAAGATGGTGCCGGATATTTTCCGCAGATTGAAGCAACCGCTCGATATGAAGATGAAATACGTTCAGAAACTTGTCGACCTGCACATGCGTCCGATAGTGATTGCCGATGAGGAAGTGACCGACTCCGCTGTGCGTCGTCTGCTCAACGATGCCGGTGACGATATCGACGACTTGATGCTCCTCTGTGAAGCTGACATAACAAGCAAGAACTATGTGCGAAAATCACGTTTTCTGGAGAATTTCCGCCTTGTTCGCAGAAAAATCGTCGACCTTAAAGAGCGCGACTACAAGCGACTGCTGCAACCGGTGATAGACGGAAATGAAATCATGCAGATGTTCTCGTTGAAACCTGGTCGTGAGGTGGGAGAACTGAAGAAATTCCTGAAAGACGCCGTTCTCGACAATAAGGTCGCCAACGAACGAGAGCCGCTGATGATACTTTTACGCGAAAAAGCAGCCGAAATGGGATTCACTTCAAAAGACGAATAGTCGAAGGAGTTTGTAGCAGATATGATAAAATGTTTATTCAACTTTCGCAAGTAGGAGTTAACGGGAGTTAACGGGAGTTAGCTCGCTGCGCTCGCCGGAGTAAACGGACAATAGAATTGCATATGTCTGTTAACTCCCGTGGTCGAAGACCACTAACTCCCGATAACTCCCATTAAC
>JAFUVV010000003.1 GCA_017477435.1 Prevotella sp.
GTTAACGGGAGTTAGCTCGCTGCGCTCGCCGGAGTAAACGGACAATAGAATTGCATATGTCTGTTAACTCCCGTGGTCGAAGACCACTAACTCCCGATAACTCCCATTAACTCCTGAAGTTTGGCACTTGCGAAACATGAAATGTTTAGAAAAGATAGGTCAAAAAAACTAATTTTGACCTATCTTTTTGTTAATTCTGCTTAATTATTACGCGTGTTGTGCATTTACGTGAGTAATTATATATAACTTTGCAGCGCAAAACCCAAAGCAAGGAGAAAGTTTTCTATGTTTTCAGGTTTTCTACCTTTGCTTAATTGTCTGATAAGGCTCTCGAAGTGGGGATTGAAAAAACAAATAAATATAAAATAAGGTATGAAAATTAAAAATTATCTTTTAGTTGCATGCATGTCAACACTTGTCGTCGCATGTGGCGGTAAGCGTGGCGGTATGCCAAACTTTGGTGACGATGAATATCCTGTTGTTGCAGTAGAGGCATCGGCATCATCGTCGGAGACCAGTTATCCTGCTACGATCAAAGGAGTGCAGGACGTGGAGATTCGTCCGAAGGTAGCTGGTTTCATCACTCGTGTAAATGTGAAAGAAGGCCAGACTGTTGGTGCCGGCCAGGTGCTCTTTGTGATCGACAATGCCACCTATCAGGCAGCGGTACGTCAGGCACAGGCTGCTGTGAACACCGCAAAGGCGCAGATGAACACCGCCAAGCTGACATACGAGAACAACCAGAAGCTGTTTGAGCAGAATATCATCGGCGACTATGAGCTCTCTACTGCCAAGAACTCTTTCGAGACAGCTACTGCCGCTGTTGCACAGGCCGAGGCTGCCTTGGCATCTGCACGTGAGACATTGAGCTTCTGCTACGTGAAGAGTCCGTCGGCAGGTGTGATTGGCTCACTGCCTTATAAGGTAGGTTCAATGGTGAGCTCGGGAAGCATGCCCGCACTTACCACGGTGTCGAACAACTCTTCGATGGAGGTGTATTTCTCGATGACAGAGAAAGATATCCTCGACATGGTGAAGACAGCTGGTACTGCCCAGGCCGCTATCGCTTCGATGCCTACCGTGACTCTGCAGCTGGCCGATGGTAGTACCTACAACCATCCTGGCAAGGTGACGAAGATGAGCGGAGTGATAGACCCCGCTACTGGTTCGGCACAGCTCATCGCCGTGTTCCAGAATCCAGAGCGACTGCTGAAGAGTGGCGGCTCAGGGTCGATTATCGTGCCACATGACAATGCTTCGGCAATAGTGGTGCCACAGTCGTGCGTGTCGGAGATACAAGACAAGAAATTCATGTACACCGTATCGAAGGACAATAAGGTGAAGTTTACCGAGATAAAGGTTGCTCCCCAGAACGACGGCAACAACTATGTCGTGACAGAGGGTCTTAACGTCGGCGACCGCTACGTAACCAATGGCATTACCAAGCTCACCGATGGTCAGGAAATTAAACCCATCACACCTGCCCGCTATCAGCAGAAGATCACTGAGCAGGCAAAGGCTATGACTGCTGGCGATATCGTCGGAGCAATGAAGAAATAGTTTAATTTCACAATTTGACAATTTACTATTTTGACATTTTCATGTAGTCCATAGCGAGAAATATTGATAAAGTGATAACGTCAAAATAGTCAAATAGTAAAATAAAAACATGTCATTTACAACATTCATAAAGCGCCCGGTGTTGTCCACGGTGATATCTATTGTCATCGTGCTACTGGGTTTTATCGGACTGGCAACCCTGCCAATCGAGCAGTATCCAGATATTGCACCGCCAACGGTGGTGGTGTTCACCAGCTATCCTGGTGCCGACGCTGAGACGGTGAAGAACTCTGTGCTCGTTCCGCTCGAAGAGAGCATCAACGGTGTGGAAGGCATGGACTACATATCGTCTTCGGCATCGTCAGGCTCAGCATCAATAACAATCCTCTTCCGTCAGGGAATGAACCCCGACATGTGTGCTGTCAACGTGCAGAACCGTGTGCAGCAGGCACAGGCATTGCTTCCGGCTGAGGTGACGCGCATCGGTGTGACCGTGATGAAGCGTCAGACCTCGCAGGTGATGATGTTCACCCTCACCAGCGACGGCCGCTACGACGACGAGTTCCTCACCAACTACAATAATATCAACATCGTTCCTGCCATCAAGCGTATTCAGGGTGTGGGCGACGTGCAAAGCCCTGGTGTTAAGTCGTACTCCATGCGTATATGGCTTAAGCCCGACGTGATGAAGCAGTACAACCTCATGCCCACCGACATCACCGGTGTGCTGGCAGAGCAGAACATCGAGGCTGCTCCGGGTACGTTCGGAGAGCAGTCAAACGTGGCCTACGAGTATGCCATGCGCTATACAGGACGTCTGAAGACAGAGGAGGAATTCGGAAATATCATTATCTCGAGCGATGCCAATGGTAATACACTGAAACTGAAGGATGTGGCAAAGATCGAACTTGGCGGACTGCAGTATTCGGTGTCGATGAAGAACAACAATATTCCGTCGGTGATGGGTATGGTGCAGCAGATTGCAGGTTCTAACGCCAACGATATCGCCGTGAGGGTGAAGAAAGAGCTTGAGGAACAGGCAAAGCTCTTCCCGCCGGGAATGTTCTATAAGATTAACTACGACGTCACAGAGTTCCTTTATGCGTCGATTGAAGAAGTGGTGTTCACTCTTCTCATGACGCTCGTCCTCGTGTTCCTTGTGGTTTACCTCTTCCTTCAGGACTTCCGTTCTACCCTCATCCCGCTTATTGCAGTGCCGGTGTCGCTGATCGGTACATTCTTCTTCCTGAAGGTGTTCGGCTTCTCCATCAACCTGCTCACGTTGTCGGCCTTGCTCTTGGCAATTGCTATTGTGGTCGACGATGCCATCGTGGTCGTCGAAGCCGTCCATGCTAAGCTCGACCAGGGATATAAATCGTCGCTCACCGCATCGATCGATGCCATGAACGAAATCTCGGGAGCTATCATTTCTATCACGCTTGTGATGGCATCGGTGTTCATCCCAGTGTCGTTCATCGGCGGAACGAGCGGTACGTTCTATCGTGAGTTCGGTGTGACGATGGCCGTCTCTATCTTCATCTCGGCCCTGAATGCCCTCACGCTGTCGCCGGCTCTTTGTGCTATCTTCCTGAAGCCAAAGAACGAGAACGGCGAGGAGGTGAAGATGTCGCGCATAGACAAGCTCCACACTTCGTTCAATACAGCCTACGATAAGATTCTTGGTAAATATAAGTCACGCGTTGAGAAGATTGTGCGCAAGCCTCTTGCCATCGGTATTGCTGTCGTCGTAGGTATCGCAGTGCTTGCCGGTACGATGATGACAACGAAGACAGGCCTTGTCCCCGACGAGGATACTGGTACGCTCTTCTGCACAATCTCCATGCCACCCGCTACATCTGTCGCCCGCACGACCAAGGTAATCAATCAAGTCGACTCCATCCTTGCAGCCGACCCGGCAATCCTCAGCCGTGAGCAGATTCAGGGTTACAACTTCATTGCAGGTGCTGGCTCCGACCAGGCAACGTTCATCATCAAGCTGAAGCCATTCAGCGAGCGTCAGAAGGGATTCTGGTGGAAGCTCAGTGGCTTGTGGCAGGGCGATGGCATCTATCGCTTCTTCCTCAACCCGCTGGATGCAAACGGTGTGCTCGCACAGATTTATCTGAAGACAGCCCACATCAAGGATGCACAGATACTGGCCTTCGCACCGCCAATGATTCCAGGCTTCTCGGCTAACAGTGGTGTGTCGCTCGTTATGCAAGACCGTACGGGCGGATCGCTCAACAAGTTCTTCCAAGTGACGAAAGACTATCTTGCCGAGCTCAACAAGCGTCCGGAGATTCAGATGGCCATGACCTCTTATAATCCTAACTACCCGCAGTACATGATCCATGTCGACGTGGCCAAGTGTAAGCAGAGTGGCATCTCGCCCTCTACGATTCTCACCACCCTGCAGGGCTACTATGGTGGTCTTTATGCATCCAACTTCAACGCCTACGGAAAGCTCTTCCGTGTGATGGTGCAAGGCGATCCTTCGACACGAATGACCCCCGAGTCGCTCAACAGCGTCTATGTCCGCACGCCTAACGGAATGTCGCCGATACAGGAGTTCTGTTCGCTTGATCGTGTCTATGGTCCTACAAACATCAGCCGCTTCAACCTCTTCACGTCGATAACCGTCACGGCCACCGTTGCCGAGGGCTATTCCACTGGTGAGGCCATCAAGGCGGTTAAGGAAGTAGCAGCTGATTACCTTCCTACGGGATATACTTACGACTATTCAGGTCTGACACGTTCAGAGGCGGCTTCGAGCAACTCAACAGCACTCATCTTCGTACTCTGCTTCATCTTTATCTATTTGATCCTGTCGGCACAGTACGAGTCATATATCCTCCCATTGGCAGTGGTGCTCTCAGTGCCGTTCGGACTGGCAGGCGCATTCTTGTTTACTCAGCTGTTCGGCCACTCCAACGACATATACATGCAGATATCGCTCATCATGCTCATCGGACTTCTGGCCAAGAACGCCATCCTTATCGTGCAGTTCGCCCTCGAGCGTCGCGAGCTGGGTATGGCCATTTCGTGGTCGGCAGTGCTCGGAGCAGCAGCACGTCTGCGTCCTATCCTCATGACATCGTTGGCAATGATTATCGGTCTGCTGCCAATGATGTTTGCATCGGGAGTGGGAAAGAATGGCAACCAGACCCTCGGTGCAGCAGCCGTAGGAGGTATGCTCATCGGTACGCTCCTGCAAATATTCGTCGTGCCAACGCTGTTCGTCATCTTCCAGTCGCTGCAAGAGAAGTTCCGCCCGATGAAGTTTGAAGACGAGACCGATCCCGAGGCTGCTGCCGAACTGGCGCAATATGCCCACGGAGTAGTGCCAGAAGATTATAAGATTGAGGAGTAGAAAGGAGAAACAGATATGAAAAAGATACAATATATAGTTATAGCACTCGCAATCGTTACTGTTTTCACCGGTTGCAAGAGCCTTTATGGAAAATATGAGCGTCCTGATGTGAATACCACGGGTCTCTATCGCGATCCTGTCTCATCGACCGACACCCTTGCCGTCAACGACACCACATCGTTCGGATATATGCCCTGGCGCTCGGTGTTCACCGACCCTCAGCTCCAGACTCTCATCCAGACTGCACTCGACAACAACGTCAACATGCTCAACGCTGCTCTCAACGTGAAGATGGTGGAGGAGGCCCTGAAGGTGGCTCGACTCGCATTCCTTCCTTCAGTGGCGTTCACCCCGCAGGGTACGATTGCACGTCTTGAGACCGACCCCGCTACCACTACGAAGAGCTATCAGCTGCCGCTGTCGGCATCGTGGAACGTCGACCTCTTTGGCAATCTCCTCAATGCGAAGCGCTCGGCTCAGATGCAACTCCTCGCCACGAAAGACTATCAGACCGTGGTGCAGACAAATCTCGTCTCGGGAGTCGCAAATCTCTACTACACGCTGCTCATGCTCGACCGTCAGGTGGAAATCATCGGCGAGATGGAAGCCCTTACCAAGGAGACTTGGGAGAAGATGCAGGTCATGAAAGAGACCCGCATCGGCTACCGCTCCACAGCCGTCCAGAGTGCTGAGGCTGCATATTATTCCGTCCAGTCGCAGCGCGTCGACCTTATCCGGCAGATACGTGAGATGGAGAATTCTCTCTCCCTGCTTCTCGGCCAGCCGGCCCACACCATCGCCCGCGGTACGTTCGACGGACAGTATCTCCCTGAGAATCTCGCCACAGGTGTGGGCATCCAATTGCTCAACAACCGTGCCGACGTGCATGCTGCTGAGCTCTCGCTGGCACAATGCTTCTACGATGTCAACCAGGCTCGCTCGCGCTTCTATCCGCAGATAACCATCACCGGCACGGGTGCATTCACAAATAGCAACGGCCTCGTCAATCCAGGCAAGCTGCTCCTCTCGGCTGTGGGAAGTCTGGTGCAACCCATCTTCCAGCACGGACAGATAGTAGCAGGACTGCGTGTGGCAAAGATGCAGTACGAGCAGGCCTACAACACTTGGCAGAACACTATCCTCCAAGCAGGCAACGAAGTGTCGAACGCACTCGTGCAGTACAATACCGCTGCCGAGAAAGCTGCTCTCGACGAGAAACGCGTGGAGGTGCTCAAGAAAAACGTTGAGGATACTCGCACAATGATGGCATCGGCAGGAAACACCTCCTACCTCGAGGTCATCACTGCTCAGTCGAATCTCCTCAATGCCGAGATATCGAAGGTGACCGACGACTTCAACAAGATGCAAGCCGTGGTGAATCTCTATCAGGCACTGGGCGGAGGAGCGAAGTAAATTGAAAATTTATAATTGAAAATTGAAAGTTATGGCAAGCGAAATAAGTCCAAGAGCCGAAATCTCGCCCAAGGCGAAGATTGGCGACAATTGCAAGATATTCCCCTTTGTGTATATTGAAGACGACGTCGTCATCGGCGACGGATGCATCATCTTCCCCTTCGTCTCCATCCTCAGCGGCACACGCATGGGCCGAGGCAACAAGATTCACCAGGGTGCCGTCGTGGGCGCATTGCCTCAAGACTTCAACTTCCGCGGTGAGAAGTCGGAGCTCATCATCGGCGACAACAACGTCATCCGCGAGAATGTGGTCATCAACCGCGCCACACATAGCGGTTGCGCCACCATCATAGGCAACGGCAACTTCCTCATGGAGGGAGCTCACATCAGTCACGACACCAAGGTGGGCGACAACTGCGTGCTGGGCTACGGCTCTAAGATTGCCGGCGATTGCGAGATAGGCAACGGCGTGATATTCTCGTCGTCGGTCATTGAGAATGCCGGCACACGCGTGGGCGAAGGCTCGATGATACAAGCAGGCACCACCTTCTCGAAAGACGTGCCCCCGTACATCGTCGCAGGTGGCAAGCCGGTGGGCTACAACGGTCCTAACAACACCATGATGACCGCCTACGGCATCAGCGAGAAGATACAGAAACACATCGCCAACGCCTACCGCCTCGTGTTCCTCGGGCAGACAAGTACCTTCGACGCCATCAACCAGATACGCGACCAGGTGCCTCCAAGCCCCGAGATCGACAACATCATCCGTTTCCTCGAAACCACCGAGAAGGGCATCATCGGCAAGATGTAACACAACGCTAATTGGAACAGCCCCTTGGTGCTTTCCATTGTCAATACACGGCGGAGCAGGTAACCCCTGCTCCGCTTTTCTTTTATATGCGCCTTACATTTTTCAGTAGTTTGTAGGGATGGGCTTTATGCCCATCAGCAAACATACATCTTGTTATATTTTTGCCGCGATTAGCTGACGGGCATGAAGCCCGTCCCTACTGAATCACAACAGTTAAATCTTTTCCCTCCGACTTCCGTTTGGGTTGTATCCCTCCCCCTGGGGGAGGTTAGGAGGGGGGCCTTTTCCTCCAACCATCACCAGCCATAGGAAAAGATACGTGTATTTTTAGTTTGCAGGGAAAGATGATAGAAAGTGATATGGAAATAATATACCTAATAAAATGGAAGTCGGGGTACTATAATCATTTTGAGTTAGATGATCTGAAAACCCTTCCTGAAATAAAAATTTTTTGGCATCCCAGATGATTATAAATATAAAGTTTCCAGACTTGGAAAACCGAAAAAACAAATAATAAGAAAAGTCTTATTTCATAAAAACAAATAAAAAAATGAAGGGGCAATTTCATTAAGTCAGAGTTTGCAAATCTATGCAGGCGAATGCGTTTTTTGTCTTGCTTCTCAAACTTTTTCCTAAGTAATTATTTGGTATTATTATTTTTCTGTTTTATCTTTGCCGAGTAATATCTTATGTTATACCAAAACCTATATGTCATGAAAAGAATCAGACGTTTTTTTACTAGTCTGCGTTCAGCGGTGTTGTTGATTGCCATGGTGGTTTGTGTGGGTGTTAATGCTCAGGGTACGGTGACGATGTCGAAAGCCGTGCTTATGGACAAGATCAAAGGCGGATGGGCAGGTCAGACCATCGGTTGTGCCTATGGCGGTCCGACGGAGTTCTGCTACCGCGGGGTGATGATCCCCGACGATGTGGAAATAGTATATCCTGAGCACCACCTGAAGGGCTTCTACGACAATCTGCCCAGTCTGTTCGACGATGTGTATATGGACCTGACGTTCGTCGATGTGTTCACGAAGGAAGGTCTCGATGCCCCCGTGGAGTCGTTTGCCAATGCCTTCGCCTACGCCGGATATCCTCTGTGGCACGCCAACCAGCAGGGACGCTACAACGTGCAGCAGGGAATCATGCCGCCTGAGAGCGGATATTGGAAGAACAACCCTCACGCCGATTGCATCGACTATCAGATAGAGAGCGACTACGCAGGACTGATGTCGCCGGGCATGCCCAATGCAGCCTCCGACATCTCCGACATGATAGGCCACATCATGAACTACGGCGACGGATGGTATGGCGGTGTGTTCATCGGAGCGATGTATACGCTGGCATTCGTGGAAAACGACGTGGAGACCATCGTCGAGAAGGCCTTGCAGACAATTCCCAAGGAGAGTAAGTTCTATGAGCGTGTGAACAGTGTGATCACGTGGTATCGCGAAGACCCCACCGACTGGAAACGCGCGTGGACGCTGTATAACGAGAAATATAGTAAGGATATCGGTTGCCCGGAGTTGATATTGGCCCCGGGAAACATCGATGCCACTATGAACAGTGCTTATGTGGTGATAGGGCTCCTCTACGGTCAGGGCGACTTTGGCAAGACGATGGAGATATCGACCCGTTGCGGTCAGGACTCCGACTGCAATCCCTCGTCGGCCGCCGGTGTGCTCGCTACGATGACGGGCTACAGCGGTATCCCTGAGGAGTGGATGCCTAACCTCCGCGAGGTGGAGGACCGCTCGTTCGCATCTGTCAATATGTCGCTCAACGATGCCTACGAACAGGTGTTCGACCTGGCATTGAAGATGATCGAGCGCCATGGCGGCAGCGTGGGAGAAGACGACGTGACCATCAAGGTGCAGACTCCCGAGGCCGTGCGGCTCGAACAGGGATTCACCGACATGTATCCGAAGCTCCTCACGTCGGGTATTCAGAATCTCGGTACCGATGCCGGCGGACAGAATACGTTCAAGTTCCACGGCTGCGGGATTGTGGTCTATGGCAATATCGACTGCTCCGACAAGACCTATGTGGCAGAGCTCGAGGTGTCGGTCGACGGTGAGGTGGACAGGGTGATGAAACTCTGTTCCGACTTCAATAAGCGCACAGCCGACGCCGTCTATTGGAACTACGACCTCGACGACGGAGCCCACTCCGTGACGTTCAAGTTGCTAAACCCTCGTCAGGGTGCGAACATCAAGGCCAACCGCGTGATATACTATGTGAAGGACGATACCCCCGTGGTGACAGCCGTGCAGCCCATCGTGTTCGACAACTGGGGCGATGGCTTCAACAACGGCGTGTCGGGCGACTGGGATGGCGACGGCATCCACGACCTCTTTCTCTGTGGGGGCAACATGAGTGGCCACGTGCTGAAAGGACGAGGCGTGGCAACGAAATCTGCATATGTAGAGGTGACAGACATCGGCGACATAACGAACATTGACTTTCTTGCCACCGCCGTCCCTGTAGACTTCGATGGCGACGGGCGGCTGGACCTGGTGGCGTTCGACTCTGAGCCCAGCGGATTCACTGCCGACGACGGCGGACCGGAAGGCATCTTCCTGGGCAACGGGAAAGGCGCGTTCTATATCGCTCAGACAAAAGTGTATGAGGAAGACGGGACCACGCTCGACAGCGAGTTCAACTGGACATACATAAAGTCGGGCGACGTGGCCGACTTCAACAACGACGGACGTCTCGACCTGGTCGTATGTTCAGACAAACAAAAATATAACACCCTCCTGCTAAACATCGGACAAGAACCGGACGGGACATACCGTTTCAAGAAGATGAACTACGACTCAAGGCGGAGATACATAATCGTCAATACGTCGTGGGACAGATGCATGGGACAGGTGAAGGCCTACGACTTCAACAGCGACGGATATATGGACTTTTTCCTCTCAGGAAATACCCGGCTGAACAAGGCGATCGTCTTCTTCAACACGCCCGAGTCGCCGGCAACTTTTAAGGAAGTGGAATTTCCTACAAACAGATACATGCCTTCGTTCGACTTCGCCGATGTCAATGCCGACGGACTGCCCGAGATCTATTTCTCCGGCGAGTATCGCGAAGGGTGGTACAACCAGATCTATTCGCTCGTCGACGACGATGGGAAACTGAGCTATAAACTCTATTACGGTCTGCCCTGGCAGAACAACGACCGCTGCATGGGATTCCGCTCGAGTCTGTTCGTCGACTGGAACGGCGACGGGATAATAGACATCATCGAGACGGGACGCTCCGACACCGAGATGCCCGACGGGACGACACTCGACTCACGTGCATCTAAGATACGCATCAACTACGAAGACGGCACCGAATGGGCCGACCCAATCCTCACGATAGGGTCGAATCTAAACACAGGCATTCTTGCCGACGTAGACAACGACGGAATGATCGACTACCTGCGCAATGGTGAGAACGAATTGGCTGTGAACATTGAAGGCCTGAAATATGGTACTGGTTCCATCTTCTCTGCGACGATCAATCCGTCGGAGGAGGCCTACATTCCTTCGTCGCCCATCCTCGGCGAGCCTGTCGTAGATCAGGGCAAGGTCACCCTGTCGTGGCAGCCAGCCGTCGATGCCATAGGTAACGAAACCTACGAGTATGTTGTTTTTGACAAGGACGGGAAAGCCGTAGCCGGTACAAATATCGCCGAGTTCCCCTCGGGTAAGAAAAAGAGTCCCACGAGCGGAAATGCCTGTCAGTCGAAGCAGATCACTCTCACGCTGCCCGACGGCGACTATACCTATGGCGTTCAGGCAGTGAGTGGAGCCTATACGGGTTCTGCCTTCGCGGAAGGCACGTTTACTGTCACTGGCAGTACGGCTATACGCTCGGTCGTCGCCGACGATGGTAGCGACAAACTTATCTACGATCTGCAGGGTCGCCAGCGCAGCGAAGTGGCTCACGGGGTGAATATCATAGGCCGCAGGAAAGTGATCGTAGAGTAAACGCCCCAATGCACATATCATAAAAGCCTACGATATTTCGTTTTTAAGTTCCTGAATATGATAGTCTAATATGAAGCCGAGCAGGGTATTCCTTCGGCAATCACACGGTCGCGAATGGCGTTGAGCTCTTCGCGACTTGCTTTTTTCAGTCCGGCCATAGGTGTCTCGCGGTCGACGGTATATATCATCACGCTCTCTGGGGCTATTGCCTTTACGGCTTCTATCCATGGTCCGACAAACTCCTCGCTGGTGTTGTCGGCATCGCAGCCGTGGAGAAACATTGTCTGGATGATTACGTGGCCGTGGAATAGTTTCAGGTTCTCTATGACTTTTCCTACGTTGTATGTCTTCGACGTCGGGCGGTCGACGCGGCGGATATAGTCGATGCTGACGGTGTCGAGCTTCTGGATGTTGTTCTCTATCTTCATCAGCGTCTCCCTCACATCGGCGCGGCCAATCATCGTGGCATTGCTAAGTACCGACACCTTTGCCTGCGGACAATAGCGATTGCGTAGCAAAATGGTGTCGCCGATTATCTCGGGAAATGCGGGATGTGCCGTCGGTTCGCCGTTGCCTGCAAATGTTAGTACGTCGGGCTGTGTGCCCTCAGCAGCCATTGCTTTCAGTTTCTCCTCGAGAGCCACTGCCACTTCCTTGCGAGTAGGGCGCGGAAGAGTAGGGCGATGGTCGGAGTTGAGGCCGCATTCGCAATAGATGCAGTCGAAGGTGCATACTTTTCCATCGCCAGGCATGAGGTTGATGCCCAGCGAGATGCCCAGACGACGGCTATGCACAGGGCCGAAGATGGGAGATGGATAAATGATGGTAGACAATTTTATTTTACTATTACTTTATTTTACTATTTCACAATTTACAAAAGACAAAATTACTCTTTTAAACGGAGAATAGCAACTTTTTCTCGAGTTTTATACCACTGAGGGTATCAATTCATGGATTTAGTATTAATTGTTGTTAAACAATTAGGTGAATAAGAATAAAAGTTTGTACTTTTGTAGAACATTGGCGTTTTAGTGCCTTATTAGAATGGGAAAGAAGAATAAGAAGACATCGTCGAACAGCGGATTTCAAACCGTTACGCTCTGCATAAGCACCGCCCTGGTGCTCATACTCCTCGGACTCGTAGTATTTTTTGTGATGACAGCTCGCAACCTGTCGGCCTACTGCAAAGAGAACTTTGTGGTAACGATGATGCTCGACCAGTCGATTAGCGTCAGCGAGACACAGAAGATACGCAACGAGCTGAAGAAGAGCCCGTTTACCAAAGAACTTACCTACATCAGCAAGGTGCAGGCACTCAAGGAAGCAAAGGCTGCCCTGGGCACCGACCCGTCGGAGTTTACCGAGGGTGTGAACCCGTTCCCGCCATCGATAGAGCTGAAGGTGAGGTCGGAGTATGCCAACAACGACTCTCTGAGCCACATAGCCAAACAGCTTAAGGCGATGTATAAGCCCAGTAAGGTGACCTACCAGACAGACCTCATAGAAGACGTGAACTACAACATTGCGCGCATCAGTATCGTCCTGCTGTTTGTCGCTTTGCTGCTGACGATAGTATCCTTCTCGCTCATCAACAACACTGTGCGCCTGGGAATCTATGCCCAGCGGTTCAGTATCCACACCATGAAGCTCGTCGGAGCGTCGTGGTCGTTCATCCGTTGGCCGTTCGTTCGCAATGCCCTGCTCGTGGGACTCCTTGCTGCCATCATCGCGCTGGCTGCCCTCTGCGGAATGGTATATGTGCTCTATGTAAACGAACCGGCTATCGTTACTGTGCTCGACTGGAAGATACTCGCCGTCACGGCTGGTGTGGTGGTGTTCTTCGGGATAGCAATCACCAGTCTCTGTGCACGCGTGTCGGTGACGAAGTTCCTGAAGATGAAGGCAGGCGAATTGTATAATATTTAGGTGGCGGGTGATAGGTGATGGATGATAGTTACGCATATCTCCCTCCACACTCCTCGAATAAATCAAACAAAAATGGATAAGAAGAATTTCGCATTCGGAAAGAAGAATTTCATTTTCCTTGCCATTAGCATGGCAGTAGTAATCCTCGGGTTTCTCCTGATGCTGGGTGGATCGTCGAGTGTAGAACAATATAATCCCGACATCTTCAGTGTGCGCAGGGTAAAGGTAGCCCCCGTGATTTGTTTCCTCGGATTCATCATGATGATCGGAGCCGTGCTTTATAAACCTAAAGACGACGAGGACGAGAAATGAGCGACCTGCAAGCACTTATCCTTGGTATTCTTCAGGGACTGACCGAATATCTTCCTGTGTCGAGTAGCGGGCATCTTGCCATCGCTGCAGCATTGTTTGGCGTCGACGGCGAAGAGAATCTTGCTTTCACTATTCTCGTCCATGTGGCCACCGTACTGAGTACGCTCGTAGTGCTCTGGCGCGAGGTGGCGTGGCTCTTCAAGGGCATCTTCAAGTGGCAGATGAACGACGAGATGCGCTATATGCTGAACATCATCGTGTCGATGATTCCCGTGGGCATCGTGGGATTGTTTTTCAAAGACAAAGTAGAGGAAATCTTCGGTTCCGGACTGCTCATCGTCGGCATCATGCTTTTGCTGACGGCCTCCCTGCTCGCATTCTCCTATTACGCCCGTCCTCGTCAGAAAGAGAGTATCTCGCTCCGCGATGCATTCATCATTGGCATTGCCCAGGCATGCGCTGTCATGCCCGGACTGTCGCGGTCGGGGTCGACCATCGCTACGGGCCTGTTGCTCGGAAACAAGAAAGAACGGCTCGCACAGTTCTCGTTTCTCATGGTCATCCCGCCAATCCTCGGCGAAGCCTTGCTCGACGTGGTGAAGATGATGAAGGTCGGTGTGGCATCCGTTGCCGGCGACACGTCGGTGTCGGCCCTCGCAATAGGATTTGCGGCAGCATTCATAGCAGGATGCTTTGCTTGCAAGTGGATGATCAACATTGTGAAGCGTGGCAAACTGGTATATTTCGCCATCTATTGTGCCATCGTCGGAATAGTGACAATACTGCTCAGTTGACAGCAGGGCATTCAACATACAACAACATAGGGAAATCATTTCAGGATGAATCTTCGCGAAGGGGTGATAATAGCAGTCAACAAGCCTTACGGCATGTCGAGCTTCGGTGCTCTGGCCCGCGTCAGATACCTGCTCTCGCAGCATGTCGGCTATAAGGTGAAAATCGGTCATGCCGGTACGCTCGACCCCCTTGCCACCGGTGTGCTTGTGCTCTGCACGGGTAAGGCCACTAAGCGCATCGAGAGCCTGCAGGAGCACACCAAGCAGTATCTCGCTACGCTTCAGCTCGGGGCTACTACGCCGAGCTACGACCGCGAGCACAACATCGACGCTCGCTTCGAGACGAGCCACATCACCCGCGAGATGATCGACACGACATTGCTCCAGTTCACTGGCAACATCATGCAGGTGCCTCCTGCCTACAGCGCCTGCAAGGTGAACGGCGACCGTGCCTACGAGCTGCAGCGCAAGGGTAGGGTGGTGGAGCTTCAGGCAAAGCCCATCCGCATCGACGAGATCCTCCTTGAGGACTTCGATGCCGGACAGATGACGCTCCGTATCCGCGTCACCTGCGGGAAGGGAACATACATCCGTGCCCTGGCCCGCGATATCGGCAGTGCTCTCGGCAGCGGGGCCTATCTGCTCTCGCTATGCCGCACTCGCTCGGGCAGCATCTCACTCGACGACTGCATCGACTTCGACCGGTTCCCGGAGTGGATCGCAGAGAACGAAATAGAATAGACACTGGAAAAGGAAAATTTTTCATATAGATAAAAGATGAAGCTTTCACAATTCAAGTACAAACTCCCGGAGGATAGGATAGCACTCTATCCTCACAGTATTTACCACGAAATAGAAAACGATCATGGTGAGAAGGAGACCTGGCGCCTGACGCGTCGCGACGAGTGTCGCCTGATGGTTGTCCACCGTCGCTCGGAGCAGATCGACATGCTCCGCAAGGACAAGAAGGGTAAACCCGTGAAGGGTGAGTACCTCGACTTCCGCAACGTGCTCGACTATTTCGACGAAGGCGACACTTTCGTGTTCAACGACACCAAGGTCTTCCCCGCACGTCTGTATGGAACGAAAGAGAAGACCGACGCGAAGATAGAGGTCTTCCTCCTCCGCGAACTCAATGCCGAGATGCGTCTGTGGGATGTGCTCGTCGAGCCGGCCCGCAAGATTCGCATCGGCAACAAGCTCTTCTTCGACGACACGAGTACGATGGTTGCCGAGGTGGTCGACAACACCACATCGCGTGGCCGTACGCTCCGGTTCCTCTACGACTGTCCTCACGACGAGTTCAAGCGTGAACTCTTCGCCCTCGGCGAGGCGCCGCTGCCACGATACATCGTTGACCGCAGGGAGAGCGGACATGCCGACCCTGAGGATATGGACGATTTCCAGTGCATCTTTGCAAAGAACGAGGGTGCCGTGACGGCTCCCGCCACAGGACTCCACTTCAGCCGCGAGATGATGAAGCGGATGGAGATACGAGGCATCAACTTCGCCTTCATCACCCTCCACTGCGGACTCGGATGCTTCCACGACATCGAAGTGGAAGACCTCACGAAGCACAAGATGGACTCCGAGCAGATGTTCATCAGCCGCGAGGCATGCGACATGGTCAACTCCACCAAGGAAGCGGGCCACCATATCTGCGCTGTGGGCTCGAGCGTGGTGAAGGCCACAGAGACAGCCGTGGGCACCGACGGATTCCTGAAGGAATACGAAGGATGGACAAACAAGTTCATCTTCCCTCCCTACGATTTCGGACTCGCTGACTCGATGATAGCCAATTTCTATCATCCGCAGTCGCCGTTGCTCATGGAGACGGCAGCCTTCGGAGGCTACGATCTCATCATGCACGCCTACGAACTGGCAATAGAAAACGGCTACATGTTCGGCAGCTACGGCGACGCCATGCTCATACTCAATGACTGAAGAAATGTAGAATGAAGAAATGAAGAATCGCGTACGAGCTTATCTCCATTAAACAATTCTTCATTCTTCATTCTACATTCTTCATTTATAAAATTCCATGCACGAAGTATACCTCTCTCTGGGTACTAACCTGGGCAATCGCCGTCGCAATCTCCACAATGCCATCCGTCTTCTGGAGAAGAATGTCGGCAGTGTAGTGCTGCGCTCGTCGTTCGTTGAGACCGAGCCGTGGGGCTTCGCGAGCAGCCATCGCTTCCTCAACGCTGCGGTGAAGGTCGTGACGGAGCTGTCGCCTCACGAGCTGCTCAGTGCCACACAGCAGATAGAACGTGCAATGGGACGCACGCAGAAGAGTGTCGACGGACACTATCACGACCGCATCATCGACATCGACATTCTCTACTACGACGACATCACCATCGCCGACCCCGACCTCGTGATTCCCCATCCGCTGATTGGTGAACGCGACTTCGTGAAAATACCACTCGCAGAAATAAGAGATTCTCAAACCCACAGGTGATATCACCGGCCACAGATTTTTTCACCACAGTATTTTCTCTACCACAGATTTCGCAGATTAAACGGATTTAAAGCAACATGGCACTTAAAGATTTCACAGATTCACGCTGGATGCAATCTGTGAAATCGATAGAGTTGTAAGTGACTTAAAAAAATCTGTTTAATCTGCGAAATCTGTGGTAGAAAAAATAAATCTGTGATAGAAAAAATAAATCTGTGGTCGAAAGTATAGAGTGAAATTTGTTGTCTTGTTTTCTGGGAGCGGCGGGCATAAAAAGAAATCCTCATCATCCGCGGTGGACGATGAGGACTTTTCTTTTTACATTAGTTTCGAAAGTCGCCTTCTTACTTGTAGCGCAGGCCCAGAGCCTTCACGAGGTTACGATAGCGCTCGATGTCGCGTGCCTTCAGATAGTTGAGCAGCGAACGACGCTTACCGACGAGCATCGTCAGCGAACGAGCGGTGGCGTGGTCCTTGTGGTTCTTCTTCAGGTGCTCAGTGAGGTGGCTGATGCGATAGGAGAACAGTGCTACCTGGCTCTCAACAGAACCGGTGTCGGCAGGTGTCTTTCCGAACTTCTCGAAGATTTCGGCTTTCTTTGCTTGATCTAAATACATTTTAAATGATTGATTAATTGGTTGTTTGCAATCACATCCTTCGAGTGCTACGCGCCTTAATCACAACGCCTTACACCGTCGAATGCATCGGACTTTCCGAATTTGCGGGTGCAAAGTTACTACTTTTTTTCTAAATACAATCATTTTTCTCCTTTTTTTTTCTTAAACTGCTTCAACTGACGGAAAGAGTTCTGGCATTGGTGCGACATCTTCGAAGTCGCTGTGAGGCAGATCTTGCTATCCGCAGGTCCTCGACCAACGGTTACTATTATGTGTCCGCTCTGCGGACCTTAACTTGAAGCTTTTCGTGTGGGAGGTTAGGTGGGGACTTTGTAGGGACGGGCTTCATGCCCGTCAGCTAATCGCGGCAAAAATATAACAAGATATGTTGCTGATGGGCATGAAGCCCATCCCTACTAATTAATGAAAAATGAAAAATGGAAAATAGCGATAGTCGGCAGATGGTCGGCAATGGTCGGAGGGCATCCCTTCCCCCCAAGGGGGAGGAACACAGCCCAAAGGGAAGTCAGCTAATCGCGGCAAAATTATAAAAAAAATGTGCTTGCTGATGGGCATGAAGCCCATCCCTACAAATTACTAAGTAGTTATTGATTTTTTTGTTCCTTTTTCCCTTCGGACGAAGAAGGTACTTTGTCTCGGCATAAAAAATAAATAGATTTATTTTGTTCTGCCCTCGACTTTTTGTACCTTTGCACCCGATTTTTTTGAAGTGATTATGCAAGAGATCAGAAACATAGCAATTATAGCCCATGTAGACCATGGCAAGACGACCCTCGTCGACAAGATGATGATGGCCGGCCACCTGTTCCGCGAGGGACAGGAAGTGGGCAACCAGATGCTCGACAGTAACGACCTTGAGCGCGAGCGCGGTATAACGATTTTGTCGAAGAACGTGTCGATAACCTACAAGGGAGTGAAGATAAATATCATCGACACCCCGGGGCACAGCGACTTCGGCGGAGAGGTGGAGCGTGTGCTCAACATGGCCGACGGCTGCCTGCTGCTCGTTGATGCCTTCGAAGGACCGATGCCGCAGACGCGCTTCGTACTGCAGAAAGCGCTGCAGATAGGACTGAAGCCCATCGTGGTGGTGAATAAAGTCGATAAGCCTAACTGCCGGCCAGAGCAGGTCTACGAGATGGTGTTCGACCTCATGTTTGCCCTCGGCGCCACGGAAGACCAGCTCGACTTCCCCGTCGTCTATGGCTCGGCGAAGCAAGGATGGATGGGCGAAGACTATAACACACCGACCGACAACATCACCTATCTGCTCGACAAGATTCTCGAGGTGATTCCTGCCCCGAAATATCTCGACGGCACGCCCCAGATGCTCATCACGTCGCTCGACTACTCGTCGTATCTTGGCCGCATCGCCGTGGGACGCGTACATCGCGGCACACTCACCAACGGCATGCAGATCACCGTTGCCCATCGCGACGGCAGCCTGGAGAAGACGAAGATAAAAGAGCTCCACACGTTTGAGGGCATGGGCCACGTGAAGACCGACAGCGTCTCGTCGGGCGATATATGTGCCGTGATAGGTCTCGACCGCTTCGAGATTGGCGATACTATCTGCGACTTCGAGAATCCCGAGGCCCTGCCGCCGATTGCCATCGACGAGCCAACGATGTCGATGCTATTCACCATCAACGACTCGCCGTTCTTCGGAAAAGAAGGAAAATACTGCACGTCGCGCCATATCAACGACCGTCTGCAGAAAGAACTCGAGAAGAACCTCGCGCTCAGGGTGAGCCAGTTTGAGGACTCCACCGACAAGTGGATCGTCAGCGGTCGCGGTGTGCTCCATCTCTCCGTGCTCATTGAGACCATGCGGCGCGAAGGCTACGAGCTGCAGGTGGGACAGCCGCAGGTGATTTATAAGGAAATCGACGGCGTGCGTTGCGAGCCTGTGGAAGAGCTCACCATCAACGTGCCCGAGGAATTTGCTTCGAAGATGATCGACATGGTCACCCGCCGCAAGGGCGAGATGACATCGATGGAGAGTCAGGGCGACCGCGTGAACATCGAGTTCGACATCCCCTCTCGCGGCATCATCGGTCTGCGCACCAACGTGCTCACAGCATCGCAGGGCGAGGCAATCATGGCCCATCGGTTCAAAGAGTATCAGCCCTACCGCGGCGAAATACAGCGAAGGGTGAACGGTTCGATGGTAGCACTCGAGACAGGTACGGCCTACGCCTATTCCATCGACAAACTGCAAGATCGTGGCAAGTTCTTCATCGATCCGGGTGAGGAGGTCTATGCCGGTCAGGTGGTGGGCGAGCATGTCCACGACAACGACCTCGTCATCAACGTGACGAAGGCCAAGCAGCTGACCAACGTGCGCGCATCAGGCTCCGACGAGAAAGCACGCATCGTGCCGAAGGTGGAGATGAGCCTCGAGGAGTGCCTCGAATATATCAAGGCCGACGAATACGTCGAAGTGACGCCGAAGTCGATGAGAATGAGAAAAATCATCCTCGACCATTTGGAGCGCAAACGTTCAAACAAGGAATAAAAAATTAAGTTTCGTAAGTACTCAACTTCAAGGAAGTTAAGAAAAAAAACAAAAGAGACAGTCATATGGCTTAACTTCTTAACTTCTTAACTACCGGAACTTAAGAAAAAACAAAAGAGGTGGGAGTAATGAAAATCTTCTGCCTTTTTTGTCATTCGGCAATAAATCAAAGATTTAAGCGTTAGAATAATAAAAAACTTATATACTATGAGAAAAACCATATTCACCTTTTTGATGCTGATGGCAGCCGCTATGGTCTCGGCTCAGAAGATTGACCCGTCAGCCACTTATGAATTACAGACACCGGGCGGGCTCGTGCTCGACAATATGAACTCAACAAGCAACGAAGCATCGATGTTTGTGAGCATCAGGAAGCCAGGCGAAGCAGGCCAGGCTTGGAAATTGCAACAAATAGAAGGCGATACCTACCGGCTAATAAATTGTGCATCGTTCTGCGCCCTCGACAATAACAACGGGAACAGGGTGCAGACCGTGATACAGTGGACCACCACCCCCGGCAACAAGAATCAGGAGTGGATACTGAAAAAGCAAGGCGAGGGATATACGCTCACCTGTGTGGCCACAGATATGAAACTCGGTCTGCTGGATGCTCCACAGCCTGGAATGCCTGTGTATCAGGTAGAGGCATCGGCAAAACCAGAACTGACCACTTGGAAGCTCGTAAAGTCGAACGTGAAGGTGAACATGATACTTCCCAAGACATCGTCGACAAACGATTGGGAAAACGAACGCATCATCGGCATCAATAAGTTGCCGGGACATGTGACCCACATACCGTTTGCAGAGTTCGACGAGATGGTCGTCGACCCTGCCTACGACCAACCGTGGCAGCGCACGAAGTCGTCAAGATACATGCTCCTCAACGGGAAGTGGAAGTTCAACTGGGTGAAGCAGCCCGAGGACAGACCCGTCAATTTCTTTAAACCAGCCTATAATGTCAGTGCGTGGGACGAGATCGATGTCCCGTCGTGCTGGGAGATGAAAGGCTATGGCACCCCGCTATATACCAACGTCACCTATCCCTTCCTCAATAATCCTCCTTTCATTCAGGCACAACATGGCTACACCATGGAGAAAGAGCCAAACCCCGTAGGGTCGTATCGCAGGGAGTTCACTCTCCCCGCCGACTGGAACGGAAAGCAGATATACCTCCACTTCGACGGAGTCTATTCGGCTTTCTACGTGTGGGTGAACGGAAAGAAAGTAGGTTATAGCCAAGGCGCGAACAACGACTCGGAGTTCGACGTGACGAAGTATGTCGTGAAAGGAAAGAATGTCGTGGCCGTTGAGGTCTATAAATGGAGCGACGGCAGCTACCTCGAAGATCAGGACATGTTCCGCTTCGGCGGTATCCATCGCGATGTATATCTCGTGGCACGTCCGAAGGTCCACTTCCGCGACTTCGACCTCAAGGACGATTTCAATGCCGACCTCACATCAGTCACTCTCTCGGCACGGGCATTTGTGAACAACGATGGCAAGGGACGTGCAGCCGCAAAGGTCGATGTCACGCTCTTCGATGCCGACGGCGAGGAAGTGGGACGTGCCAGCTCAAGTAATGCCAATATAATGGCAGGGCAGGACAATGTGGTGCAGGATATGACCATAAAGGTGAATAACCCCCACCTCTGGTCGGCAGAGAAGCCATACCTCTATACCGTCGCAATCGAATTGTCGGATGCCAATGGCAATCCACTGGAGTGCACATCGCTGAAGCATGGATTCCGCAAAGTGGAAATCAAGAACAATAAGCTCTACGTGAACAATGTGCTCACATATCTGAAAGGCACCGACCGCCACGACATTCATCCCGTCTATGGCAAGTCAGTTCCCGTGGAGTCGATGATTGAGGATATCTTGCTGATGAAGCGTCACAACCTGAACACCGTGCGCACGAGCCACTATCCTAACGATCCGAAGATGTATGCCCTCTACGACTACTATGGACTCTACATCATGGATGAGGCCGACCAGGAGTGTCATGGCAATCATACCATTACGAAGACGCCGTCGTGGGAGAGCGCCTACGTCGACCGTGCCGTGCGTATGGTACAGCGCGACCGCCTGCACACATCGGTCATCTTCTGGTCGCTGGGCAATGAGTCGGGTGCCGGCAACAACATCGTGGCAGAGCGCGACGCAATACGCAAACTCGACAACAGAAAGATTCATTATGAAGGACAGAACGAGATTGCCGACATGGACTCGCGCATGTATCCCTCGATAGACAACATGATCGACATCGACCGCAATGGAGCTGCAAAGCCGTTCTTCCTCTGCGAGTATGTCCATGCCATGGGAAATGCCATCGGCAATCTGGCAGAATACTGGGACTATATCGAGAATAAGTCGGAGAGAATGATAGGCGCATGTGTCTGGGACTGGGTAGACCAGGCAATCACCAATCCTAAGGAGAACAACGGCAACCTGTATTTTGGTGGATCGTTTGGCGATGTGCCCAACGACAACGACTTCTGCTGCAACGGTATCATCACTGCCGACCGTCGTGTGACACCGAAACTCCTGCAGGTGAAGAAAATCTATCAGTACATAAAGATACATCAGAAAGCCGCAAATGTTCTCACACTCGAGAATCGCTATACAGCCTACAACCTCAACGAGATGAAGCTGCGCTACGTCGTCCTCCACGATGGTAAGCAGATGGCTCAGGGTGAGGTAGCACTGCCCGATACCAAGCCATGGCAGAAGTGCGAGGTGACACTGCCCATCGACGAGAACCTGTTCAGTAGCAAAGACTGCGACGTGACACTGAATGTAGAAGTCGCATTGCTGAAGTCTACAAACTGGACCGACGCAGGCCATGTCGTCGCTTCCGATGAATTTATTATTAGCGAAAAGCATAATCGTCTTTCCGTAGCACAAGAGTCGGCTGCTCCGCTGAAGGTCTTCATGGAAGAAGATCGCTATCTGCGTGCTGAAAATGGCCGCATTGCTGTGAAGTTCGACAAGATCGACGGCAAATTGCAAAGCCTCTGCCTCGATGGCAACGAGATTCTCCACATGCAGGGAGGACCGGTGTTCAACTGGTATCGTTACATCAGCAACGATCGCCGATGGTATGACGACACTCGCACTCGCGTTGTAGGATTTACGTACAACGTTGCGAAGGACATGGGCGGGATGGATGTCGTGATAAATCTTGAGACTACTGCGGGGAAGACCGTCGTACCATATACCGTCACCTATAACGTCAGTGGAGCAGGGTTCGTCGATGTGACGGCGAAGTTCAGTGTCGGAAAGGAATTCAACCTGCCGCGACTCGGACTGCAGATGATGCTCAATCCTGCCTATGAGAACGTGGCATGGTATGGTCGTGGACCGATGGAAAACTATGTCGATCGTAAGGATGCCGCATTCCTTGGTATCTACAATACTACCGTCAGCGACATGGCCGAGCATTATGTCCGTACGCAGACCATGGGCGAACGTTGCGACACACGCTGGCTGAAGTTCTCGTCGAAAGATGGCAAGACCGTGAGCATCGCCGCCGACGAGACGTTCGACTTCTCCGCGCAGCACTTCACCGATCCCGATCTCTTCAACGTGAAATATGGCAACGACCTCGACAAGATTCGTCGTCCTGAGGTTGTGCTGGTGCTCGACTGCGTGATGCGTGGCATCGGAAACGCAAGCTGCGGTCCCGGCCCGATGAAGAAATATGAGATAGAGAAAGAAAAAGACTACACGTATAAATTCCGCATCTCTAAATGATTATGACCTGTATGACACGTCGAATCCTGTTCCTTCTCATCGCAGTGGCATCGTTCTTTCCTGCCATTGCCCAACAGCATCGTGCCCCGGCACCGATGTATCGCGATCCTATCACCGATGGAGCTGCCGACCCCGTGGTGTTCTGGAACGATGTGGAGAAATGTTGGTGGATGCTTTACACCCAGCGCCGTGCCAATCAAGAGGCAGGCGATGTGGCCTACTGCTATGGCAATCCGATTGGCATTGCCCAGTCGGACGACAACGGTGCATCGTGGTACTACCGCGGCACGCTCGACCTTAAGATAGATCGTGGTCACAACACCTTCTGGGCACCGGAGATAGTCTACGACAAGGGCGTCTACCATCTCTTCGTGGCCTACATCAAAGGCGTGCGCAATCAGTGGGGTGGGAGAGCCCGGCTCGTGCATTTCACAAGCAAGAACCTCTGGGACTGGAAATACCGCGGGCCGCTGGATGTAGGCAGCGAGAATGCCATCGACATCACTGTGTTCAAGAAACCCGACGGCACATGGCGGGCATGGTATAAAGATGAGACTGCCGGTGCGCACACCTTCTACAGCGACAGCCACGACCTGTTTCATTGGTCAAAAGGCCAGCAGGCAATAGACGGAGTGGCGTGCGAAGGCCCCAAAGTGTTTCAGTTCAAAGATTACTATTGGATGATAACCGATGAGTGGCACGGATTCCGTTTGTATCGTTCGTCTGACCTCAGCAATTGGGAGCGGCAAGGCATCCTTTTGGGCGAAGCGAGCAGCAGACCTCAGGATCGTCCGCAGGGAGCGCATGGCGATGTGGTAGTGACAGGCGACAAAGCTTATGTCTTTTATTTTACCCATCCAGGGCGCGACTCTCATCCCCATTCGCCACTCAGCAATATCGGAAACCAAGCCTACGAGTTGCGGCGCTCCGTGATACAGTGCGGCGAACTCGTGTTCAAGGATGGTACGCTGGAGTGCAATCACGAAGCAGGATTTGATTTCTATCTGCCAAATATGAATAACAAAATAAATAAAAAGAACAAATGAAAAGATTATTAATCACTTTGACAGTAATTACCCTGTCGGCTTCGTGCTTTGCTCAGGGCAAGGAAGGCCATCTGTCTATCATCCCACGCATCGGTGTAGACCTGGCAAAGATAACCAACGGAGAGTATTTTGTGGCAGAATCTAATTCTGATTTTAAAGTGGATGCCAATATACGCCCAGCCTTTGCCTGCGGAATAGATGCCGAGTATATGCTGAACAGCCATTTCGCCCTCAATGCCGGAGTGTACTACACACAGCAGGGAGCGAAGTTCGACGACTATAGCATTGAGAATGAAGACAAGACAGGATATGGCGTGCATAACAACATACTCAAGCTCGACTACATCAGCATGCCGCTCATGGCGCGAGAGTTTATCACCGATAACTTCTCTGTGTCCATCGGCTTGCAGCCGAGCTTGCTGGTGAACACCTGCCGTGTGTGGGAAGAGCAGGCCTTTGTCGTAGGCGAAGATGGTGCACGCGACTATAAGAAAGCCGAAGAGATAGAGACAGACTTTAGCAATCTGACACAGAAGTTCGTACTCCACATGCCCGTCAGCATCAGCTACGAATTTCAACATGTCATCATCGATGCTCGCTACGTCTACGGACTGACACGCTCGTTCAAGTCGAGCTTCGGCAAGAGCAATAACTCCATGCTCATGTTCACCGTCGGCTATCGGTTCAATCTCTAAGATTAAGGGACAAGGGATATGATACAATATAACCCTTATGAACTTGATCGCCATTCTATTCGTCTGAAAGAATTTGACTATTCTTCGGAGGCGTTGTTTTTCGTTACAGTTGTTGTGAATATGAAACTTCCATTGTTTGGAAGAATTTGCAACGACGAAATGATATTGAATGATGCAGGGAAGATGATTGCTGATACTTTCGAAAATATAGAATCAAACTTTCAAAATGTTTATTGCCTCGATTATGTAGTTATGCCAAATCATTTCCATGGCATTATTCAGAATAAATCTGATGGTGCCGTGTCGCTGCTATCAGTTATGAAATGGTTTAAGGGAGTCACAACTCACTTGTATATAGAGGGAGTAAAGACTAAACAATGGATGCCGTTTAATAGAAAGTTATGGCAGACGAGGTATTACGATAGAATATTATGGAACGAGCGAGACTATCGGTTTTGTGCTGACTATATCCACATGAATCCGATTAACTGGCCAAACGACGATTGTAATATCATAGA
>JAFUVV010000020.1 GCA_017477435.1 Prevotella sp.
AATTAATGAATAATTCGTGATAATTCGTGTTTTTATTTTAACACGAATTGCCATGAATTGACCATAAATTATTCATAAATTTTATGTACAATTAATTTTGAACAGTTACTTAATAAGGCATTCTCAATCTGTGAAATCTCGTTTGATGAATATAGCAGTTGGTGTAAAATCAGCTAAATCAGCTAAATCTGTGGTATATCCCTCTATGCTCAACTCATTTTTCCCTTTCTGTCGTTTCTTTTCTCAGCGCTTGGAGTAGTGCAGGCGCAGGTCGTGGCTGCGGAGAGTCATCGCTCCCGACGACAGGCGCTCGATGTCGAACGTCTGGTCGAGACTCTCGATGCCGAATGGCTTCAGCGGTGCGGCATCGGTGAGTGGCGGGTCGCCGTTAGGGCGGTCGTTGCGGCAGGGGTTGTATATGCGCAACGTCGTATTGCCCAGCTCGAAGCGGCAGAAGCAGTCGACGGTGGCTGTCAGCTGGTCGCTAAGGCGCAGCATGTCGCATTCCACGGAGAGGAACAGCAGCCTGTCGCCGACGTCGACGCTCTTTCCGCTGGCAAGGGTGTCGACACGCGTAAGTTGCCAGAAGCCGTCGAGATGACCGTTATGCGACATCTCAAGCGAGCAGGAGGTGAATATGAATTGATAAACGAAAAATGATAAATGAAAAAACATTAATCGTTTTCCTATTTTAGTCGTTCGTCTCATTGTCGTCTTTTTTATTGTTACCTCGTCATCGTCTTAGATATCGTGATTTGCATGCCATAGTTGTTGCCGTATATCTTTCCGTGGTCGAGACCGAATGCCGCTTTTATGCTGCATCCGCGCAGTGGGTTGGCGGTGAACCGGTATGTGGCTTCGGCCATCAGACTGAGGTTGTGCCGCGGCGAGGGGTAGGGGTTGAGGTATGTGCCCTGGCCGTCTTGCCATGTAGCGAGGAGACGGTAGTCGAGCGTGGGCGACGGATGGCCGTCGATGCCGAGGTGGAATGCCATGAATCGGTTGTTCTCCACTTCTATGCGGCCGGTCGTGTTGTAGATGGGAGAGCGGTAGAGCGGGTTGCCCATCACTTGCCCCCAGTGCTGCCAGCCGGTGTAGATGTGGTGATTGTAGAAGTTGTCGTTGCCGCCGATGTGGTCGCTGATGTTGCGGGTGTGGTCGTGGAAGATGGGGCCGCTCTGGTATTTCGTGTAGATATACTCGGCCACGATGTCGGATATCCAGCGCGAGTTTTTCAGCTTTATCTCCACGCCGAGCAGCATGTCTTTGAGTTTGTAGATGAGATAACGCGAATGTTTTTTCTCGTTCCACTCGTCGCCTTCGCCGTATCCGTCGTAGTCGGTGAAGAGCATGGCAGAGTGGTCTTCGAAGAATTTGTCGGCATACAGCGACACAGCGAGGGTGGGGAAGTCGTAGTTGAGCCGCATGACCCAGCTGCCTACCTGGTCGCCCGACACGTTCTTGTAGACTGTCTCCCCAGCGTCGAAGCCACCCGGGACGAGGGCGTGGAGGAATCCTCTCAGCCCTGTCTCTCCGATGAGCGGTGTCATCTCGTCGCCATTCTTGGCGTAGGCGGTGCCTCCGTAGATGGCTGCCATTTCGAGTCCCATTTCGATCGACCATGGCTGGCGGCGGCTGTCGCCTCCTATGCGCAGGTAGCCAGCCTTGCTATGGAAGAGCGCGTTGTCGACATATTTCGATTTTTTCTCTGTGAAAGCGTGTTGCCAGCGCTGGTCTGTCATGCGTCCGTAGGCGATGTGGCCTTTCATCTGCACCCATCCTCTTGTGAGAGGCAGTGTCCAATAGTCGGGCAGGGCGAGTCTCATTTGCGGCACGGGGCGTGAGTTGATGCCGAGAGTCTGCGATCCGCTCGAGAGTCGGTTGTTCTTCAGTTCCATGGGATGCTGCTTGCTTCCGACGGCGAGTGTGCCGTGGAGCCATCGCAGCTCGGCGTAGGCTTGCTGAACGACGACGTTGCTTGTGTAATTGAACGGCAGTGCGATGTCGAATCCGTAGCCCACGGCCAGTGCCTTGGCGGAGTCGGCGTCGAGCGATCTGATGGCAGATGCCCGGAGATAGCCGTTGGTGCTCTCGAGGGAACTGAGACCATATCTGTTGGCGTTGAGCCACAGCGGTGTGTTTCCGTGGCTTGCGGAAATCTGGGCTTCAGCGGTATATTCGATGCCTCCAAGGAGCGACGGCCGGCTTGTCTGGCTGTCGTCTGTCGTCTGTGCACGTGCTCCGACGGCCGTCAGTGCTACGATGATGAATGCCAGGGCTACTCCCCTCGGCAGGCTATTATGGTGTGTGTCGACTTTTGTCATTATTCTCTAAACGCTCCACATCTTATTTTATTGTGCGCGCGATAGCTTTTTAACCCAAATGGGTCATGATTTCAAGTATAGGGATTTTCCTCTCCGGGTTTAGGGAAAATCCCTTTCGGAGGTCGTGACTTATTATTTATTTTGCACTCAGAGAAAAGAAACCGAAGTATTAACATTAAAAAATATACGATTATGAAAAAGTTCTTGTTAGCCGTAGTAGCACTTACCACGATAGTGGTATCGGCAAGTGCAATGAGTTATGAGCAGGCATGCCGCCAGGCTTTGTTTCTCACAGACAAGATGGCTTATGAGCTTAATCTGACCGACGAGCAGTATGAGGCAGCTTATGAAGTCAATCTCGACTACCTGATGAGCATCAGCAATTACGACGAGCTGTACGGAATATACTGGCAGCAGCGTAATCTCGATCTCAGTTATATATTGCTCGATTGGCAGTATAGGGCATATCTGAATGCTTCGTATTTCTATCGTCCTCTCTACTGGCGCGATGGATTCTGGCACTTCTCAATCTATGCCCGCTATCCACATCGCGACTACTTCTACTTTGGTCGTCCTCATTTCTATCACGTATACCGCGGCGGTCATTCTTGGCATCACAATGGCGGACGCTCCTGGTACCACGGCCGTCACTTCGGCGGTAACCAAGGAGGCAAGCACTTCGGTATGCGCGACGGTTTTGATCGCGGCGACTTCGGGCGCGGGCATCGCGGACTGGAGCCCGGTCGTGGTCAGGGCAGCATGAAGGGCGCAGGCGGTAGCGGGCGTCACGATGTGCAGCAGCCTCGCGGAAATGGCCGCGACGTGCAGAACGGCACACGTCCGCGCAGCACCTTCGGAGGTGGCGGTACCACTGTCGAGCGCCGTCAAGGCGAGGGCACGGGAATACGTCAGAGCGTAGGCGGAGGAGCAGAGCGCCGTCAGACAGAAGGCTCTGCCACCATGCGCCAGCGTCCGAGTCTCGACCGCAGCACATCGTCGCCATCGGTGCGCGAGAGCAGTACACGTCAGACCGTGACGCGTCAAGGCAGCGACATGCGCCGTTCAGCAGAGACGCAGAGCATGCAGCGTCAGTCCAGCTCGTTCTCCGGCGCCCGTCAGCGCAGCACGATGAGCACCGCTCCTCAGCGCTCCATCAGCAGCAGCCAGCGCAGCATGAGCTCTGCTCCAAGCCGTTCCTATAGCACACCATCGCGCAGCTCAGGCGCCTCAGTATCGCGCAGCTCGTCATATTCGGGTGGGTCGCGCAGCTCGGCAGGCGCAAGCCACGGCGGTGGCAGCAGCCGCGGAGGAGGCTCTCACTTCGGAGGACACAGGTAGAGAGCGTAGAATGTAAAACGTAAAATGATAAATAAGCAATAGCACAGTCTTCAGTAGAAAGTAAAAACGATTGTTTCGGGAAAACACATCTTGCTTTTGATTTGATAATAGAATGACTGCGGTGCGGATCTTGCGAGTGTAAGGTCCGCACTTTTCTTTGTCTCCTGTCGTCGCCGTCAGAGCGATTCGGCTCCAGTACATGGGCTTTCTACTTCGAGTACACGGGCTTTGTACTTCGAGTACATGGGCTTTGTACTTCGAGTACATGGGCTTTATACTGCCGGCGGAAAGATTGAATGACGATGAATGTTGGCAGGCTTGGTCGGGCTGATGTCTGTCTGTAGTTGCTGAAGAAAGATTTTCTGGTGTTGTCAGAGCGTCAGTGTGCGCACTTCGCCGTTGCTCATTCGTGGTATCTCGTTCATCGGTTTGCCGTGGTAGACGCTCTGTATGGCTTTGTTTATTATTCCGTGTCCCACGGCGAGGACGGTCTTCCCTTCGTGCTTCCGCTTTATCTCTGCGAGCAGGGCAGTTGCTCTTGCCTTCATTGCGTCGATGGTCTCGATGTCGTCGGGCCACGGCTCGTCTTTAAGGTCGGGTATGTATCTTCCCGTGAACGAGCCCCAGTCGCGTTCGCGCAGCAGTGGGGTGGTGATGATTGCTGCGCCGGTGTCCTCGGCCAGTATGCGGCATGTCTCCACGGCGCGGGCCAGGTCGCTCGAGATGTATACGTCTATCTTCTCGCCGGCGAGGGCTGTTTTGAGGTCTTGTGCCTGCCGGCGGCCGGTGGCGTTGAGGGTGCCATGTGTCTGGCCCTGCATGATGTGACGCAGGTTTTCTTCGGTTTCGCCGTGGCGGACGAGTAAAAGCTTGGTCATTTTACGATTTTACGATTTCACGATTTGACAATTATATGATTTGACAATTTTACGATTTACGATTTCACAGTCATATCATAATTATCAATTATCAATTTTCAATATCCTCGGTTTTTCCCTAAAAAAGAGTCACCCTTCTGCCTGGCGTTTCGGCTAGCGTAGGGTGACTCTTTACTTTTAACGTTTAACGTTTTAACTTTTAACTTAATCTTGTTCTTCTTCGGTGTTCTCGGCGTCGATGGCTTTTATCTTTTGTCTGACGAGCTCGCAGTCGTCTTTCAGTTTCTGGACTTTGCGGTTGAGCTCGTCGATGAGGCTGTTGCCTTTTTTCGATGAGGCGTTGAGGAATCCGAGGTTGTTCTCGTAGGTTTGTATTTCCTGCTTCATCTGCTCGTATCGTCGCATGAGTCGGCCGCGCTCGTCCATGAGGGCATCTTCGCCGCGGCGTGCAATATTCTTGATATTGTTCTTGAAATTGTCGAGTCGGCGGCGCGAGGTGTTGATGTTGAGCTCGGAGCGCAGCTTGTCCATCACTTCGCGGTATTCGGCGTAGATCTTGTCTTTTTCCTTGAACGGCACGTGTCCTGTCTGCTGATACTGCTCTATGAGTTCGTGCACTTTCTCCTCTGCGTCGTCGGCTTTCTCTTCGAGCACGGCTTTCAGCTGCTCGATGATGGAGCGCTTTGTCTCGAGGTTGGCGTGCTCGGTGCTGCGTGTATCGACGTTTGCGGCATTGCGTGCCTCGAAGAATTTGTTGCATGCGGCGAGGAATTCGCTCCATAGCTGGTCGCCCAACTTCTTGGGTACCATTCCGATGGTCTTCCATTCTTTCTGCAGGGCAATCATCTTATCGCTTGTCGAGCGCCACTCGGTGCTGTCGGCCAGTGCCTTGGCTTTTTCCACGAGAGCGCGTTTCTTTTCTGCATTCTCGCTGAAGCGTTGCTTCATCTCCTTGAAGTATTCGGCCTTACGTGAGAAGAACGAGTCGCATGCGGCACGGAAGCGTTCGAATATCTTCACGTTCATTTTCTGCGGTGCAAAGCCGATTGTCTTCCATTCGTTTTGTATTTCGATGATCTGCTTTGTGTGTTTTTCCCAGTCGGCAGCGCCTTTGTTTTCTTCCTGTGCAATGGCTTCTACTTTTTCGCAGAGTGCTGTTTTCTTGGCGAGGTTGTCGTCTTCCTGTGCCCGGAGGTTTTCGAAGTGTTGCTGGTGGCGCTTGTTCACGACGGTTGATGCTGCTTTGAATCGTGCCCATGTTTCTTCCCGCAGTTCTTTTGCCACTGGTCCGATCTCGCGATATTGCTGGTGTAGGTCTTGCAGTTGTTGGAATGCGCTCACCACATCGGGCTCTTCGGCCAGCTTTTCTGCGGCTTCACAGAGCTTTGTCTTCATTTCGAGGTTTTTCTTGAAGTCGTATTCGCGGGCTTCGCTGTTTAGTTTCAGCAGGTCGTAGAACTGTTCTACATAGAGTTGATAGTTGCGCCATAGCTCGTTGGCTTTTTCGGCGGGCACGGCTTTGATTTCTCTCCACTGCTGCTGTAGGGCTTTGAATGTCTGGTATGAGCGGTTGGCTTCGTCGGGCGATGTGGCGATGGCTTTTATCTGCTCGATTATGTCGAGTTTCTTCTTCAGGTTTTCCTGTTTTTCTGCCTCGGTTTGTTGGAATGCTTTCTGTCGGCGTTCTTTTATGACAGCCATTTCGGCTTTGAAGACATTCTCGTCTTCGTCGGGTGTGATCTGGTATTTTTCGGGATCGCCTCCTGCGTCGAGATATTCTTTCAGCTGTGCTTCGCGTTCTGCGATGTGGTATTTGTAGAATGTGGTCTTCAGCAGGTCCAGTTCTTCCTTGCGTGGTGTTTCTCCCTCGCTGACTATTTCTTTTAGTCTGTCGAGCACGTCGGCTTTTGAAGCATAGTTTTTCTGCTGTGCTTCTTCTGTCGGTTTTTCCTCGACCGGTGCTGGTTCTTCTGCCGGTGTCTCGGGTTCGGCTTCCGGCTCTTGCTCTTGCTCTGTGTCGGCAGTGGGAGCTTCTGTCTCGGGAGCTGTTGCTTCGGGTGTTTCTACTTCGGGTGCTTCTGTTGCTACGGTTTCTTGTGCTTCAGTGTTGACCACTTCTTCTTGCTGTTTTACATTCTCTGCTTGCTCTTGCTGCAGAACGTTTTCTTGAGAGTCCATCATTCCGTTGTTTTTTGGTTTATGATTCGGTGAGATTCTTTTTTCGTCTTTTCACGTTGGTGTTTGTGGCTGTCAGCCTGGGTGAGGTTGTTCTGTTACATGGCCGTTGTGATGAAGACAAATTATTGTAGTCTGCAAACTTATATAAAAAAAATGAAAAACCGCAATGATTTTTCATTTTTTTCTTTTTTTCGTTTACAGTAGCCGTTTCTTTCGTAGTAATCCCCAGCATAGTGCTGCGATGAATACTGATATGACGATGGCCACGATGAAACCGTATTTTGATGTTTCCATTCCGTTAATGAGGTTCATTCCGAAGAGTGACGCGATGAGTGTGGGCATCATCATGATGATGGTGACCGAGGTGAGTGTACGCATCACGGTGTTCATGTTGTTGTTGATGATGCTTGAGTAGGTGTCCATGGTCGACTCGAGGATGTCGGAGTAGATGTTTGCTGTTTCTCTTGCCTGCGACATCTCGATGTTGACGTCTTCTATGAGGTCGGCGTCGAGTTCGTCGACTTGCAGCTTGAACTTCAGTTTTGCCAGGAGGTTTTCGTTTCCTCTGATGGATGTGATGAAGTATGTCAGCGAGTCTTGCAGTCGACTCAGTCCGATGAGGCTTTCGTTGTTGACGTCGTGGTCGAGGTTATGCTTTGCCTTGTCGATGAGCGAGTTGATCTGCTTGAGGCGTTTCAGATACCATACAGCGCTTGAGAGGAAGAGGCGGAACGTCATGTCGACGTAGTCGGTGAATCCCACGCCGCGCTTTTGCTGGTAGCTCACGAAGTCTATCATCATGTTTGTCTCGTAGAAGCAGACTGTTATGGTGACGTCGCGTTTGTGTATTATACCGAGCGGCACTGTGGTGTAGGGTGTGCGCGAGCGTATTTCTTTGACGTATGGTATGCGCAGTATGATGAGCATCCATCCGTCGTCGTACTCATAGCGTGCTCGCTCGTCGGTATCGCTGATGTCCGACATGAAATAGTCGGGAATGTTGAAGCGTTCCTGCAGTTCCTGCTGGTCGTCTTCTGTGGGGCACGTCACCTGTATCCAGCAGTTCGGCTCCCATTCTTGGAGTGCTTTGAGCCCTCCGGTATAGTTCCAGTAAGTCTTCATTGCTAATCCTTCTTTACTAGATTAATAAACAATTTTCTGAAGGATTAGCCCCACTATGGGGACGTCTCCCTCAACTCTGTAAGTAATAATCGTTACTTTCCGCCGGGTAGTCGTCCATAATTCTTCTTTCTTTTATTAAGTGGTTAAAATAATACTGTTTTCTGACCTTCGAGTGTTTGTCGTGCTTCGAATGTCGGCTGCAAATGTAGTAAAAAAATCGTTAATCAAAGACTTTGTAAGAAAAAAAAGTTGCCTATTGGCAGAAAAAACTCCTTTTTTCTTTGCCCTGCGAGTTGGTTTTGTTATATTTGCAACGCGAAAACTTATAATTACATACGAATATGAAGCTACTACAGAGTTCTATTTTCCGTGCGCTGTGCGCAATCATTGTGGGCGTGTTGCTCGTGAAGTATAACGACGAGATGGCCACGTGGCTCATCATTCTGATGGGTGTGTTGTTCTTTCTTTCTGGGGTTTACTCGTGTGCGACTTATTTCATCGATTCCCGCCATGTGTCCGACACTGTTGTCTACGATGCCGAAGGGCGCATCATTGCGGGTGTGAAGCCGTCGTTCCCGTTTGCCGGGGTGGGGAGTGTGATTCTTGGTGCCATCCTCACATTTATGCCTACGACGTTCATCGACTTCCTGATGTACATCCTGGCTGCCATTCTCATCCTTGGTGCCATCAACCTGTTCGTCGGCCTTGCCGCTGCTAAGAAGTATTCAGAGGTAGGGTGGGGCTGGTGGATAATGCCGTCGATACTGCTGCTGGTGGGCATACTGGCGGTGATACGTCCGCTGAATCTCTTCTCCATGCCATATCTGATGCTTGGCTGGGCGCTGCTTGTCTATGGCGTGACTGAGATTATCAACGCTATGATGATAAGCCGTTGCCGTCGTGAGGCCATACGCATGCACGAGGCGCAGGAGGCTGCGAAGGCCGAGCCGGTGGCCGTTGAGGAGAAGAAGGAGGAAGAGCCGAAGGAAGAGGCACCCGCTGCAGAGCCCGAGGAACCGAAGGCCGATGTGCCCGAGGACGACTTCGACGACTTCGTGAGCTAAGCGGAAGATAATTTTTAAGTTGACATTTATTTATGCAGGACATGTGGGACGCAGGGCTCGCATGTCCTCTTTTTGTTGCCTTGTTCATAGAGATGAGACCGGCGGTGGTATCTCCTGCCGACAGTACATGGCACGTGTACTTCGAGTACAACGTTCATGTACTGCCAGTACAAAGCCCATGTACTCGGAGTACAAAGCCCGTGTACTCTGTCCGGCCCATTCCCCTGTCGGCCGCAACCGTGCCGTCGTCGACAGCCGAGGGGAAACTACTCCGCAGACAGAAAATATTCTCTCCAAAGGCGAAAAAAGCATGTGAAATTTTCTCCGAAAAGGGAAAATGATTAAATTTGTAGCATGTTTCTCCGGCGTGCCGGCTGGGGGTTACGCTCGACAGACAATCTTTTTTAATTTGGAAATAACAGAATCTATCCTATGAAACGAATTTCGATCATTCTCTTTGCGCTCGTCGCCATGACTGTACTGCCCATGCATGCCCAGAAGACGAAAGTGGCATGCATCGGCAACAGTATCACCTTCGGCCACGGCATTGCCGACCGCGAGCACTTCCACTATCCTGCTCAGCTACAGCAGTATCTCGGCGACGGCTACGAGGTGCGCAACTTCGGCGTCTCGGCCACCACGATGCTCCTGAAGGGCGACTTCCCCTATGTCACCACACAGCAGTATAAAGAGTCGCTCGAGTGGCAGCCAGACATCGTGCTCATAAAGTTTGGCACCAACGATACAAAGTCGAAAAACTGGAAGTATAAGGACGATTTCATGGCCGACTATCAGGCCTTCATCGACTCCTATCGCCGCCTGCCGTCGCACCCGCGCGTCATACTGCTCACGCCCATACGCTGCTTCCTCCCTCTCACCGACTGGGACATACGCGGCGACTATGTGGAGCAGTACGTCAGACCAATGATAGAAGAGCTCGCCTACAAGAACAACATAGATATTATAAATATGTATAACGTTCTCGGCAACACGTGGGACGCTGCCGTGATGCCCGACAAGCTCCACCCCTCGGCTCTCGGAGCAGGCAGTATGGCCCTGAAAGCTTACAACCACCTGATGACCCTCGAGCGCGGGAAGGCCGTCGATGCAGCAGCACAGCCGTTCTACAAGCAGGGCGCCACGACGTTCAACTTCCACGGATACACTGGCTACGACTTCGTGAGCGACGGTGTAAGCTGTAAGATAGTAGAGCCCAAGGTGGTCGCCGAAGGCCGTCCGTGGATATGGCGAGCACGCTTCTGGGGCCATGAGCCACAGACCGACATCGACCTCCTCGAGCGAGGATTCCACGTGGCCTACTGCGACGTCAGCGACCTCTACGGCTCCCAGCAGGCCGTGAAGCGCTGGGATGCGTTCTATAAACGCATGACCGCCGCAGGATTCAGCCGCAAGATGGCCCTCGAAGGAATGAGCCGGGGCGGACTGATAGTCTACAACTGGGCCGCCCGCAACCCGAAGAAGGTGGCATGCATCTATGCCGACGCACCCGTGATGGACATCAAGCAGTGGCCCATGAGCCTCGCCGAGAACGCCGGCGACACGCAGAAGATGCTCAAAGCCTACGGATTTGCCAGCGAAGCAGAGGCCCTGCAGTGGCACGGAAACCCGTTAGACCACGCCGCGAAGATGGCAAAAGCACGCATACCAATACTCCATGTGGTCGGCGACAGCGATACTGGAGTGAAGTATAAATACAACACAAAGATATTCGAAGAAAAAATGCGCCGCCTCGGACAGCCCATACAGGTGATACATAAACCGTCAGTAGGCCATCATCCCCATTCATTGAACAACCCGCAGCCCATCGTCGACTTCATCCTAAGGGCAATGAATCAGTAGGGCGATAAGCACTGGCAGTACAGAAAATAGCGAAGTCCATAAACCGCGACAGTAATCATAATTGTCATTTGCAGGTAATCATATTTTTTCCTAAACCCAACAACACGTATCAATTCCCAATTCTCAATTGTAATTTGTAGGTAATCATAATTATCAATTATCAATTCTCAATTATCATTTGCAGGTAATCATAATTTTTCCTAAACCCAACAACACGTATAAATTCTCAATTATCAATTGTAATTTGTAGGTAATCATAATTATCAATTATCAATTCTCAATTATCAATTCCACCCATGGACAGACGAGATTTCCTTAAGCGTGCCGCCCTCATGTCGGGCGCCGTTGTAGTGGGTAGCCGTTCGGCCGACGCCTTCAGCGATATGTCGCACCTGCTCGCAGCGGGGCCGAAGGCATGGAAGAGCCTTACCCCTGTGATGCTCCCCGATACCATCACCGCAGAGACCGAAGACGGTACATACGACCTTGTCTACGATCAAGGCCTTCACACCTGCGGCGATATAGTCGTTCACCTCCGTGCCCGGGAGAACGTGCTCTACACGACACTCCGCTCTCCCTCAAAGCCCGTGAAGTACATAACCATGACCTGGAACGAGCCTGCCCCGCCCTCTGCCCGCGTCCTCGGCGACCACTGGGAGCGCGGATACGGCGACCTGGCGTGGAAGAGCCCGTCGGCAGAGCGCATCATGCCGTGGTACTATGCCGAATACGACGGCAGCCACTGCCACGCTAAGGGCGTGAAGACCGGATGCCGCGCCTTCTGTCGATGGCACCGCACGGCCACACAGGTGAAGCTCGTGCTCGACGTCAGAAACGGTACTCACGGCGTCAGCCTCGGCAGCCGCACGCTGAAGATGGCAGATATCATCTGGATGGACAGCACCGCAGGGCAGACACCAATGGCCTTCCTCACACGTTTCTGCAAGATGATGTGCGACTCCCCACGCCTCCCCAAGGCTCCCATCTACGGCATCAACGACTGGTACTTCGCCTATGGCAACAACTCCGACCGCCTCATCCTCCAGACCGTCGACATGATGCAAGACGCCATTCCCGACGTGAGCAACCTCCCCTTCTGCGTCATCGACGCCGGATGGGCATGCTACGCACCGGGATCGACAAGCGCCGCAAGCTGGAGCGACAACTTCTATACGCCCAACAAAAACTTCCCCGACATGCACCGACTGGCCAAGCAGATACGCTCCGGGCGCATGAGACCGGGACTATGGATGCGGCCACTCTGCGCAGCACACGACACAAAAGACTCGCTCCGCATGATGAACAAAAACGGCAACGGACGGAGCAACATTCTCGACCCGACGATAGACGAAAACCTCGACTACATCAGCCGGTGCTTCAAGACCTACCGGAAGTGGGGATATGAGATGGTGAAGCACGACTATTCCACGTTCGACATATTCGGACGCTGGGGATTCGAGATGCTCCGAGAGGGCGACATGACGTGGGGAAACTGGACTTTCAACAACCGAAAGCTCACCAATGCCGAGGTTATACTCAACCTCTACAGCCACCTGCGCAAGGCAGCAGGAAAGATACTACTCATCGGTTGCAACACCGTGTCGCACCTCGCAGCAGGACTGTTCGAGATACAGCGCACCGGCGACGACACCAGCGGCAACGAATGGGCACGCACACTGAAAATGGGAGTGAACACGATAGCCTTCCGCATGCCGCAGCACAACACGTTCTACGCCGCCGACCCCGACTGCGTGGGACTGACGACGAAAGTTCCATGGCGGCTCAACAAGCAGTGGATGGAACTCATCGCAGGCAGCGGAACGCCGCTCTTCATCTCTGCACAGCCCGAAGCCATGGGCCCCGAGCAGCGACAGACAATAAAAGAATGCTTCCGCATAGCCGCTACCAACACCGTCGCAGGAGAGCCCCTCGACTGGCTGACCAACCCCACACCGGCAAAATGGAGGCTCCGCGGCAGCATCAGAGAATTCGACTGGAAAGAGTAGAAAGCCCATGTACTTCGAGTACGAAAGCAGTGTACTGCCAGTACACGGGCCATGTACTCGGAGTACAAAGCCCATGTACTCTCGCCTGTACTATCTTCATGCCGGGCCAGATGTGCTATCATGTTGAAACAGACGTGCTTACATGCTGAGGCAGACACGCTTACATGCCGTGACCGTCACGGTTTCATGCCCGGAAAGATACAACAAAAGAGGTCGCAGACAAATTCTGCGACCTCTTTCTGTGGAGCTGGCGGGAGTCGAACCCGCGTCCAAACAAGGAAGCCATACGCTTTCTACACGCTTATTCCAGCCTTCATTTTCGTGCGCCGGCAAGACCTGGACCACCGGGCCGGCGCCTTATCCTCTAAATCTTCATCCCTCAGTCGAGGCCCTGACAGACTATTTCCGATTGTCCTGCGCCGCTTGATCTTCTGATTCGGAACAACATCATCGGAGCGACGTCTCGTTCCATCACCTCGTGACGGAATTAAGCCAGTAATCTACTATACTTCGATTAGGCAGCGAGAGCGTAGTTGTTTTCGCCAATTAAATTTAGTGAGAGCTGTGATTAAGGAGTCAGCCATCAACGCTCCGCGTGCTTACGTACCACATCAGCTTGCTGTCAAATCCAGTCAACCCCGGGTGTGATAACGTTATCGGCTGCAAAGGTAGTAAATAAAATGTAGAATGAAAAATGAAGAATGAAGAATTTTTTGAAAAATGAAGAAATTTTTCGAGGTTTTTTCAATCCTCAATTTCAGGTAATCATAATAATCAATTATCAATAATCAATTCTCAATTACTCTCGTGCCTGAGGGCTTCTTGAGTTTTTTCGAGTTGGGCAATGGCTTTCCGAAGACGGGGTATCCATTCTTGTCCCATGTGAATTTCTGGCATCGTGGTGAGCGTGTGTCACCCTTTCCGGGAGGGTCCATTTGAGTGTCGCGGGCATGATAGAACAGATAATCCTCAGTGCCGTCGGGGCTCTTGAAGAAGCAGTTGTGACCTGTGCCATACACGCCATTTTTGGGTGACTGTTTGAAGAGTGGCTTCTGTGATTTCTTCCATGATGCAGGATTTAGCAAGTCAGCTGAGGCATCGGCAGTGAGGCAGCCAAGCGAATAGTATGGAGTCCAGCAGCCACTTGCCGAGTAAATGATGTGTATCTTTTTGCCGTCGGGACTTTTCAGCGGCTGAGGGCCTTCGTTTACATAGATTACATGCCCGGGATATGTGCCGTCGACGTTTATGTATCTGCGCTCCCATTCAAGTTCGGGTTTTGATATCAGCACACGCTCCGAGCTCAGTGTCCACGGGTTTGCCATACGTGCGATGTAGATGCATTGCGTTTCGGTGTCAATGCGACGTGTCTGCCAGCCTGACCACACCATATACAGCTCGCCGCCGTGCTCCATCACCGAGCCGTCAATAGCCCAGTTGTTGTCGGGGTCGGTGCTTATGCGGCCCTTCATTGTGAACACGCCCTGCATCGGATCGCGGCTCGCATTCTCGAGCACGTAGAGCTGATGGTTGTCGGTGTTGCCGTCGTCGGCAGCGTAATAGACATACCATTTCCCCTGCAGATAGTGAATCTCTGGAGCCCAAAGATCTTTGCTGTTCGACGGATCGGTAGGTGTCCAAATGGTTTTCTTCTCTGCATTGCGGAGGTCAGTTATGTCGTGCGTCTTCCTAAGAACCAACTGCCCGTGCCTCGATTGTATGTGATAGTAGTAGCCGTCGACATAAATAGCCCACGGATCGGGGCCCACTTCGAGCAGCGGATTGGTAAAGAAATCGGCGTCAGCCTGTGTTCCTCTCTCAGCGGTTGCGCATCCGAGGAGCGACAGCATGATGCAGAATGCAGCGATAATTATCTTACAAGTTTTCATATTGTTGTTGTTCTTTGTTATTTATTACCTATCATTTATCACTTATCACCTATCACTTCTTCTCCCTGGCTTTACGTGCGAACTCAAACAGCGACAGCGGCAGATGGCAATAGCCGTCGGGATTCTTGTCGAGATAGTCTTGATGATACTCTTCTGCGGTATAGAAATTCTTCAGTGGCAGCCGCTCTACGACAAACTCTTCAGAGCATTCCTTTTGCTTCTCCTCATATACACTGTCTATTATAGGCAGGTCGCTGTCGTCGGTATAGTAGATGCCCGTGCGATATTGTGTACCCTTGTCGTGCCCCTGCTGATTTAGCGATGTGGGGTCGATGGCGTGGAAATACATGTCTATAAGGAATCTCAGGCTCACCCGCTCGGTGTCGTAGCTCACGCGAACCGTCTCGGCAAAGCCCGTCTTGTCGGTGCACACGTCTTTGTAAGTAGGGTTCTCGGTGTGTCCGTTAGCATAGCCTACCTCGGTCGCCACCACTCCGTTTATCTGCTTGAAGAAGTGCTCTGTGCCCCAGAAACACCCTCCGGCGAAGTAAATGTCTTTTGTCATAGCAGTTTTGCGTTATGTGATAAACGATTCAGGGTGCTAAGTTAGTCGATTTAGTTGAATTCACCAAATCCATCAGAATATTTATTGCCGTTCACTATCAAGCGTAGATAGTTCTGCTATCTGTGCTTGATAGTGTCGCTATCTGGCTTTGATAGTAATGCTATCTGACTTTGATAGTAATGCTATCTGGCTTTGATAGTGTCGGCTCATGTTTTTTGTGGCTTAAATAGAATTATGTGCCGTTAAAATTTTCTGTTCTCCTTATTTATTATTATATTCGCAGTCGAAATATCTGGAAAGTTATGAAAAAACTTTTTTCTACAGTCGTTCTCCTTGCCTGCACGATGTTGCAGGTTGTTGGAGCAGAGGTTATAAACGTAGTGACTGAGAACACTCAGCTTGTTATGCGTGTGAAGGACGACGGCCGTCTCTATCAGACTTATCTTGGTGAGCGCCTTGCCTCGGTGGTCGACCTCTCTTCGCTCGACATGCCGCGCACTAATGTGACGTCGAGTGTGTTCCACGGCAACGAGGTCTATCCCGTACTGGGCACTGAGGATTTCTATGATGCACCTTTCGAGATACGCCATGCCGACGGCAACTCGGTGTCGGTGCTGAAGTATTCGGGCCACTCCCAGCGCGCCATCGCCGGCGGGACGGAGACGATCGTCACGCTGAAAGACGAGGTGTACCCCGTCACGGTGGTGCTCCACTATCTGGCCTATGAGCACGAGAACGTAATATGCCAGTATGCCGAGATCAGCCATCAGGAGAAGGGTCGCGTGTATATCGCCCGCTATGGATCGTCGATGCTATACTTCGAGGCCAGCGAGTATTATCTCACACAGTTTGCTGCCGACTGGGCTAAGGAGATGGTCATGTCGAGCCAGCAGCTGCAGTTTGGCAAGAAGATCATCGACACCCGCCTCGGCTCGCGTGCTGCCGACTTTGCTCAGCCGTTCTTCGAGGTGGGCATCGGCGGACCGGTGAGCGAGGACCACGGCACCGTGCTCATGGGCACGCTGGGCTGGACGGGCAACTTCCGCTTTACCTTCGAGATAGACCACGACAACGAGCTGCGCGTCATCAGCGGCATCAACCCCGACGCGTCTACCTATCTGTTGCCTCGCGGCGAGGTGTTCCGCACGCCGGAGTTCATTTTCACTCTCAGTCAGAATGGAGTGGGCGAGGGCAGCCGCAACTTCCAGCGATGGGCGCTGAACCACTCGCTCTACAAGGCCGGCGACGACCGCATGACGCTCCTGAACAACTGGGAGAACACCCATTTCGACTTCGACGAGCCGAAACTGGCAACCCTCTTCGGCGAAGCCAAAAACCTGGGGGTGGACCTGTTCCTGCTCGACGACGGATGGTTCGGCAACAAATATCCCCGCTCGAACGACCGTGCGGGCCTCGGCGACTGGCAGGCAACGCGCGAGAAGCTGCCAAACGGAGTGCCATATATGGTGAAGACCGCCAATGAGAAAGGCGTGGAGTTTGGTATATGGATAGAGCCCGAGATGGTGAATCCGAAGAGTGAACTGGCCGAGCAACACCCCGACTGGATACTGCGTCAGCCCAACAGAGAGACTTATTATTTCCGTCACCAGCTTGTGCTCGACCTTTCAAATCCGAAGGTACAAGACCATGTCTTCGGCGTGGTGGACAATCTGATGACAGAGAACCCACGGCTGAAGTTCATGAAATGGGACTGCAACAGCCCCATCACAAACATCTACTCCCACTACGAGGGCGAGCATCAGGGGAATCTCTACGTTGACTACGTGCGCGGATTGTACAAAGTGCTCGACCGCGTGCAGCAGAAGTATCCCGATCTGTACATCATGATGTGCTCTGGCGGTGGTGCCCGTTGCGACTTCCAGGCCCTGCGCTACTTCACAGAGTTCTGGTGCTCCGACAACACCGACCCCGTGGAGCGCCTCTTCATACAGTGGGGATTCTCGCAGTTCATGCCCGCCAAGGCCATGTGCTCGCACGTGACCAACTGGAACCGGCGTGCCAGCGTGAAGTTCCGCGTAGATGTATGCTTCCCCTATAAGCTCGGGTTCGACATCGACCTGAAGTCGCTGTCGAAGCAGGACTTGGAATACTGCCAGATGGCCATACGCGAGTATAACCGCCTGAAACCGCTCATTTACGCCCCCGACCTCTATCGTCTCGTCTCCCCCTACGAGGGCAACCACTGCGTGATGCAACGTGTGAGCAACGACCGCAGCCATTCGCTCGTCTATGCCTACGACATCCATCCGCGATTCTCCGAGCAGATTCTCCCCACGAGGCTGAAGGGACTCGACGCTGACGGGCTGTATCGCGTGAAGGAAATACTCCTTCCGTCGGGACGGAAATCGTCGCTCGCCTGCGACGGGAAGACCTACTCCGGCGACTACCTGATGAAAATCGGACTGAAAGTGCTCACGGGCTCCGACATGTCGAGCCGCATCATCGAGCTGGAGAAAGAATGATAGCCGTCTTTCCAATAGGAAGATGACTCGCCGGAAGATAAAATACACCTGCGGCTGCTATGACTTTATTCGCATAGCAGCCGCAGGTGTATTTTGACAGATCATTGCCGTCGGTCTATTCTTTCTGAGCTTCTTTCACCGCCTCCGGTGTCCAGCACTGGAAGAAGCGCAGCACCTTCTCCTTGTCGTAGCCCTCGCCCTCCTCGAGGAAGCTTGAGTCCTGAGTGTGGAGCACGCGGCCCTCGGCATCGAGAACGACGAATACCGGGAAGCCAAACCGCCGCGGATTGCCTAGGCGATGCATCATCTCCTTTGCCAAGACAGTCTTTTCTTCCGACTGCGTACTGCGCGGGTTGAAGTTCACATGGATGTAGACGAAGTTGTCGGCTATGGTCTTACTGATGTCTGCATCGTCTTTCACAAACTGGGCAAAGCGCAGACACCACGGGCACCAGTTGCCTCCCACCTGGCACACAACGAATTTCCCTTCGCCCTGAGCCTTCGACAAGGCCTCGTCGATCTGGGTTAATGGGTTGACATCCTCGTCGTACACCTTCGGTGCCGAGGCTGTCTCGCCGGATTTCTTACTGTCGTTCTGCGACGGAGAGCACGATGCCATGCCAAGGAGCAATGCGATGATTGCTGCTGTGAAAATCTTGTTCATAGTGAGTGAGTTTATTAATTTATGCGCAAAAATACGAAAAATTCGAAAAAAAACACATTTTCGAGCAAATAATGATTAAATTTGCAACAACATATATACCTTTACCCAAACAGTCTTACTTTTTAAAAAACAACAAGATGAAGAATATTTTATATTTGCTTGCAGCCCTTTTCATTCTCTCTGCATGCACGCAACGATCAAACGATTCAGCGAAAGACAAAGAAGGCAAACCGGCGGAAATAACCTTTGTGGAAGCACATGGCTACTTCTTCAAGAACAATCAGGACAGCCTCGCCAGTTCGAAGATAACCACTCGGGAAGAGTTCGACAAGTACTTCGGTGCGGCAACAGTGATGGGCGAGAAGGGCAAACCGACGGAAATAGACTTCGGGAAGAGCTTCGTGATAGCTTGTGTCATGCCCGAAACCGACGTGGAGACAGAACTCAAGCCAGTTTCCGTAGGCGAGTTTAGTACACGGCCAGGCGAGCACACAGGGAAATACGGATGCCTGTTCTCCTTCAAGAAGGGCGAGAAACAGTCGTTCACCATCCGCCCCGTATCGATAATCATCCTCGACAGAGAGTTTGTCGACATCGACTTCAGTGTCTTCACCGCCGGCGAAGAAGTGATAAATAGAGTGAATTAGGCTTGCGCCTTTTCTTCGACAATACATTTAACAATTCGAATATCAGAGTATTAACAAAATAGCAAACTACAATTATGGATAAGACCCCTACAGCTCATATTGGAGCGAAATACGGCGAGATAGCCGAAACAGTGATTATGGCCGGCGACCCTCTGCGAGTGAAGTTTATGGCAGAGAATTTCTTGGAAAATCCTGTGCTGTTTAATAATGTGCGTGGCATGCTTGGCTACACCGGCACACACAATGGCAAGCGTGTGAGCGTGATGGGTCACGGCATGGGCATGCCCTCGATAGGTATCTACACCTACGAGCTATATAATTTCTACGGAGTGAAGACCATCATTCGCGTCGGCTCAGCTGGTTCGATACAGCGCGACCTTCATCTGGGCGACCTTGTGATCGCTGCCGGCGCATGCACCAACTCCAGCTATGCCGATCAGTACGAACTCCCGGGCACATTCTCACCCATCGCCGACTTCGACCTCCTGCGCCATGCCGCCGACACATGCGACAAGCTGGGGTATCGTTACAAGGTTGGCAACGTGTTCTCCTCCGACATGTTCTACTCGGAGAACGCCCACAACGACAAGTGGATCAACATGGGTGTGCTGGCCGTGGAGATGGAGATAGCCGGACTATATATGAACGCAGCACGCTCGGGCAACAGAGCCTTGGGCATATGCACCATTTCCGATCATATCATCACCGGAGAGGTGACCACCGCCGAAGAGCGACAGACAACGTTCACGAAGATGATGGACGTGGCCTTCTCGCTGATTTAGGCTCGGAAAAACGCTGCAGAAGAAAACCAAAGAATACAAAAATGAAGTACCATCTCAATTGTTTCTCCCTCTCTTCGATAATGCTCCTTCTGGGCTGTATGTCGGGAGGAGATGTATATACACAGCCAGCCGGGTCGGAAGGAGGAACGCACGAGGGCAATTGGCTGACGGAAATGACTTTCTCAGAACAAACAACTACATCGAATATGAAAATCACTGCAGGCGGAAAGACATTCACTGCCACACTTGCCGACAATGCTACTGCTGCGGCATTTGCAAAAATGTTGCCACTCAGACTCAGCATGAGTGAGCTCAACGGAAACGAGAAATACTGTTATATGGACACGTCGCTGCCCACCAGCGCAAGCAATCCGGGCACGATACATGCCGGCGACATAATGCTCTATGGCAACAGCTGTGTGGTAGTGTTCTACGAGACATTCACGACGAGCTACAGCTACACCCAGATAGGGCGCATCGATAATGCCGACGGACTCAAAGCGGCACTCGGCAGCGGCAGCGTCGTCGTGGAATTCGGAATAGGCGATGCATCGGGCATAGCGGAAGTCACAGCCGAGGGAAAGACAACCGACGAATGGTTCTCCATCGACGGACGTCGCATCTCCGAGCCGCAAAAAGGCATATTTATCAAAGACGGAAAGAAAATAGCTAAACGTTGACAGAAAATGAGAAAAACAATATTCACCCGCATGCTTGCCGCTTCACTGCTCCTCGGCGGAGCCTTCGTGGCATGCACACAAAACGACAAGAAAATGGAAAACAAGCTTCAATTGACGCAAGAGTGGGACAAGACGTTCCCGAAGAGTGAAAAAGTGAGCCACAAGAAGGTGACCTTCCACAACCGCTATGGCATCACCCTCGCTGCCGACATGTATACCCCTGCCGACGCTCCCGAGGGCGAAAAGCTGGCCGCCATCGCCGTGAGCGGACCGTTCGGCGCAGTGAAAGAGCAGTCGAGCGGCCTCTACGCCCAGCACATGGCAGAGCGCGGATTCATAGCCATAGCCTTCGACCCGTCGTTCACCGGCGAGAGCGGCGGCGAACCACGGCGCATGGCATCGCCCGATATCAATACAGAGGACTTCCTTGCTGCCGTCGACTTCCTCTCCACTCAGGAGAATGTCGACCCCCAGCAGATTGGCATCATCGGCATATGCGGCTTCGGTGGCATGGCCGTCAACGCCGCTGCACTCGACCCACGCATAAAAGCTACCGTGGCAGCTACCATGTACGACATGTCGAAGGTGAACGTCGAGGGCTATTTCAAGAGCGAAGACACCCCCGAGCAGCGCATGGAGAAGCGCCGCGCCCTCGCACAGCAGCGCACCGACGACTATCGTGCAGGCACATATCAGCGTGCAGGAGGGGTCATCGACCCGCTGCCCGACGATGCACCGTGGTTTGTGAAAGACTATTATGATTATTACAAAACTCCGCGCGGCTACCACAAGCGTAGCGGCAACTCCAACGACGGATGGAACACGATAGGATGCCAGTCGTTCCTCAACCAGCCGCTGCTCTGCTGGGCACACGAGATAGAGACGCCCGTGCTGCTCATCCACGGCGAGAAAGCCCACTCGCGCTACTTCAGCGAATACGCCTTCGAGCGGATGACAGGCAAGAAGGTGGAAGGAGAGAACGCTGTCGTGGGAAATAAAGAACTCATGATCATTCCAGGCGCAACCCACGTCGATCTCTACGACGACGTAGCCGGAGTGATTCCTTTCGACAAGATAGAGACGTTCTTCCGTCAGAATCTCAAGGGCGAATAGACGTACATCTGTATCCCTAATCATCAGATAGAGAGCGATGTAGCCATGTCAGGCTGCATCGCTCTCTTTGTTTCTCTTCGGCATCACCTATGCCGTTCGTCTCCACCTCGGGCGTGGCTTGTCATTTGCCCTGTAGCATGGATGTCCTGCTATCTGGCTTTGGTAGCGTCGCTATCTGGCTTTGATACTGTCGCTATCTGGCCTTGATACCATCGCTATCTGGCTTTGATACTGGTAGTATCTGGCTTTGATACTGGCGCCGTTTGTGGCGTGTGGATTTCTTGGGGAGGCATGGTGGTCGTTTCTCCCAGCGCAAATGGCCATTTGTGAAGACTTGTCCCGTCGGTCCTTGCACAGTTCTTTCCTACAGTGGATATTCCTCGAAGGCATAGAGCACGGTGGAGAGATATCGCTCGCCGGTGTCGGGGAGCAGTGCCACGATTGTCTTCCCGCTGTTCTCTTCGCGGCGCGCTATCTCGATGGCAGCGTGGAGAGCGGCTCCCGACGAGATGCCTACAAGCAGGCCTTCCTCGCGGGCTACCTCGCGGGCAGCACGGATAGCGTCGTCGCCATCGACGGTGAATATCTCGTCGACAACGTCGGCGTCGAAAGTCTTCGGCACGAACCCCGCGCCGATGCCTTGTATCTTGTGCGGCCCTGCCTTTCCTCCGCTGAGTACGGGCGACGTGGATGGCTCTACGGCGACAATCTTCACGCCGGGGTTCTGCTCCTTCAGGTAGCGGCCTACTCCCGACACTGTGCCGCCCGTACCAGCCCCGGCAACGAAGATGTCTACCTTGCCGTCGGTCTGCTGCCATAGCTCTGGCCCTGTGGTTTGATAGTGGCGCTCGGGATTGGCTGGATTCTCAAATTGCTGAAGGATGATGCTCCCCGGGATTTGGTCGCGCAGTTCTTCAGCTGCCCTGATGGCACCTGCCATTCCCTCCTTGCCCGGTGTGAGACGCACTTCGGCACCATAGGCCTTCACGAGGCTGCGGCGCTCGATGCTCATCGTGTCGGGCATGGTGAGGATGAGGTGATAGCCTTTCACGGCACTCACCAGTGCCAGTCCCACCCCAGTATTGCCGCTGGTGGGCTCGATGATGGTGGCACCAGTGGCGAGCAGACCGCGATCCTCGGCATCTTCTATCATCGCCAGCGCAATGCGGTCCTTGACGCTCCCGCCAGGATTGAAAAATTCCACTTTAGCGATAATGGGACGATGAATGCCTTTCTGCTCAGAGAATTTACCCAATTCGAGCAGCGGTGTACCTCCTATGAGGTCGGTAAGTTGTGTCGCAATCTTTGTCATAATATTTTAATATTTATGTATATATTGTATTACATTTTGAATAATACCAATCTTCCCTCACTATAGTCTGTCGGACCAGTCACAAACGCGATTATTTCATTCATATCTAGTTCAGTTTCTTGGTTGTTATATTTTTGTCGGCCGCATCTGCAACGTTTTAAATACTATTGAGCGCCTGCCTTAGATCGTCGATAATGTCGTCTATGTGTTCTGTTCCTATGCTCAGTCTGATTGTCGCTGGCGTTATGTTCTGCTCGGCAAGTTCCTTCTCGGTGAGTTGCGAATGAGTGGTGGTATAAGGATGAATAACCAAACTCTTCACGTCGGCAACATTTGCGAGCAACGAGAATATCTCGAGTGAATCGATGAACCGCCATGCTTCGTCTTGTCCTCCGTCAATCTCGAAAGTAAATATCGAGCCTCCGCCATTGGGGAAATATCTCTCGTAGAGATGATGGTCGCAGTGATATGGCAAGGCAGGGTGATTCACTTTCTTCACTTTCGGGTGATTGTTTAGAAATTCAACCACCTTTAGTGTGTTCTCCACATGACGCTCCACCCTTAGACTTAGTGTTTCCAGTCCTTGCAGAAGCAGGAATGCGTTGAATGGAGATATAGCCGCTCCAGTGTCGCGCAGTATGACGGCACGTATTCTTGTGACGAAAGCTGCCGCTCCTGCAACATCGGCAAATATGGCTCCATGGTACGACGGGTCGGGCTTGGCAAGTGACGGAAACTTGTCGGCATTGTCTTTCCATGGGAATTTCCCTCCATCAACAATCACTCCTCCGAGCGAGTTGCCATGACCGCCAATGAATTTCGTAGCCGAGTGTACAACAATGTCGGCCCCATGCTCAATTGGCCGGATGAGGAATGGCGTGCCAAACGTGTTGTCTACTATTAGCGGGATGTTGTGCTTGTGTGCAACAGCAGCCACCCCTTCTATGTCGAGCACATTGCTGTTAGGGTTGCCGAATGTCTCAGCATACACAGCCTTGGTGTTAGGAAGTATGGCATTATCGAGCGCATCGAGGTCGTTCACGTTGATGATTGTGTTCGATATGCCTTGTGTGGTCAGTGTGTGGGTTATCAAGTTGAACGATCCCCCATAGAGATTGTCAGCTGCCACAATATGATCACCGGTCCGCGCAATGTTCTGCAATGAGTAAGTCACTGCTGATGCTCCTGACGCGACAGCAAGTCCTGCAACGCCGCCTTCGAGTGCAGCCACGCGGTCCTCGAACACACTCTGGGTGGAGTTGGTCAAACGGCCGTAGATGTTTCCTGCATCGCGCAATCCAAAACGGTCGGCTGCATGCTGCGAGTTGTGAAAGACATAGCTCGTCGTCTGATATATTGGCACAGCTCTCGAGTCGGTGGTGGGGTCGGCTTTTTCTTGTCCGACATGCACTTGAAGTGTCTCAAAACGGTAGTTCTTCTTTGTATCCATAGTCATTAATAGTTATTGTTTTTTAATTAATTACTGATGGTGCAAAGTTAGAGTTTTTAGACTTTTGTGCCAAATTTTGTTTTATATTCAGAAAATATTGCTATATTTGCAGCAAGTTGCAGAGATTTGATCCTTTTTGCATACATCTGAAGTGTTGCTTTTAGAATTATCTTCTGCTATCTGTCACGTGTGGCAGGATATGTTCCGAGCAAAATTACGAATTATTAATTAAAATAGGTGTTTTTTATGCCTAAAAGTGATTATTTTTATTCTATGACAAAAGAAAAAGCGTTATTTCGTCGCTCCGAACTCCTTTTGGGCGAAGATGTTATGAATCGTATAGCATGTGCCAGGGTTATAGTGTTCGGTGTGGGTGGTGTTGGGTCGTGGTGTGCGGAGAGTCTTGTGCGCTCTGGCATCAAGCATCTAACTATTGTCGACAGCGACCGAGTGTGCATCACGAACATCAATCGACAACTCATGGCCACATCCGAGACGATAGGCCATGTGAAGGTCGATGCTTTGAAGACGCGACTTTTGAGTATTAATCCATCAGCAGAGATTACTGCCCTTCAGAAAATATTCAACGAGGAGACGGCAGAGGAATTCCATATCGGTGACTACGATTACATTATCGATGCCATCGACTCGCTGAAAGACAAGGCATTGCTCATCCTCATGGCCTGCCAGACACAAGCGCGACTGTTCTCTTCGATGGGAGCTGCGCTGAAGATGGACCCCATGCGTATTCGTGTGAGTGAGTTTTGGAAAGTGCAGGGCGATCCATTGGCGCGGGCTCTAAGGAAGAAATTTAAATCGCAAGGGCAATTCCCCAAACGTAAATTCAAGTGTGTTTTTTCCGACGAATTGCTCCAGAATAAAGGTCACAACGCAACATGTGGTACGGAGCGCTGCTTGTGTCCGAAAGCCATGTCAGGACCTGGTGATAAGAGTCTGCTCAATCACGAGTGGTGCTCGTCGAAAGCACAGATAAATGGTACCATTGCTCACATTACTGCTATTTTCGGATTCACCTTGGCAGGATTAGTAATCAGCGATATTCAGAAGAAAAGCCTTGACAATCAACAATAAGCCTTCTGTTACATTATTATTTAAAACTTCAAAAAAGAGACCATGGATAGATTAGACGAAATAGACATTCAGATATTGCACATTCTTGAGAAAAACTCAAAGATTACGACAAAAGAACTTGCCGATGCCGTTCATCTTACTCCTACACCCGTTTTTGAGCGTCAGAAACGGCTCGAGAAACGAGGGTATATAAAGAAATATGTGGCAGTGCTCGACCCTGAAAAGATGGGCTTGGGCTTGTTTGTCTTTTGCAAGGTCAAACTCAAACAGATAAACCACAGCATCGCCTCGGCCTTCTCTCGTCATGTCATGCGTATTCCTGAAGTGACGAAATGCTACAATACCTCAGGTGCATACGACTATCTGTTGGAGATTAGAGTTTCCGATATGAAGCAATATCAGGAATTTGTCCTCAATAAACTCGGCGAAATGGAAGCCCTCGCCTCCATCGAAAGCACATTTGTCCTGAGCGAAGTGAAATAGGTATATAATAAGTGAAAAGAATCCCTCGTAAGATTATGCGTAGTCGTCAGTTCGGTATCTATAACTTGGATAATGTCGTCGTTATCCCTCAATACATTTCTCTTTTGTAACGCAGCATCAGCTGACAGCTGCCCAGTCGTCTTTGTTGGGTGCAGATAAAACAAAAGCAAGGCTCTGCAGCCTTGCTTTTGTTTTGGAGTGGGTGCCCGGACGGACTCGAACCGTCGACATTCAGAACCACAATCTGACGCTCTAACCAACTGAACTACGGGCACCATGTGCTCCCGACATTTGTCGAAAGCGGTTGCAAAGTTACGCTAATAATTTGGTTTAACCAAACTTTTAGCCTCTTTTTTTCTTAGTTTGCAGGAGTCTCTGCTGGTTTTTCTGCTGGTGCAGGTGTCTCTGCAGGGGCTGTTGCCTCTTTTGCATCGGCTGCGGGAGCGGCTTCTTCTGTCTGCTCAGAGGCGCCGAATCCAGCTGTCGGTGTCGATGGTGCAGCAGGTGCCGATTGCTCAAGCACGCTCTGCTCTGTGGCTGCCTTTGGCGCAACGTGAGCACAGAGGACACTGAGAAGAACCATGGCAGCTGCGAGAGTCCATGTGGTCTTTTCTATCACGTCGGTTGTCTTGCGTACGCCGAGCATGCTGTTCGAACTAGCGAAGTTTGACGACAGTCCGCCGCCTTTCGATTCCTGGATGAGCACGATGCCAATCATGAGCACGGCTGCCAGGACAATGAGAATTACAAATAGTAAGTACATTTTTTCTTATTTTGTTTTATTATTTAATACTAATTTTTCGAGAAATCTCAATTGGTCTGCAAAGTAAATATTTTTTTTGGGATTATCCAAATTTAATTGCGTAATTATTTCAATTGCCTTTGAATATCGGCCTTGTTTTATGTAAATTTTGGCCATTGTCTCGGTGTAGATGCCTTCTTCGGGTGTATCTTCGTTGCGAGGTGCTGGGTTTTGCTTTTTTCCCTCTTCTTCGTTTTTGAGCTGTATTCTTCCGCCTTCTTTGTTGATGAAATTGTCGATTAGCTCTTGTCCTTTCATCTCCTGCGCAGTAGTCTCTTCCTGTGGTATCGGGTCTTCATTTTCCATCTGCAAGAGGTATGCCACGTAGTCGATAGTGGCATCGGCCGATGTGGGCTGGCGCTTTCCTTTTTGCGGCGCTGGTTGTTCTTCCTGCGGTGTCTGGTGGAGGAACTTGTCGATAAGTTTTATGGTGCGGTTTCCTTCTGTTTTTTCTTTTTGTTCTTCGTCCTTTGTTGTCTCGTTTCTCGTCTGATAGTGGGCAGCCTCAACGAGGTTGAAGAGCACTTTTCGGTCGGTGATATATATGGCCGAGCGACGTAGTTCGTCGTCGAACGAAGAGTCGTGGAGCAGATATAGGTTCTGCAGCATCAGCAGGCGGGCGGTCTGGTAGTATGGGTAGCGTGCCACCAGTTCGCGAAGCTGATAGAGGGTCTCTTTGTTCAGCTCTTCGGGGTGTTGCGTGAGATGTGTGAGGTTCATTCTTCTGTTTTATTACCAGTTAGCCACCGTAGCGTTGAATATCTGTTCGGTGATGTCTTTTATCATTTGGCTGACGAGTTCCTCCTGCACAGCGTTGAGGCTTTGTGTGGTCTCGTAGGTCTTGCTTGCTGTGAAGGTGCGCTCAAAGTCTTCGCTGTGGTTCACGTTGTTGGTGAACCTGACGTTGACAGTGATCGACAGTTCGGTATGTGCGGAGTATCCTTCGCTCGACACTGATTTGTTGCGCTGGTTGTACTGAGTTATCTCGCCTTCAATCTTCAGGTCGCCGTTGCGCTTCACCTGTTCGAGCCGTGTGTGGTTGGCAAAGATGTCTTTCAGTTCGTTGTTGAACATCGGTCCCATTGGTCCCCATACGTAGCTTGAGCGGATGGGGAAGTCGGCTATCTGTATTGTCTTTGTCTTCGAATAGTCGATGCTGGCTCCGTTGAATTTGTATTCTGTGGAGAACAGTCCGAGGTTCAGCTTGCAGCTTGTGAGCATGACGATGATGGCGAGACACAGTGCATGGCAGATTTTATTTATTGTCGAGTCCATATTGTTTCAGTTTTCTGTAAAGTGTGCGGTCGCTTATGCCGAGCTCCTGCGCTGCTTTCTTTCGGTTGCCTCCATTTCGCTCGAGAGCTTTCTCCACCATTTGCCGTCCCAGGTCGCTCAGGTTCAGGGTCTCGGGTTCTTTTATCTCTTCGGCTATTGCGTCTTCCGTCGATGGCTGATAGGCTATCGTCGTGTTGCTCATGGCTTGCATGTTGTTTGTTGCCGAGATGATGCTTGAGTTGTCGTCCATCTGCTTGCGCAGGCTGTTCATGTCGCGACGCAGGTCGGAGATGTTGCCCCTGAGTTCATACAATATCTTGTAGAGAATCTCCCGTTCGCTCTCGTAGGAGTGCGACCCTCCGTGGTTTACGGGTGCGAGCTGCATGCTTTCGGGGTCTTGCGGAATGAACTGTCTCAGTGTCTTGGCATCTATGACACGCTCTTCGCTGAGCACCGACATCTGCTCGGTGATGTTCTTCAGCTGCCTGACGTTGCCCGGCCATTTGTAAGCGAGCATTATCTGCTTTGCCTCGTCGGTGAGGGTTATCTTCGGCAGGTTGTATTTCTCTGCCATCTGCAGTGCGAAGAGCCGGAAGAGCAGCAGTATGTCTGTCCCGCGATCTCTCAGTGGTGGCATCTGTATGGGGATGGTGTTCAGTCGGTAGTAGAGGTCTTCGCGGAAGCGTCCTTCGCTGATGGCCTTCTGCATGTTGATGTTTGTAGCTGCCACTATGCGCACGTCGGTTTTCCTTATCTCCTGTCCTCCCACGCGGATATATTCTCCCGTTTCGAGTACACGGAGCAGTCTGGCCTGCGTTGCGAGTGGCAGTTCGCCCACCTCGTCGAGGAAGATGGTGCCTTTGTTTGCAATGCCGAAGTATCCCTCGCTCTCGCCTATGGCTCCAGTGAACGAGCCTTTCTCATGTCCGAACAACTCACTGTCGATCGTTCCCTCGGGAATCGATCCGCAGTTTATTGCGAAGTATTTTGCACGGCGACGTGGTGACCGGTCGTGTATAACTCTTGGCAATATCTCTTTTCCCACTCCGCTCTCGCCCACGATGAGCACGCTCAGGTCGGTCGGTGCCACCTGCAGGGCAATGTCCAAAGCACGGTTTAGAGCGTCGCAGTTGCCCACGATGCGGTAGTGGTTTTTTATCTCTTGAAGTTCGCTTGTATTCATTTGGTGACAAAATTACACATTTTTCCCCAAACCAACTGAAATTTTGGCAGAAAAGTTTGTTGCGTGATATTTTTCTTCGTACTTTTGCAATGTTCTCTTACCGAAGCCCGCCTTGAAGGGGTGGGATCGCGGGGAGGACCTATATATTAGAAAGGCGTTACTTTGCGCTTTATGCTTGACACCTGAAATCTAGCAAATTTCCATATCCGTCAAGAATAAAGCAACAATGACGTCCATGGGTATGTTATATCCAGATCATAATAGTATAAGTCTATTGACTTTATACTGTTGTGGTTTATATATACATACAGGCGTGGGCTTCGGCGTTGCTCGTTCAACGGATAGGGCAATGCTAGAGCCTCAGGTGTGGGATGAGTAACAAGTAAGACCCCACGCTTTTTTTGTATATTAGCCAATATATTTATTCTATTACAGAGAATAGGGGCCATCTCTTAAATGTTTTTTATTATGAGTGGAAAAAAGAAAGAAGAGTGGATGGCGCATAATGAACTCTTGCAGCAAGCTTTTCGCAATTATGTTTCGCGAACTAAGCATGAGAAAGAAAAAGCAGCATGTGCTATACAACAAGAATTAGAATGGGGACCATTTTTGAATTTTGTCATTGAACATGGTGGGTTCGACCCTAATGGCATCATCAAATATGGCATTGATTCTCAAACATTAAAATGTATTGGAGATATTGATAGAATAGCTCGGGGAGAAATCGATTATGATTATTAGAAAAAAAGATTATAATTATGAAACGATTATTTACAATTACGATTGCGCTTGCGATGTGCATAAGTATGTTTCCGCAAGCAAAGAGTTTGACTGTGGATTGTCAGACTCCTGGGTGGTTGTCGAGTAAGATTAACTATGGCGACCAGCAGACGGTAGAGAATCTAAAGGTCACGGGATATATAAATAGCACAGACTTAGATTTTATTGGGGAGTTAATACATAACAGAAGTCTAAATGGAGAATTAGACCTGTCGGAGGTGAGAATAGCAACCCCAGGAGAAGAAGATGAACTTAATTGGAGAGGGAAAAGAACACATGAACCCGCAGATGGTAGTGGTAATTATAGAAATTGTTTTGGATTAGAAACTTATGATTCATTAAGGGTTTTTAGGTTTCCTTCTTATCTAAAAAAGGTAGTTGGAGCTTTAAATTGCCTAATTATTGATTCGGTATATTTCAATGGTGTAAATCATTCTGCTAAAATCGAAAATTTGACAACATATAAGAACCGTGATGGCTATCCCGTTTTTGAACGTGGTTATAGTATATTTAATTGTACCCCATTTATACATAATTTATTCTTGAGTGAAGAAATTGATTCTATCCCCGCGAGTGGATTTGATTCATATTATCATTTTATTGAGAAGTTGCATATTTCTTCTGATAAATTAAGGTATGTTGGGAGTCGTTCATTTTATCATTCATACCAATATGCTTCTAGCTGTCATTTAAGTAATACTCTTCCTGATACTGCTGCCTATATACCATTTAATGAAATGGAAAATCTGGAGTATATCGGCCCTAGAGCTTTTTTGTGGTATGCAGCGAAAACTAATGGAGATGAAGTTAGCCTTTTACCACCTGCAAAAGGAATGGATAAAATAGTCTTACCTAAAAAACTTACATATTTTAACCTTTCTTCTTTAAACTATTCAAGAGAGCAACGGACTCATATTTATTTTCCTAAGATAATTGAGACTATAGATCTATATAAATGTACTTATACTGGAAGTACTTGGGGAGAAAGTATTCCTGTTTCGTTAATTATTTTTCATATGAGTAGTACAGTTCCTCCCACTCTAACTAATATAACAGCTAATCATAAATATATAACAGTATATGTCCCACAAGGATCTAAAAACTCATATATGAATGCAGATGGATGGAAAAATATGACTATAATTGAGGATAATAGTATTCAAGAGATTCATCTCACGCCTAAATTAGTGTCTTTAGAGATAAATGAAAGTAAAACCATAAGTATTAGCACTAATCCAACAAATCCTGATGATAACTCCATGACATTGTATTCTGAATATGAGGATATTGCTAAGGTGGAATACAAAAAAGGCGAATTGAGTGCAAAAGTGATAGCCGTCAACCCAGGTAAGGTGAAAGTATATGCTGTTTCGGATGTCAATCCTTTGGTTAAAGATTCTATTGAGGTGACAGTCATTCAGCATGTGACAGGGATAAAACTCGACCGTAGTTCTGTGGTCATGACTAAATTGGGGGAAACTACGAAGCTAAATGCGATTATTTCTCCAGAGGATGCAACAGATAAGAGCGTGAAGTGGTCGAGTTCGAATGAGGCTGTATGCCTTGTGCAAGATGGAACGTTGATTGCTGTCGGTTATGGGACGAGTATTGTTATTGCGACGACAAACGATGGTGGTCATGTTGCTACTTGTGTTGTTACTGTCACTCCTTATCTGTATGATTTGAATGGCGACGGGAAGGTGTCGACGGCAGATATTCAGATAATCATCAACGAGATGAAGAAACCGCAGGCGGAGCAGGATAGTAAGTACGACCTAAACGGCGATGGGAAGATATCAACTGCCGATATACAGATGATAATCAACGAGATGAAGAGCTAGCGGAAAGATTGGTTTAGGTATTAATGAACTCTGGCGCGGCATGAAGATGCTGCGCCAGAATCTTTTTTTGTGGGGATATGAATGGAGATTGACTTTTTTTCTTGGATCAGACTGAGTTTTTTTTCGAAATGTTTTGGTGGGGTGGGGCTGTGTGTGCTACGGGGAGAAGCCAGTACATGGGCCTTGTACTTGGAGTACATGAACGTTGTACTCGGAGTACAAGGCTCATGTACTGTGAGTGCAAAGGCTTTGTACTGATTTAAGTATATCCTTTTGGTTTTGTTTTGCGGTTGTGCTGTGGCCGTTCTCCCTCGCGTGTATAATATAACAATGTGTATGGCGATACTGTCGAGAATTCTTGCCGGTGGCGGCTGTGGCTTGTGGGTGACGGATAATATAAAATGGTGATTTTCAGTTTTAATTTTTTTTAACTGTATAATGAAACATTTGTGCTTGTTGACTATATTTTTGTTGTCTACTTTTGAAAATCCAAATAAAATACACTAAGACCCTAACACCATATGGATGATCATTTGCCACGTAGCCTGATGTGCTGCAAATTGTTCAAGCAGTTGGAACACGATGAACTCAGCCGACTTCTTGATGAATCAAACTACAAGCTACTTAATATATCCAGCAATCGTTATTTCATGCTGGCAGGTGAAGAGTGCAGGTCGATGAACATTGTTGTCGATGGTTGCCTGCAGGCCTATATGCCAGGCCGCCGTGGCAAGCGCATATTGATGGATAGGTTTGAGTGCGGCGATCTTATTGCTCCAGCGTTCCCCTATGCTGCCGACCACAGGCTCCCAGTGAGTGTGAAGGCCCTTCAGCCGTCGAAGGTACTTCGCATCTGGGCCGACGATTTCACCCGTCTCATGGACGAGAACAGCCGTCTTCGCATGAACTTCATCGGTCTGATAGCAACCAAGGTGATGTATCTTACGCAGAAGATCAACATGCTCAGCCTGCAGACTGTGCGTGAGAAGATAATTCTCTACCTGCGCTCGGAGATGAAGACACAGGGCGGCAGTACTGTCCGCCTGACGATGACCCGCGACGACCTGGCCGACCTGTTTGGCATTCAGCGCTATTCGCTCACGCGCTGTCTGGGCGAACTGCAGGCAGAGGGCATCATCCGTGTAGGAGGGCGCAGGATAGAGATCCTTGACCAGAAGAAACTAATTGTTTAACCAAATAATTTATTAAAACAATGAAAATTAATTATCTTGCAACAGCATCAATGCTGGCGCTCGCATTGAGTGTCGGCATGACATCGTGCCGTCCGAAGGCTTCAGGGCCTGCCGTCGATAGCGATGCGGCACAAAAGGCGTATGTGGCTCCGGGCCAGTACGACGAGTTCTATGATTTTGTATCTGGCGGTTTCAACGGTCAGGTGTCGGTATATGGCATTCCGTCGGGCCGTCTGCTGAAGGTTATTCCCGTGTTCAGCCAGAACGGCGAAAACGGCTATGGCTACAGCGAAGACACCAAGCCAATGCTCGAGACCTCGTTCGGCTTTGTGCCCTGGGACGACTCCCACCACATGACACTCTCTCTGACCGATGCCATGTACGACGGCCGCTGGGCATTCATCAATGCCAACAACACTCCGCGTGTGGCACGTATCGACCTGAAGACCTTCCGCACGGAGGAGATTATCGAGCTGCCTAACTCTGCTGGTAACCATGCATCACCGTTCCTCACACACAACTCAGAATATCTTGTGGCCGGCACACGCTTCAGTGTTCCCGCCGACTACGACAACGGCGACGTTGAAATAGCAAAATATGCAGAAGCCTTCAAGGGTCACATCAGTTTCGTGAAGATCGATCCTCAGACAGGTCGTCTCAGCCTCGATTTCCAGCTGCGCCTGCCGCCATTCAACTACGACCTGAGCCATAGCGGCAAGGGAGTATCGGGCGACTGGAGCTTCTTCACATGCTATAACTCTGAAAGAGCCCACACACTGCTCGAGATCAATTCGTCGAAGAACGACAAGGACTATATCCTCGCCGTCAACTGGAAGAAGGCTGCCGAGCATGCAGCAAAGGGCGACTGCAAGGTGGAGAATGTTAAATATGCTCACAATGTTTGGAACAAGGAAACCCTCACCGCTTCATCGGAAATAATCGACAAGGTGAAAATAATCGATACCGAGGAGGTTAACGACTTCCTGTATCTGATTCCATGTCCGAAGTCACCCCACGGATGCGATGTCGACCCGACAGGTGAGTATATCGTAGGTAACGGCAAACTGGCTACCAACGTGCCAGTGTTCAGCTTCACAAAGATACAGCAGGCCATTGAGAATAAAGAGTTCGACGGCAATGTCGACGGCATCAACGTCATCAAGTACGAGGCAGCCCTCCATGGCGAAGTACAGTCTCCTGGCCTCGGCTCGCTCCATACCGAGTTCGACGACAATGGCAATGCCTACACAAGCTTCTTCGTAAGCTCAGAGGTCGTGAAGTGGAGAGTCAAGGATCTGGAGATACTCGACCGCATACCGACTTACTATTCAATCGGTCACCTTTCTGTGATGGGCGGCGATACCAAGAAGCCTTATGGGAAATATATGATTGCTTACAACAAGATCACCAAGGACCGCTTCCTTCCAACCGGACCTGAGCTCTGCCAGGCAGCTCAGCTCTATGACATCAGCGGCGATAAGATGAAACTCATCCTTGAGTTCCCGACCATCGGTGAGCCTCACTATGCAGTGGCGGCAAAGGCCGATCTGATCACTCCAAACGTGGAGCGCTTCGTGAAACTTGAAGACAACAAAAACCCGTACGTGATCAGAAATATCAACGATGCCCGCGTAGAGCGCAAGGGCAACCGTGTTGATGTATATATAGGTGCTATCCGCTCCCGACTCGCTCCCGACAATATTGAAGGAATCAAGATGGGCGACGAGGTCTACATCCATGTCACCAACCTTGAGCAAGAATGGGATATCCCACACGGATTTGCTGTGAAGGGCAACAACAATGCCGAGGTGCTCGTGATGCCAGGAGAGACATGCACGCTAAAGTGGATACCTAACCGCGTGGGAATCATTCCGTTCTATTGCACCGACTTCTGTTCGGCACTCCACCAGGAGATGCAGGGATACTTCCGTGTGTCGCCTGCAGGAAGCGCTACTCCACTTACATTCACCATCGACGACAAATCTGTAAAAGAACTTAAATAACGGCCACCATGTTAAATAAAACAAGTAAAATGTCAAAAGTCGGGATGATACTGCTGCTACTGGCGGCAGTAATCACCGCCGCCAGTGCTTTCGTGCCTGTATGGCGAATCGACCTTATAGCACCGCAATATCCTGAAGGACTTCAGTTGTTCATCGGTGGTTTGTCGGGAATATCAGGAAATCTCGACTCAATCAACGATCTCAACCACTACGTAGGAATGGCAAAGATATTCCCAGAGGACTTCTGGGAGTTCAAGGCATTGCCTGTCATCCTGTTTGTGTTTGCAGTATTGTTCCTGCTCAGCGCAATAGCAAGAAGCAAGAAGATGACCCTGGGATCGTTCATATTGTTCTGCATCTTCGGAGTGCTCGGCTTCGTCGACTTCTATTATTGGACATATAGCTACGGACATAATCTCTCTCCGGATGCTCCTATTAAAGTTCCAGGCATGGCATACCAGCCACCGGTGTTCGGCTACAAGAAGCTTGCCAACTTCGAGGCATTCTCAGTACCCGACATGGGTGGATACCTCCTCTTTGCATCTGGGTTCCTCATCGCACTTGCGGTGTTCTACGAATTCGGGATAATCGACAAGTTGTTCAAAAGGAAAAAAGCATAAAGTGTGTATATGAATTTTGTTCAACTGAAAAGAAAGTCAACGCTGGTGTCACTGCTGGCGTTGACATTTCTTGTGTCACTCGTCTCATGTAGTGTGAGCGACAAGCCTGTGCCTGTGAAAGCAGGTACTGATGAGTGTACGGCATGCAAGATGGTCATCACCGATGCCAAGTTCGCATGCGAGATAATAACCGCCAAAGGGCGTTTCATGAAGTTCGATGATGTGTCGTGCCTGTTCAATTATATAAAGAAGCAGGACATTTCGATGGAGAGCATCTTGAAGATATATGTGGCAGACTACGTGCAGCCCGATGCGATGGTAGACATAAAGAAGGCATCGCTTGTAATGGGTGCCGATATCCATAGCCCAATGAACGGTGGTGTAGCTGCCTTCGTATCTAAGGAAGTCGCAACAGAGTATGCCAGGCAAAACAATGCAGAGTTGCTCGACTCGTGGGAAATACTTGTAAAGAAACACTGATTAGATTAAAAAGTTAATAGGCGAAGGGTGCAGGATTAAGGCTCAAGGCTATTAGCCGTCACCCTTTAGCCAGCACCCTTTAGCCATCACCCATAACCCATCACCCATAATAAGTATAATGAATCCGAAGAGGATTGCTGCCGTTGTAGCATTATTGCTGCTGTCGTTGCCATTCGCGGCTGCAAAGACAATTATTGTTGGCAAAGATATGCCTGTCAAGACAATAACTCGCGCTGTCTATATAGCGCAGCCATACGACAGTATCGTTGTTAATCGTGGATTGTATTTGGAGCGTGTCAACATCACAAAGCCTGTAATGCTGAAGGGTGTTGGCGAGCCGACAGTTGATGCAAGGAAGTCGGGGACAGTGATAACGGTCTCGTGCAGCGGTGTGTCGATCGAAGGCTTTAGAATAGTCAACTCGGCCCGCTCTTCTCTTCGCGACTATTGCGGCATACTGTGCAAGGACTCGCGCTGTGTCTCTATAAAAAACAATGTGATGCGCAGTGACCAGTTTAGTATAATGATGCAGAATTGCGTCGATTGCCGCATTACCGGCAACAGTGTGGAGAGTGATATCATGGAGATGCAGGTGATGGGGAATGCCATCCATTGTTGGAAATGCGATTCCATATATATAGCCTATAACAGAGTGGGGCATAACCGCGACGGGATATATCTTGAGTTTGTGTACAACTCACTGATAGAGCACAACGAGGTGTCGGAGTGTGAGCGCTATGGACTCCACTTCATGTTCTCTCACCACAATGTCTATCGCCGCAACCGCTTCTATTGCAACCTGGCCGGCGTGGCTGTCATGTATACCCATGATGTGCAGATGTATGAAAACATATTTGAGCAGAATCGCGGAGGATCGTCATACGGGCTTTTGCTTAAAGATATCTCCCATGGCGAGATAAAATACAATACGTTTAGTGATAACACGATGGGGATATTGATGGACGGAGGAACCAATTTGCGACTCTCTGCAAATCTCTTCCGAAGCAATGGCTGGGCTATAAGGGTGGTGGCAAGCAGCATGAACGATACCATCGTGTCGAACAGTTTCATCGGTAACACGTTCGACATCTCTACAAACAGTTCTTACAACAGCAACACGTTCGACGGCAACTATTGGGATAAATACTCAGGCTACGATCTCGACAAAGACGGCGTTGGCGACACTCCACACCATCCTCTCAGTCTCTTCTCTATGCTTGCCGAGCGTAACAGCGGAGTGCTCCTCTTCTTTAAGAGCATTCTTATGAATCTCATGGAGCAAAGCGAGCGGCTGATTCCCTCGATCACACCCGACAACTATTCCGACAACACCCCCCTGATGAAACCTACCCGGATATGATAACCATCGGCAATCTCAACAAATATTTCGGTCGTCATCACGTGCTCAAAGATGTCAGCCTACGGCTCGGCGACGGCCAGTGTATAGCATTCCTTGGCCCCAACGGCTGCGGAAAGACAACTCTCATGAAATGCCTGCTCGGCCTTGTCACGCCCACCAGCGGCACGGTGACAATCGATGGAATGGCAGTGGCCGACAATCCCGAATGCCGCAGGCAGATAGGGTTTATGCCGCAAAAAGGCAGTTTCCCTCAGAATATGACCGTGGCGCAGACCATTGAGGCGATAATGTCGGTGAGGGAGAACGGCGAGGAACGCGACATGGAACTGTACGATGCCTACAACATCAGCAGCTTTGCCGAAAGGCCTGCCCGCACGCTGTCGGGAGGAATGGAGCAAAAGCTCAGCGCCTCGCTCGCCTTCATGTTCTCCCCGCGCATACTCATTCTCGACGAGCCCGCCGCCAGCCTCGACCCCCTCTCGGCCGAAATATTGCACAGGAAGATTATCAAAGAGAAGAACAACGGCAAGCTGATTTTCATCACATCCCACATGCTCAGCCATCTTGACGATATGGCAACGCAGGTGGTACTCATGGACGAGGGGCGCATTGTGCTGCACAAGGAAGTCGGCGAGTTGCTCGCACAGACACATGCAGACACTATCGCCAAGGCGGTGGTGGAAGTGTTTAAGTGCCAAACTTCAGGAGGAACGTACTGTTGAGCCTTCGGCGAAAAAACGGGAGTTAGTGGTCATTATTCGCTTCGCTCACTTAGGAGTTATCGGGAGTTAACGGGAGTTAGCTCGCTACGCTCGCCGGAGTAAGCGGACAATAGACTTGCATATGTCTGTTTTAATAGAATTGCATATGTCTGTTAACTCCCGTGGTCGAACCAACGGTCACTGTCCGAGGGCAAAGCCCGAGGGGGAAAGGAACTGCTTGCTGATGAGCGAAGCGAATAATGACCACTAACTCCCGATAACTCCCCTTAACTCCTACTTGCGAAACTTGAACCAATAATATAAAAGTCCGTCGATTATGAAAAAAATAGCCTGGTCGATATTTGTCGACAATATATGCAGTCGGATACTGATAGCCTACCTCCTGCTGCTCGCCCTTATGACGTGGACGGCAGTGCTGATGGAAGACAGCGCCTCGAAGGCTTCGCTCACCATCCTCAACCTTGTACTGCTCGTCGTGCCGCTGATGACGCTGCTTTACACGACGATATACCTCTACAACTCTCGCGAGTATATCGTCCTGTTGCTCGCGCAGCCCCTTCGCCGTGCGCAGATATGGAACAGTCTCTATGCCGGCACCAGCGGGAGTATGACAGCAATGCTGCTCCTTGGAGCAGCAGTCCCCATATTCCTTTACACCGACACGTCGTCGGCCATCGCCATCATCCTCATGGCCATTGTCACTACGATGATCTTCTCGTCGGCGGGGATGCTTGTCGTGGCCTACGTCGACGACAAGGCCCGGGGCATCGGCCTGGCGATACTCATATGGCTGCTCCTCACCATGATCTACGATGCCTTGTGCCTCTATGCCCTGTTTATGCTAAGCCAGTGGCCCGTAGAGAAGCCCGTCATGTGGCTCCTGATGCTCAACCCTCAAGACCTCTCCCGCTTTCTTGTGATTCTCCGCACCGATGCGTCGGCCATGATGGGCTATTCCGGCGCAGCCTTCCGTCAGTTTCTCGGCGAGGCCCTTGGCACGGCAGCAGCCGTCGTGCTCCTGGTGCTATGGATCGTCGTGCCCTACCTGTTGTCGCTGCGACGGTTCCGTAAGAAAGACCTGTAGCGTGCCGTCTGCATCGGCGTGAATCTTGTCGGGAGTCGGTACATGGGCCTTGTACTTGAAGTACATGAACGTTGTACTCGGAGCACAGGGGCCATGTACTGAGCGTGCAAAGGTTTTGTGCTTTGGCAGAAAGGGATGCATGACTGGGGTAGGAGTGCTTTCTCCCTGCGTTTCTTGCGGGGGACGGCTCTCCTGTCGGCGGTTATATATATAATAAGGTGTGGGGTTACTCGCTTGTGAGTGGGAACAGTCCGTAGAGCTTTGCGTCGATCATGTCGGTGACGATGCGGAAGTCGCGGTCGGAGTTTTCGAATTTCACCGAGTCGCCCTCAACGATGATGAGGTTGCCCTTGTATGTCGATATCCAGTTTTCGTAGAGGTCGTTGAGTCCTTGCAGGTAGTCGATGCGGATGGATTTTTCGTATTCTCGTCCGCGTTTCTGTATCTGTGCCACGATGTTTGGTATGGATGTGCGGATGTAGATCATGAGGTCGGGCAGTTTGACGAGCGACATCATGAGGTCGAAGAGGTCGGAGTAGTTTTCGAAGTCGCGGTCGCTCATCATGCCTTGTGCGTGGAGGTTTGGCGCAAATATCTTGGCGTCTTCGAAGATGGTGCGGTCTTGTACGATGGTGTCTGTCGACTGTGAGATTTCGACTACTTCCTTGAATCGTTTGTTGAGGAAGTAGACTTGTATGTTGAACGACCACCGCTGCATGTCGGCATAGAAGTCCGACAGGTATGGGTTGTTGTCTACGGGCTCGAAGCGCGGTGTCCATCCGTATCGCTTTGCGAGCATCTTGGTGAGCGTTGTCTTTCCGCTTCCGATGTTTCCGGCTATTGCTATGTGCATGGTTTGGTGAAGGATTTAGGGTGATGGATTAGGGGTGTTAATCAGTAAACAGTCCGAAGAGGGTGCGGTCTATTTTGTCTATTATGCCTGCGAAGTCGCGTGGTGTGTGGAGGAAGTCGATGTTGTCGACGTCGATGACCATGACGCGGCCTTTGTATTTGTTGAAGATGAAGTCTTCGTAGAGGGTGTTCAGTCCTTGTAGGTATTCCAGTTGTATTGCCTGCTCGTAGTCGCGTCCGCGCTTTTGTATGTTTTCCACGAGGTGTGGCACCGATGCCCGGAGGTAGATCATGAGCTCGGGGGTCTTGATGATTTTCAGCATCTGCTCGAACAGCTCCATGTATGTGGTGAAGTCGCGGTCGTCCATGTTGCCCATATTGTGGTTGTTGGCCGTGAACACATACACGCCTTCGAAGATTGACCGGTCTTGTATGATTGTCGTGTCCGACTTTGCTATTGCCATCATGTCTTTGAACCGCTGTTTGAGGAAGTACACTTCGAGGTTGAACGACCATCGTGGGATGTCGTCGTAGTAGTCTTCCAGGTAGGGGTTGAAGTCTACGTCTTCGAAGCGTGGTGTCCATCCGTAGTGCTTTGCGAGCATGGTGGTGAGTGTTGTCTTTCCGCTTCCGATGTTTCCAGCTACGGCTATATGCATGGTTGGGTGTGATTATGGGTGATGGATTAAGGGTGATGGATTATGGGTGCTGGCTAAAGGGTGACGGCTAATAGCCTTGAGCCTTAATCCTGCACCCTTCGCCTATTAACATTTATCTTTTACCTTTAACTTGATTATGAGCAGTCCGATGCCTGTCCATACCAGTTCGCGCAGTCTTACGATGAGTGCGAGGAAGATGCTTGTGCTTGCGGTGATGCCCATCGATGTTGCCGACATGAGGAATCCTCCTTCGCGGCCGCCGAGTTGCAGTGGCATGAAGAACAACATGTTGGCGAAGAGCGAGGTGAAGGCGAGGATGAGAATGCAGTGGAGGAAGTTCATGCGTGGCATGATGACGAGCAGGATGAAGAATATCTCCAGTGCGGAGCAGATGCGGCAAAGGAGTTCGATTGACACGACGGCTACGAGTGTGCTCTTGCTTTTCTGGTGGAGCGAGGATATCTGCTTGTCTATCTCGCACAGCTTTTCGGAGTGTTTCTCGAGGAAGGGGTGTGCCCAGCGCTTGAGAAGCGGTATGTGGTCGAGTATCTGCATTACCTTCACTGTCATGCCGTGTTTGTAGGCAGCGATGAAGAGCCATATTCCTCCTGCACAGAAGACGGTGACGGCCAGCAGCATCGATCCGGTGAGGATGTTGAGTGGGAATAGCGCGGCGTAGAGCAGTGCTGAGAGGAGCCAGAACCACAGGTGGCTGAAGATGTGGGTGAGTGCGAAGAGAATGACCGACGACGATGCTTTCTCTGTCCCGATGTATGGTGATAGCTCCATGATGCGATATGGTTCGCCTCCCATCAGTCCGCCCGGGGTGGCATAGTTGAGTGCGAATCCCGAGATGGTGACTTTGTATAGCCACCAGAAGCTGAAGTTGTGGGTGGCGTTGTTGCTCTCGTCGTCGTCGCCGTCGTTGTTGTCGAGATGCTTCAGGATGAGCCACCAGGAGAGTGTGTTCATCATGTAGAGCACGGCCCACAGAGCTATCACGGCGAGGAACCAGTATCCTGTGTGCTGGAGCCCGCGCAGTGCTTCGGCGAAGTCGAGGTTGAACACCATGATGACGAGCACCACGATGCCGAAGATGAGAAACAGATTCTGACTCTTTTTCGTCATTTCCTATTCTTCTGTCGCTTTCGTTTCCTTGTTTTTTGGCACTGCAAATCTCACCTTTTCGCTGTCGTCTTTCTTCTCATGGAAGAGCTTCGGCAGCGGGTTTCTGTGGCTTTCGTCGTATTTTGCCCTGTTTCGTGCCACGTCGATAGCGCAGTATATGGCTTGTCGCAGTTCGCTTTCGTCGGCCATGCATCGTCCTGCGTTGGTGAATATGTCGTCTACTTCGGGCAGTGTGCACGCCACGGGGAGGCCTGTGATGAGTCGTGTGGCGGTGTCTGTGTTGAGCATTTTCATTGGCACGATGCCTTGGTCGTCGTACATGGCGAGTATTCCATCGAAGGCTTCATAATCGCCTTGTCCGAAAAACTGTTCTGCGGCATATGGTCCAAAGACCATGATACCTTTTTCTTCGAGTTCTTCTACGAGCGGCTTCATGATGTTTGTTTCTTCTTCTCCTTTTCCCGACGGGTTGAGTGCAAGCAGTGCCACCCGCGGATTTGAGAGCAGGAAGTCGCGTTTCATGGCTGTGAACATCGTTGTTGCTTTTTTCTCGATGAGTCCTCTTGTGATGTTGCCGACGGCTTTTCTCATGTCAACATTTTCGTTTACCGATGCTACTCGCATCTTATAGCTGCTCATGATTGTCAGCCCTCCGTTCTTGTTTTCGAACTTTCGTCCGAGGTAGTCGGCGATGTTTCCGGCGTGCTCGTTTCCGCCCATGAGGCATGCGTTTGTCATTGGTCCCACGACGAGGGCGTCGTAGAGTCCGTTTCGTCCGTCGTCGATAGCTCTGTCGAGTGCTTTCACTGCTGCTTTGCCCGACTCTTCGGTGGGTAGTGTGAGGTCGACTTTCACTTCTTCCTCGATTGATGTGAGCACGTTGAGTCGTCCGTCCTGAGCGTCTTCGGCTCGGCTGATGATGCTGAAGTTGGCTGGTATGTCGAGTGCTTTCCTGTGGTATGCTGCCACTTTTGGCGAGCCATAGACGATGGGCGTGCACATCTCGAGCATTTCTGTCTCGGCGAATGTTTTAAATATCAGTTCATATCCGATACCGTTTGTGTCGCCATGTGTGATGGCGATGCGAATCTTCTTGTTTTCCATTTCTGTGTTTTATGATTTATGTTTTACTTTTTTCGTTCTTTTTTGCTGTCGACAGTAGTCCGCATGCGGCATAGATGTCTTGTCCCCGTGATGCTCTGATGGTTGTGAACACCCCGTGTGAGGAGAGGTAGTCGCGCAGTGTCTCCATTGTTTTTTCGTCGGCTCCGTGGAGTGGCACGTCGGGAATCTGGTGGAATCTGATGAGGTTCACCCTGCAGTCGAGTCCGCTCAGCAGTTTCACTATCTGCTGTGCGTGGCGCAAGGTGTCGTTCTTGCCACCGAAGACAATGTATTCGAACGACAATCGCCGCTGGTGAGAGAAATCGTAATTCTTCAGCAAATCAACCACTTCCTGTATGCTCATTCCACGTTCTGCCGGCATCAACTCGGCTCGTTCTTCATGAGTGGGGGCATGCAGACTGATTGCTACGTGGCATTCGCTTTCTTCGATAAACCGTTTCAGTTTGTTCTTCACACCCACCGAACTCACCGTTATGCGTCGCGGACTCCATGCCCAACCATACGGTGCAGTCAGTATCTCCGTTGCCCGGAGCACGTTGTCGAGATTGTCCATCGGTTCACCCTGTCCCATGAAGACGATGTTGGTAAGCCTTTCGCGTTCGGGCAGCGAATAAATCTGATTGAGTATATCGGCAGCGGTGAGGTCGCCTTCCCATCCCTGTTTGCCTGTCTGGCAGAAAAGGCAGTTCATCTTGCAACCCACCTGACACGACACACAAAGCGTTGCCCTCTCGCCGTCGGGGATGAATACAGTCTCAACACTCTTTCCGCTCTTTGTGGGGAAGAGATATTTCACTGTGCCATCAACCGATTCCTGACGGTGAATGTGAGGCATACATCCTATCTCATAGGCATCTTCCAGCTGTCGCCGTCCGTCTTTCGAGATGTTGGTCATAGCATCGATGCTGGTGACATGCTGCTCGTATATCCATTTTGCCAACTGTCCCCCGGCAAACTTCGGCAGTCCTGCGTCGGCGGCAACGGCTTTCAGCTCGTCGAGCGTAAGTCCCAGAAGTGGTTTCTTTGTTTCGGTTGTAGCCAGCGGCATGATGTTATTATGCTATAAATTAATAATGTGTATGCAAAGTTACATAAATTCGAGAGCAGAACAAAATAAAACAGTTTTTTTTTATTAACCCCTGCTTTCTCCAGACTTGTCTTTTGACTCGAAGGAGCGAACAAGTCCGGGCGATAGCCGCCCCTTGTCAAGGGGCTTAAAATATGTCGAGATGTAGTAACTTCTTAGGAGTGGGTTGTGAAATGTTAGTGCAAATAATGACGAATGGAGGACGAAGAATGAAGATTTTTATCGTGGGACTGTTGAAAAAAGCATTCGTTTTCTTGCCGTTGCGAGAAAAGAAGAGTATTTTTGCAAGAGAAAACGTAATGAACATTAAATCAAGAATTATCATGAGAAGAACATTTCTTTTTATTGCCTTTTTTGCGGCAGTGCTAAGTGCTTCGGCACAGAAGTCTTTCGACTACAATCTTTGGCCCAATGGTGCTCCGGGCGACAATGGAATCACCGCAGAGGAGACCACCGGCGAGCCATGGAAGAACGTCACCAAGGCACGTATGACCATCTACAAGTCCGATCGTCCCAGCAGCAAGTGTATCATCATGTGCCCTGGCGGCGGCTATATGTCGGAGTGGTGGGTGAACGAAGGCACAAGCTTCGCACACTGGATGCACAACCAGCACATCACCTACATCGTGATGAAGTATCGTCTGCCTAATGGCGGTCACCACGAGATTCCCCTGTGCGATGTTCAAGAGGCCATCCGCGAGGTGCGTGCCCATGCCGATGAGTGGAACGTCGACCCTCATGCCGTGGGCATCATGGGCGCCTCGGCCGGAGGTCATCTAGCTGCCAGTGCCGCTACGCTGTTCACCAGTCCCGAGAACCGTCCCGACTTCCACGTGCTGCTCTATCCCGTCATACTGTTCGACTATGCCCATGGCACTCGCGACAACCTGCTCGGAAAGAATCCATCGGAGGAGCTCATCCAGCGCTATAGTCTTGAGAAGCAGGTCACTGCCAACACCCCGCGCGCCTTTGTCGTGCTGGCTGCCGATGACCGCACGGTGCCTGCAGAGCACAGTCTGAAATACTGTATGGCGCTGACAGCGAACAAGGTCTCCACCATGCTCCTCATGTATCCCTACGGCGACCATGGTTTCGGATGCCAGGAGCGCTTCGCCTTTAAGTATCAGTGGCTTAACGAGCTGGAGCACTGGCTTGGAACATTCTGACCTGACTGTTATGTTTGCTCTATCTTCGATGCCTCACCGCAGGCTATCACTGCCCGCTATGGCTTCGACTACGATACTGACTATTCGCACATCAAATGGGCTTTTATCCCCAATGTCATGCTGCTGAACCAGAACTACGGTGGTACAGACCACCATATCCGCATAGAGTTTAACAACAATAGCCAGTATTACACGCTTACGGAGGGCGAACTGAAATAGCCGATAGCGTTCCGGTCGCATGCAGAAAACGGCATCACCCTGCAGCTGGAAGCTATCTGCGACGGTACCACTCTCATACAGCGCTTCGGCTATGAGAATGGAAACTATATGCATATTATCTTCAAAGCTGATTCATAGAAACAGATAAATCGGAATTTATTGGAACTTATGATTATTGATTTTAACAAGATAGAAGAGCTAGCATTCCCTGGTATGAACGGGGGAACAGGGTTGATGACCGTGCGGATGTACAACGATGAAAAATACCGTATCATTCCCACAACAATCCATTCGGGCGGGAGCATCGGAATGCACAGGCAGACATCCGGCGATGATAT